>JAFGDM010000169.1 GCA_016932115.1 Deltaproteobacteria bacterium | reverse complement strand
GCGGGGCTTCACAGTAACTTCGAGGGCTGAGCGTTCGTGGACTTACCTCATAGGATCTCCGCCCGCCTCACCCGTTGCCTAAAGCTGCATAGTGTGGTGAGGCGTCTTCGTTTTGCAGTTTTGAGAGGGACCCCCATGCTTGGTGCTTAGGCTGTTTTCAAAAAGCCAAAGTGTTACGAAATTTCAAATATGTTTGGCTAGCTTTTAGAGAGAGATCGAATCAAGTTCGGTAAATTCGGAATCTAAAAATAGAGATTCGGATTCCATGCTTAGGAAATGGAGAATTATAAATGAGTGTTATTGCTCCTAAACATAGAAAGCGTATTTCTGATGAGGTTGCCGATTCAATAAAAGAACTTCTTTTCAGCTCATCCATGAATGTTGGGGATAAACTACCTACGGAAAAAAAACTTGCTGAGCGATTCGGGGTGAGTCAGGTGCCGGTGAGGGAAGCCTTGTTCAGCCTGCAGAAAAGTGGTCTCCTGAAAATAAAAAGGGGTGCCGGGGGAGGCATCTTCGTCTCAGAGCCTAACCCAGATTCTTTTAGCGAAATTTTATCAATTCTATTGAGATTCGGCAAAGCGACGGTAGAAGATCTCACTGAAGCTAGATTGTACATAGAACCTGCCATTGCATGGCTTGCAGCACAAAGAGCAGACTCCGAGGCTCAGGCGAAAATCAAAAAATCTATAGACTATTACGAAAACAATATAAAGACCGGAGGAGATCGGTGCATCACCGATATGGAGTTTCACATCAGTTTGGCGGAGGCTTCCGGAAATGTAGTTCTTCTTCTTATAGCGAAGAGCCTAATGGAGCTTCTTTATCGGACGGTCAAAGATTTCCGCCTTTCCATAGACCATAGGTACAAGTGTAACGATACCCATAGACGGATATATGAGGCCGTTCTGATCTCTGACCCGGATCTTGCTAGGCGCCTGATGAAAGAGCATGTTGAAGAGATGGCTCATTTTTGGGAAAGGGTCGGACCATTTCCTCATTCTGAAATTTTAGCATGACTCGCAGGTAATTAACTAGGAATCTATCATGGATTGGGAAGCATACTTCTTGCCGCAGAGTTTAGAGGAAGCGCTGGCGATTTTAGAAGAAAAGCAGAGGGCCGCGCGAATCCTTGCCGGGGGCACTGATCTTGTACTCCAGCAAAGGCGCGCTCGAAACAAGGCGAAAATGCTGGTGGATATCAGCCGAATTCCGGGCTTATCACAGATAGTGAAGGAAGATGACTTAATACACATAGGTGCCATGTGCACCCACTCAGATGCTGCAAATTCAACCCTCCTGAACCAATACCTTCCGGCTCTTTCATGCGCTTGCAGTCAGATTGGTTCTCCACAGATACGAAACATGGGTACATTGGTAGGGAATATCGTCTCCGCCCAGCCCGGCGCTGACGCTGCTCTTGCTCTTCATGCTTTTGAAACTTCAGTGACTATAGCCGCTTACGCCGGAACGCGACAAATGAGTCTCCCCGATATATACGCTGGCCTCGGTTTGTGTTGCGTTGATAGCACAAGGGAATTAATTACCCGCATAACCGTAAAAATACCTGGAAAAAGGATGGTTAATGCCTTCGAGAGGCTCTCTACGAGGGGAACGCTGACTCTACCGGTCGTAAATACCGGTGTTTGTCTTGAATTACATGACGATGACTCAGTTGCATCTTCTCGCATTGCCGTCGGACCGGTATCACCAAAGCCTTTCCGGGCCGTCAAAGCGGAATCTTTTCTTGTCGGCAAAAAGATGAACGCCGAGGTTTTTCAGCAAGCGGCGGATATGGCAGCCCGGGAGAGTCAACCGCGCGACAGCCTGCTGCGAGGGTCCCGGGATTTTCGGCGGTCCATGGTTTCAGTGATAGTTCGTCGTGCCCTGCAGCGGAGCGCAGACATGAGGCTTACCTATGAGGGATAAAGCCAAGTTGAAAATGAAGGTGAACGGCAAAACACATTCTGTTGAAGTGGAACCCGATGCCAGTCTTCTTGAAGTACTGCGTGATCAATTAAATTTGAGGGGAACCAAGAAAGGGTGTGAAGAGGGGGAATGTGGAGCATGCACGGTGTTAATCGACGGGTTACCCGTTGTTTCATGTCTTACGCCTGCGCTCAAATGCCAGGGGCTGTCGGTGGAAACTGTGGAAGGAATGGAGGACGGTAAAAAACTCCATCCTCTGCAAGAAGCATTCCTGGAGACAGGTGCTGTGCAATGCGGATACTGCACCTCCGGAATGCTCATGAGCTCTCGTCATCTGTTGGAAAAGAACACCAACCCAACGGCTGAGGAAATAAAGATAGGTTTATCCGGCAATTTGTGCCGCTGTACGGGATATGTTCAGATAATTGAAGCGGTGCTATCGGCAGTCAAGAAGATAAAGGAATCGGAGAAATGATCTTAACCCTTAATACATGGCTGGATTTGCTGTCTAAGGAGGCTCCGGATGAATTGAATCGGGTGAGCAGGCAAGTGGATCCCGCGAACTTTGAGTCGGCAGCGATCGTAGATGGTTTGGAACGGAAGGGGCGCTTTCCAGCCGTGCTTTTCGAGAAGGTCACCGATGTCAAGGGCCGTGCAACAAGCTGCAGAATACTGAATAATACATTCGGCACATTTCGTAAGATAGGACTTGCCTTAGGGATCAATTCCGATAAGCGAATGGAGTTGCTCGAGCTTATCTTGAAAAAATCCTCAGAGGGTTTTTCTCCAAATAGAATTCGACTTAAAGAAGCACCGGTTCGTGGCTTTCTGCACAAAGGGGGCGGTGTGGATTTGAGTCGTTTGCCGCTTGTTCGCCACACGGAATTGGATGGAGGGCCGTACTTTACTCCCGTGGTGGTCAGCAGGGACCCACACGGTCGATACAATGTTTCCTGGAACAGGATGCAGTACCTGGATGAAAGGCACTTGGCAATCTATATGTCGCCTCGTCACCTTTGGTCTTATTTTGCCGCACAGGAGGCGGAAGGGAAAGATCTGCCCATAGCTGTGGTTCTAGGCCACCATCCGGCTTTTCACCTTACGGGCTCGATGTTAGTGCCTATAGGTCTGGATGAATATGCAGCCACAGGAGGCGTTATGGGCCATGGTCTTCGCTTAGTCTCCTCTGAGACATGGGGGGAAGATTTCTGGATTCCGGCCGATGCTGAAATTGTCCTAGAAGGGAGAATACTTGCTCGTCGACGTTGCGTCGAAGGGCCTTTCGGCGAGTTCACCGGCTACACCGGTGCCCAAAGGTTGTCCTGGGTAGTTGAGGTTGATGCTGTATACGGCAGGGAGAATCCCACGATCATCGATATCTTCCCATGTAAAACCGAGCATATAAATGCTCATCTTCCGATCGAAGCCTCGATTTATTCCAGGGCCAGAGAAGCGGTGCCGGGTATCGTAAAAACCTGCTGGGTGGGGTCTGGAGGGCCGTTTAATTTGATTATCAGCCTCAACAAAAAAACAGAGGGAGAACCTATGAGGGCCGCTATGGCCGCCATGTCGGCCAGCAACTTTATTAAACACGTCATTGTGGTGGACTCCGACGTAGACCCGGAAAACAAGGCTGAAGTTATGTGGGCCCTAGCCTCTCGCGTCCAGGCCGACCAGGATGTGACCATACTCAAGAATTTACAGGGACAAGTCCTTGATCCGTCTCTTCGGCATGAGATCAAGTCTTCCGGGATGATAATCGATGCTACCCTGCCGCTCGATCGCCCCTTTCCACAACGGGGAGAGGTGCCCGAAGAAATAAGAAAGAAAATAAACCTCTCTGAATATCTGGAGGGATGAGGATGGACATTTTCAATGTGGTTTGTCCGGCTTGCAAGAAAAAATATTATGCCGACATGCTTCTGTATTCCCTGGATGTAGAGCTGCACTGCCCCTTCTGCGATGTCTATTTCCGCAAAGAAAAAAGCCCGCATGTTTTTGTAGGCGGAACAGCAGCATCTGCAGTTGTCAGGATACCTGGAGGCTTAAGCAAGGAGATGATTTATCAACCGAAGCGGAAGAAATAAACATGAGAGTCTACACAACCATCGGGCAATCCGTTACTAAGGTGGACGGGCGGGAGAAGGTTACAGGGCGGACAGTTTATGCCGGGGATGAGGTTTTTCCCGACCTGCTTTATGTTAAGGTAGCTCGGTCGGACCGGCCCCACGCGGAGATCCTTGAAATCGATTTATCATCGGCTAAGAATATCCCAGGAGTAGTAGGAGTCTGGACCGCCCATGATCTCCCGGGCGCCAATGCAACAGGAACAAGAATTAAAGATGAGTCGGTACTATGCTCTAAAAGGGTTCGCAGAGTCGGCGATCCCGTCGTACTTATTGCTGCGAAGAGCTTGCGCGCGGCAAACAGCGCCAAGGAATCGGTCAGCATTGGTTACCGCGATCTTCCTGCTGTTTTCGACCCTGAGGAAGCGCTTCGACCCGAGGCACCCCGTATTCATGAGTCCGGCAATTTGCTTTTTGAAAAAAAGATGATCAAGGGGGATGTGGAAGCTGCTCTTTCAAAATGCGCTTATGTCATAACCAATACCTACCGTACCCAGAGGATAGAGCATTCCTATCTTGAGCCTGAAGCCGGCACGGCATACATGGATGGAAAGAAGTTGACTGTCAAACTTCCTACCAAGCACGCCCATTTTGAGCAGGATGAGCTGGCAAAAATTTTAGGCTTGGATCGCAAGGACATCCGAGTGATCTGCGCGCCCATTGGCGGCTATTTCGGAGACAAGCAAGGCCTATCTCCCGGATACTATGCCGCCATCGTCACTCGCCTGACGGGTTTCCCTGCGCAGATGGTGTATGAGCGCCGGGAATCTTTTGAGGTATCTACCAAAAGGCATCCCTATATCATTCAGATGACAACAGGCGCCGATAAGGAGGGGCATCTAGAGGCGGTCAAGGTCGATATTCTCGTTGATACCGGTGCATATGCTTCATACGGACCTTCGATAATCGGCCGGGGGGTTGTCCACGCTGTAGGGCCTTACCGTGTAAAGAATATTCATGTGAAGGGACGCCTTGTCTACACCAATAATCCGGTTTGCGGGTCCATGCGCGGGTTCGGTGTGCCCCAAGTGGCAATCGCCTGCGAATCCCAGATGGATCTGCTTGCAGAGGCCGTCGGGAAGGATCCCTTCGAGATCCGGAGAATCAACTGCTTGCAGGCGGGAGAAGAAAATGCTTCAGGGCAAACATTAAAAGCCTCTGTCGGCTTGACGGAATGCCTTGGTGAAGTGGAAAGAATTCAAGAATCTTTGCCTCCACATCCCAGGGAAATAGATCCTCAGTACTTGACGGGATGGGGACTCGCGATCATTTACTATGGTATTGGTTTGACAGGGTTGCCCAATCCGGGCGTCGCTCAGATGTCGGTCGAACCCGGAGAAAAAGTGCAGCTTTGTGTAGGGGTCGGTGACGGAGGACAGGGAGCTTTCACGACTCTACTTCAAATTGCTTCTGAAAATCTGGGGCTCTCTCAAGGGGACTTCAACCTTTTATCAGCCGATACTCTCACCACACCCAACAGCGGCACCTCGACCGCCAGTCGGATCACGTATGTCGTGGGTCGGGCCGTAACCGAAGCTTGTCATCATCTTGCCGGGCAGGTCGGCAAGAAGGTAGCAGCAAACTGGGGAGTAATGGATTTGGTTTTTGAGGATGGGCATTATCATTGCGGAGTCAGAAAGATCTCCTTTCGTGAAGCGGTGGATACGCTGGTTAATGAAAAACTGCTGGCTGAAGGGATCTTTGATCCGCCGACTACCCCTACGGACAAGGAAACAGGGCTTGGCTCTCCTTATGCTACGTACGCTTTTGCCGCGCACGCCGCTCAGGTTTCGGTAGACCGGGAAACAGGCCAAGTTAACGTCTTGAGGATCATCGCCTCACATGACGTCGGGAAAATGATTCATCCGGTCCACGTCTACGGCCAAGTTCAGGGCGGCGCAATGATGGGTTTAGGGTATGGACTTTTGGAAAATGTCATCGTAAAAAAAGGCAGGATTTTGAATCCCGGGTTCCGCGCTTATTTGATTCCATCCTCCATGGAAGTACCTGAATTTCACATCTCAGTCGTAGAATGCCCTGAACCTACAGGGCCCTATGGTGCCAAAGGGGTGGGCGAGCCTTCTCTGCTACCCACGGCTCCAGCCATTCATAACGCCGTGGCCCGCGCCACAGGACAGTACCTGTTCGACAATCCTGTTGCCATGGAAGACGTCTGGAGGGCTCTATCCTAAAAGTGAAGGATTGCAGGGGCTTGAAAACTACCTGCACCGGCTTGTGAGTCTCTTGAAGTCGAAGATTCTGGATGAAGAAAAAAACCTGGGAAGAATATTGGAACGCTAAAACTTGGGAGCAGAAGGTCGCTGCACTGACAGCCCAAGCGCTGGCTGTTTTCCAGATATATACCTCTCTCTTTGGAGCACTGGACTCACTTTTGCAGCGAACCATTCATCTTGGATTGGGGCTGATTTTTCTTTTTCTCATTCGGGCCGGCCTGATCAGGCGAAAAAGGCTTGCAAGTCCTTCTTGGTTGGATTGGATCACGATCTTTTTTGTGATTGCGGCTGCCGGGTACCAAATCTTCCGCTACGACTGGCTTGTGGGAGAGCGCTTCCCACTCATCACAGACCTCTTTTGGTATGAGATCGTTTTAGGCATCGGGATGATTTTCATTGTCCTTGAAGCGACGCGGCGCTTGTTTAATAAAGGCCTCTTCTTCATTGCCTTGGTTTTTCTCTTCTATCCTTTTGCGGGGCCATATCTGGGTGGTATTTTCCACGCATCCTCCGTAACCTGGACAGATATCATCGATTTCAACTATCTCTCCCTTGGCGGGATTTACGGAATCCCCTTGGGCGTTTCGGCCACTGAAATAGCCTTGTTTGTTATTTTCGGTTCGATATTACTACATAGTGGAGGGGCTCTTCTCTTCAGCAATCTCGCAATGGCGATTGCGGGATCAATGGTGGGTGGCCCGGCGAAAGTAGCCGTTATAGCCAGTGCCCTTATGGGAACGGTCACCGGCAGCGGCGCGGCTAACGTCGCAACCACCGGTGTGGTTACCATTCCCATGATGAAAAAGGCCGGTTACAAGCCGGAATTTGCCGGTGCCGTAGAGGCTGTGGCCTCGACAGGAGGACAGCTCATGCCGCCTGTGATGGGGGCGGCTGCTTTTGTTATGGCTGCTTTCAGCGGAATACCGTATTCCACCATAATCTATTACGCCTTGCTCCCGGCAGTGCTGTATTTCATCTCAGTTTTCTTCACCGTTGATCTTGAAGCGCGACGCCTTCGACTGCCGGGCATGCAATCCGATAGTACAGTAAAGGAGACCATTAGAAACTATGGCCACATGCTCATCCCGCTGTGCATCCTCATTTACATCCTGGTAGCCGGGTATACTCCACGATTGGCCGGCGGCTGGGGCGTAATTTCGGCAATTGGCTGCAGCCAGCTTCGCTCTTCTACCCGCATGGGTCTCCCGGGCTTGATGGCCGCCCTGGAGGATGGCTGCAAGGGACTACTCATTATTATTGTTTCTACCGCCGTGGCGGGGATAATTGTCGGTGCCGTTGATTTGACAGGATTGGGCAACAGGCTTGGAACCGCATTTATCGACCTTTCCGGTGGGCACTTGCTCCTTGCTCTTTTCATGGCTATGATCATTTCGCTGATTCTTGGCGCCGGCATGCCAACCACCCCTGCGTATATAGTTCAGGTTGCCACGGTCATCCCAGCCCTGACGGCGATGGGTTTGGCGGAAAATGCGGCACATTTGTTTGCTTTTTATTTTGCTTGTCTCTCATTGATATCCCCCCCGGTAGCGGCAGCCGCGTTTACTGCAGCAGCCATTGCCGGATCAGATGGATGGAAGACGGGCTGGGTTGCTACTCGCACGGGTGCAGTTGCCTTTGTCGTCCCCTTTATGTTTGCTTACGATCAATCACTCCTCCTTCAAGGGCCGGCATTAAAAATCTTTATTGACTTCATAACTGCTTGTTTGGGAGCTATTTGCTTTGCCGTAGCAGGCGTAGGGTTTTTTCTCCGGAATTTAAAATGGTTTGAAAGATTCCTAGCTGCTTTTCTTGGTGTTGCATTGATAATGCCCGAAAAAAAGATCAGCCTGGTGGGGGGGTTGTTATTAACTTTTTTAGTGATTGTTCAGTTCTATGGCCGAAAAAGGATGCTCAGGTGATGATTCCACAGAGGGAATGGCAAAACCTGACGGGTTGAACCGTTTCTCCTGCACAGATAAGCTGTTCAACAAAAAGGAATCCGAAAGAGGATGGAGGCAATGTGCAGAGGATGCTGCAAGCAGTGCCTGTGCTCATTAACGTGCGACAAAAAACCATTAAAATTACAGGAGGTGAACATGTTCCGAAGTATTCGCATTTTTGTTTTGGTGTGTTTTTGCGGAGTTTCCATAACATTTATATCAGGTGGCATCAGTGCCGTAAATGCCTATGATGTAAGATGGGGAACAGCTCCTGCGGGTGGTGTGTGGCAGGCTCTGGGCGCGGCCATGGTTGAAGACCTCATAAAGAGCAAGCCCGGGTTGAGAGGCTCGACCATGCCTATCGGCGGCGCGGCAAATGTCGTGGCTGTAGATTCCGGGAAAATCAATGCGGCCTTCTCCTTTTCCAACACGGCTGCAGAGGCGTGGGAAGGCAAGGAGGATTTTAAAGATAAGGGCGAGCTTAAAAACATAAGACAACTGGCTGTCTTGTTTCCGGAGCCTACCCAAATAGCCGTATGGGGAGACTCCTCATTCACGGATATTACTCATCTGAAAGGGAAAAGGATTACCCCGGGACCCAAGGGGTCTGCAATTGCGGTAGTCTCAAGGTATGTGATGGAAGCCTATGGAATGTCGCCGGATGATTTTGACACGAAATATCTAAGCTTTGCAGAAGCCGGCCAGCAGTTTATTGACGGCCACATCGATTGCATTCTGTACGGGGCCATGGCTTATCCGGCCCCACCTCTCGTCAGCGCCGGCAGTCAGAGAAAAATCAGATTGTTGCCTTTGTCTCAAGAAGCAATAAAGAAAATTATCGGAAACCACAAGGGTTTGGACGTATATACTCTGCCCAAGGGAGCCTATCCTGGAGTGGAAGCTGAAATACCGGGCGTTTCCGCAGGAGTGGTTGTAATTGTCCGAAAGGATATGCCTGACGATGTCGCCTATGCTATTGTAGAAAACATCGATAAGAATTTTGAAAAATATAGTGGCATGGTTAAGGCTATGGCTTTGGGAAAGAGGGAAATGATGCCTCAGGATATCGGCGTTCCAATGCATCCGGCCGCGGAGAAATATTACAGGGAAAAGGGCTGGCGCAAATAATAGAGCTGCAGACGCGAGCCCTGAAAAAGGGATGAAAAACAGTTTGCCGTAATGATACCTTCCAGCATGCAGATCGGTTAGGGGAGTGGTGCTATGAGAGGGGAGCCCCTTAAGGCTTCAAGGGTTTCAATCACCGTTGTGGTGGACAACGTTATCGACATTTTTCTACAAGATCAGCATCCGATACGTTATCCCCGTCCAGGAAGGTGTTCTTCCTTGCTTGCCGAACAGGGTCTATCCATCTGGATCGAGATTGAAGGGCCGGGGAGAAGCGGATCCTGCAGGATCTTGTACGATTTCGGCCGGGGAGGACCGGCCCTACGCCGGAATCTGGAAATTCTCGAAATTGACCCCCGTCGAGCCGATTACCTGATTCTCAGCCATGGCCACATCGATCATTACGGGGGCTTGACCGGCCTTCTGGAGGATAAATCGGTTTGCGCTCCTCTGGTTGTTCATCCCCGGGCCTTCGGATCTCGTGCTATACGTCAACCGGACGGTTCCATGGCAGGACCATGGTCCATTTTTCAAGATGAAATTGAGTCCCTCATGTCACAGCCGTTGCTTCCAGCTCTAAGCCCTCGGCAGATAGGATCTGGAGTTTGGATCAGCGGCTTTATACCGCGAAGCAGCACTCTGGATCCTCTTTTTTCGGCGGCCGTACGAAAGGAGGGAGATGATTGGGTTGCGGATCAATTCGAAGACGACCTATCCATTTTCATTCGCCTCGAAAAGGCCGGGCTGGTTATCATCACGGGTTGCTGCCACGCAGGAGTGATAAATACTCTCCGGGCAGCTTCAACCTTATTTCCCGGGGAGCCCATTTTCGCTCTGATTGGAGGGTTTCATCTTAATTTTGTTCCTTCAGAAGCCGTAAAAAGAATTATCAATGAGATCGACAAACATCAACCCGGATTGCTTGTGCCACTGCATTGCACGGGCGCGGCAGCTCAGAATCTGTTACGGCAACACTTCAAAGAACGGTGTCCCTATACCACTGTGGGCATGAACATTTCTGTCCCGTGAAAGCCTCTCGAAACAGATCATATAGCCATGAAAATCCCCGGCACCACGGAATGCTTTTTGACGTAGTGTTGATCTAACCGGCCGATGGTGCAGGGGACATACCGGGTATGTGCGATAAAAGGCAGAGACTCGGGCTAAACCGTCACGTATATCCCTCGCTTTGGGCTTTTTATCTTCTTCTGCTTCTTGGCCTTGTTCAGGACCCCGTAAACCGTCTTTCTCTCCAGGTCGGTCTGTTTCATAATGACATCAGTGGAGATTCCCTCGGGGTTTTTCTTTATCAGTGTTAGGACCTTCTGTGTAGCCGTCCCTTTTGCGGGGGCCTTGGGTTTAATCTCCTTTTTCGGTGCGAGGGTTGATTCTACTGTTTTCACTGCTTTCACGCCGCCCACAGTCTTCTCCAGATTGTCCACGAGCTCATAGAGTTTCGCAATTTCCGCCTGAGCACTCTCCAAATCCTTCTGAACCTTCCGCAATAATTCCTTCATAGACATAGCAAAGCCTCCTTTTTGTGATATGAAACAACATCAGCAAAATCCTCAAAAAGCATTCGCAAAACCATTCCCTTATTCTATGATATCCTGCCAAAGAGCGCCGTTTGATCGGCTTATCTTTTCATCCTTCCTAGATCTTTAAAAGCCTTGCAGGATGTTCAAGTCTTTTCAAAGGATCTGGATGGTTTCAAGCCTCCTCGGTTTTGTTTCAAGAAGTTGATTTTTGCTGACGGCCCTATGGAAGATTTCTTTTCCAAGCAGAGCGGCTCCGAGAGCGCCCGTAATCAGAGGTTCGGGCGGCACCAGGATTTTCGCATCCAAATACTCCTCAAGGGCCTGGACCAATCCTTTGTTTTTTGCACCTCCTCCGGTAAAAATCACGTCCGGTAAGATTTTCAGTCGCTTTACCATCCTCACCACGCGATCCGCCAAAGACCGGTGGACACCCGCAAGGAGATCCGGAACAGGTGTACCCTCCGCCAGCCGGGCGGCCACTTCCTGCTGAGCCCATATCGTGCAGATATTGCTGATTTGCGCGGGACTATTGCTTTGAATAGAAATATCTCCAACCCGATCGAGGTCGATGCCTAGGCTGTCGGCAATTACCTCTACGAATCTGCCGCTTCCGGCCGCGCATTTGTCGTTCATGATAAAATTCGTCGTCCTTCCTGTGGCGTCAATGGTGATGCCCTTGCTGTCCTGTCCTCCGATGTCAATGATTGTTCGTGCCCCTGGGAACAGAAACACCACGCCTTTGGCATGACAACTGATCTCTGTGACCTGTTTGTCTGCAAAGGGAACATTTATCCTCCCATAGCCTGTGGAGATGATATAGGTGAGGGCTTTGAGGGGAAGGTCGGCTTTGTCAAGCAGTTCTTCCATTACCTTATCGGCCAGCCTACGCTGTTCCGGGCCGGTGGGGCCGATGACGAAGGCGATAATGCGATCGCTCAGGATCACTGCCTTGGTCATGGTGGAGCCGATGTCTATGCCTGCAAAGTACTCGGGCATTTGACGAGCGCACCTCCTCCCCTGCAATTCACAGGGCTTCCGGATAATGCGAAAGCCCCTGAGCGGACAGGGTTAATCTCTGCGTTCTTTGCGTCTTCAGGGAGCGCAGCGAACGGGTGGTGAATCTTATCTCAGGCGGCTTTGGTCTGTCGGACCGATTCAAGGGTTTCTATAAAGGCATCGATCTTGTTCCTTGTGTCCATCTCTGAGTATGAGGTGATGTCGATTATGTCGCTCTCAAGAATCAGGGAAGGCAGTTCTCTTTGTACCTTATCCCCCTTACCGTTTCCGCCCAGCATGAGAACCGGAATGGGTCTATAGATTTTGGCCAATTGATGTAGCTGCCAGATAAGACCAACGTGCCAGGTGCGGCAAGAAAAAGCTAGATGCATTACCACACCGTCGATTTTATAATTTTCAATATACTCGATAAGCCGCTCCACGTCAGGCTCCGAGCCGGGCCTGTTTCTCGCCTTGTCATACCAATGAGTCCAGTATCCAAGCCATTTCCAGGCGATATGTTCGATTGGGTCGTCAGTCTCCGGAATGTCCATTTCGTAAATAGGAACGACCATACGGTAGGTTGTCTCAGCCGGGAAAGAAGCCCCCTTGCTGTTCAGGTAGTTAAAGTCGTTAAGCGCATACCATGCGGGCAGGCCGCCTCCCCAAAGGAGCCGGTATTTCTCGTCCTCCACCTCCCCCTCCCCTCTTGCGATTTTCTCTTCCAGTTCTTGCTTCAGGTTCACGTAAAAATCATAAGCTTCTTGAGTGGCCATCATGAAACAGAGGGGGACCATAGTGTTCATGGCATCTCCCGTTCCCATGGGACAGGGGACAGCTTGTCGAAGTTCGTATGTTTCATGGACGAGGTTCCAAGTTCGATCGCTTAAAGCAACCAATTCACGGAGGCGATCATAGTCCATTTTTTTCCCGGTTTGCTCTTCCACGAAAGAGACAAGACCGCGTAATTGATCTACGATATATTTATGATAGTAGCCCCACACTTCCCGATGATCTTTTTTGGGGTCAAAAAGAGGATGGGGCAGATCGATATTGTAGATGGGAACATCGGGCATGAATTGCTGGGCCGCCTGATACCACTTGGTTCTGGGATCACATAGAATCTGTCCGCTCGAAATCATAAAATCAGGCCTAGCCTGTCCGCCCCAGGGGGCGTCCGGGGGCATTTCTCCTAATTCTTCGCGCCACTGGTCGAAGCCCAACCCGCAAAGGGCATATGTACACAATGACCGGGAAAAACCCAGGGACTCCGCCTTCTGGAGAAACCTCTCCGCAGCCCTTTTCACGCCGCAGATTCCGGCGAAATTTTCGGTCCACACCGGCAGGACATCCATGGCCCGCAGGATTTCTTCATGGTGACACACAATAAAGGTGTAAGCGAGTTTCCTCTTTCCCTCCGCTCTTGCCCGGTTGGTTCCGGTGATGAACTCTTTGACCATGGGGCCTATGGACGCAGCCGCCTTGGTCGCGGTCATCCTTTTTTTTGGTTTCCTTTGTTCTTCAGCCATTGCCTAAACCTCCTTCACTGGTTACTCGATCATCTCTAGAAAAGCCTGGATCCTTGTTTTCAACTGACCGATGGTTCCTGCAGAGTAGAGATCCTCCAGGTAGAGCAAAGGAACGTGTATTGATTCGTAATAGGCTTTCCTTGCGGGGACCTCGAACCCAAAGGGATCGCAGAACTTATACGTGTAAAGGACAGCCCCATCGACCTTGAAAGATTTCGAAAAGTAGCCGATGTCGCCAAACCGTGCTTTGATGTCCCCCTCAAAGGTCCCTGCCTTATTTTCCCGGTAGGTTTTGGGGCAGTTGATGCCTGCCAAGTAGCGATTGGCAATGGCTGTCAGTGGGGCCTTATTTTCGTTGACCCTGGGCCAGTTGTCCCTGGTACCGTTGCAAATAGTGTCTGTGACCACGTGCCCCCCGAGATCCTCGATAATTTTCATCAGCTCCATATTGTCCACGCATGGACCGTCGATCAAAATCCTCGGCCCCGGCTGAAAGGGCGACTCTTGGCGGGTTCCTATTTCCGCAAGCACCTCATCAAGCAACTCATTGGATTCGTGGATAGGAAGACTTGCCGCGACGACCAACGTTTTGCTGAGTTCCGTTCCGGACAGGATCGGAGGATCCGCTTTGCGAAATTCATAGAGGGCTCTCACCTTTGTTCTGTTTTGATTATGAACCTTGATGGCTGAGGAAAGATCCGCGTCGGTGACGGGCTTTTTTACAAGGTCCTCAAGGCTGTTACGATAAGCATTTAATTCGTGTTGAAAGAACTCAAATGAGGACTCCTTAACCACGGAAGGGATGTTGACGAAATGAAAGTAAGGCAATTCCAGTGAAAAGCTCCAAGCGCTGTACCCCCTCACCATGCTGTCGCAAGCATGGGGGATGACCATGCCTGATAGGAAATCATATCGACCCTTGAGGGCCAAATCAAAGCAACTACGAATGAAGGGACAGACAATCGTCTCCATGAGGGTGTCGCCTTTGGTTATAGGCTCTCGGATATTCCCTCTCAGCCTGAAAGGAACACATCCCGCAGCCGTGATCATCTCCAAGGGAACAAAAGAGCAAATATAGCCGATGATCTTCGTTCCTTCACGGCTCAGTTCTTTGGCCCTAAGCCCGTAATCTTCATAATACCTGTCCACTCTGGACATAACGGCGGTTTTTTCGCTCATGGGCATGATCTCCTTTTCGAAATCGACTAATTGATTATACCTCTCTGGATTTTATTGTCGAACCTTTATTTCCTGGCGGACCGTTTCGGCGGCAATCAGTGCGGCGCCCAGAGCGGCAGTCATGTGCGGGTCGGGAGGAACAACGATCTCAAACCCGTATAGATCTTCCATGGCCTTGACCAAACCTGCATTTCTAGCTCCTCCTCCCACCATGGCGTAATCCGGCTCAAGGCCGAGTCTTTCTGCAAGAGCATTGAGCTGTGCCGCCAGAGCTCGGTAGAACCCGGCCAGGAGATCTTCTTTGGCCACCCCCTCTGCTATTCTGGATACGGCTTCGGACTCAGCAAAAACCGCGCATCCTGTACTGAATTCCACTTTTTTAGTAGAGCGGAGAGCAATCTCCCCCATCTCCTCGATTTTGAGCTGCAATACTTTGGCGATCATGGTGAGGGCCCTTCCGCTTCCTCCGGCGCACTTGCCGCTCAAGAGGAAGCTTTGGAGGTTGCCTTGGCTGTCGATTCGAAACACCTTGCTGTAGAGATCTCCAATGTCTACAACGGTGCGAATTGACGGGCAAAGGTGGATGACCCCTTTGGCATGAGCGGACATATCCGTCACCGTAACATTGGCAAAGAAAACCGTTTTTGAGCCATAACCGGTGGCGACCGTTTTAAGGATATCCTGCTTTGCGGCTCCGGCTTTCAACAGGACTTCGTCTCTGATCCTTTCCGCCGTAACCTTGATTTCCCCGCCTGTAGGGCAAGCATAGGAGGTTACAACCCGGTCTGTTTTCATTAGAACGCCTTTGGAAAAGGCGGAGCCCATGTCAAGACCGAGGTAATAAGCAGTCATTACTCTACTCCTCAGTTTTCGATAAGGGTTGGATAAAGGGTTCCATTCCGCTTCTCGATCGCTTTCAGCCCAAACACGCATATCGTGTCCACAGGAGGCTCAATCGAACGAGAGCCTTTGACATGAATCACAGGTAAGTTCATCCGATGCGGATCAAGGTTTGTTGCTACGGAGGAGCGTGACTAGATGGGAAACTCGCATCGCACTCCTTCTACAGTCTATTATATGTGGTCACAAGAATGAAGAAAACGGAAAGGGCCGTTCCATGGCGGTAGAACGGCCCTTGCATGGAGATCTCCTTTTATCCTATTTTAAAAATCATGGCTGCGGCCGTGTCACCCGCCGCACAACCCGCCCAAAGGCCGTAACCTCCTCCCAAAAGGACCATTTCTTCGATGAGTTCTGCAATGAGTCTTCCCGCCGTGGGACCCTGCGGGTGGCCGTATACGAGAGAGGACCCGTAGTTGTTCATTTTCATCACGTCCGTGCCCATTTTCTTTGCCATGTTGATATCATTGACGATGAATGGATTGTGGGTCTTGATCGCCTTCATGTCGCTTATCTTGAGTCCTGAGACCTTCAGGGCCATTTCCGCCGCCGGCACCGGGGCCGCGGCCATATACCCTTTTTTAGCCCTGGCAAAACCATAGGAAAGAATCTGGACTTCAATTTTCGGGTCAGCGCTCAAAGCTTTTGCTTTATCACGTGTCGTGATGATGAAACCGCAGTTGCCGTCGCCTGGATGGGTCTGGGCGCCGTAGCTGATCACACCGCCCGGTTCCACAGGTCTGAGTTTGGCCAACCCTTCAGCCGTGGTGGGTGTGATTCCTTCGTCCGCTTCTATAAGAATGGTCTTCTTCTTGCTGACAGTCACCTCCGCAGGGAACATATATCTCTTCTGGAAAGCCCGGTCATCGGCCAGAGCATCCTGATACTGTTCATATCGTCTGAGGGTGGCGGCATCACATTCCTCTTTCGTGATTCCCGCATCTTTGGCGACGTTCTCGGCGGTTTGCACCATTTTCAAGCCTGCATTGGGGTCGGCGTTGAAGTTGTCCATCATCCAGTTTTCGGAGATT
Organism: Deltaproteobacteria bacterium; assembly: GCA_016932115.1. GTDB lineage: Bacteria > Desulfobacterota > DSM-4660 > Desulfatiglandales > HGW-15 > JAFGDM01. The sequence continues at coordinate 10,036 of JAFGDM010000169.1, read as the reverse complement.
ACCTCTCCGCCCGGACCAAGAGGATTCGGCCAGATTGTGTGAGGTCCGTTGGAACAGCGATCCGCCATGAGTGCGTAGGCGCATTCATAGGTCCCCGCCTCGATGTTTACGGCTGCAAGATGGATACATGTGGTCGAAGTGGTGCAAGCCTGGTTGACCATGAGCGCAGGCAAAGGCTTTGCGTTATCAATCAGCATAGCGGATGCCCACGTGTGGCTGTAAAACATGTGAAGCTGGGGGATCGTGGTGCCGAAATACATGTACTCCAGAACGGTGGGATCGAGTTTTTTCTTGAGGAACCAGTTTCTCGCGGTTTTGGCGCCCAGGGAAATGGCGTTTTCGTTGGCCATGGTCCCTTGCCATCTACAAAAAGGGGATGAATAGTAACCGTTGTAAGGAATGAACGCTTTTGTCAACATTGTGTCTAACCTCCCGTATGATTTTGAATTTCCTTATTTTTGTCCGCTCCATGTTCCATATTTCTCTCTCAGAATGCGGTGGAGAATCTTACCTGTAGGCGTTCTGGGCATTTCCTCATCCTTGACAAAATCAAGAGTCTTGGGCCGTTTGAAACCGGCGATCTTGCCCTTGGTCGCCTCAATAATCTCTTTGGCGAGTGCTTCGCTTGGCTCATACCCCTCGTTGAGGACAACCACCGCTTTGACGGCTTCCCCCCATTTGGAATCAGGAATTCCAATGACGGCAACGTCCCTGACGGCCTTGTGGTTGGCTGCAACACATCCTTCCACTTCGGATGGGTAGACATTCTCGCCGCCGGTGATTATCATGTTAGCTTTTCTGTCCACCAAAGTGTAGTAACCGTCTTCGTCCCTGCGGACCATATCTCCGGCAGAAGACCATTCACCGAAAAAGGCCTGTTTGCTTTTCTCAGGCTCCTTGAGGTACTCCTTGAAAAGCATGGGGGTTCGGTAGAAGAGCTCGCCTACCTCGCCGTCAGGGACCTCATTCCTGTTTTCGTCCAGAATTTTGATACGATCGGTACCGAAGATTTCCTTGCCGATGGACCCCAGCTTTTTAAACTGGTCTTCGGGCCTGAGCAGGGTGACGAGGCCGCCCTCCGTGCTTCCATAGGCCTCCCAGAGCTCCGAGTTCTTGAAATATTCCATGATGGCGAGCTTGGTTTCTTTCCTGGCCGGTGCAGAAGAGATCAGAAGCTGCCGGATCGAGGAAACGTCAATTTTCATTTTCACGTCATCGGGCAGGGCCAGCATCATGATGTAATGGGTCGGCACCAGGGAAGTGAACGTGATCTCGTATTTGTCAATAGTCTTGAGAAGATCGACCGGATCAAAACTGATCATGTTGTACACGAAGACCGGGGCTGAAACCAGGGTGTAGGGAAAAGAATAAAAAATAGAGTTGACGTGGCACATGGGCATGACCAGCATCACTTTATCCGTAGGGAGCACGCCCATGTTCACGTCATTCAGAAAATACTGAGCAACGTAGCTCTCATGGGTCCGGATGACGCCTTTAGGCCTTCCCGTGGTGCCCGACGTGTACATAATCGTCCAGGTGTCGGCTCCGTCCACAACGTAGTCCGGCTCCTCCGGTGAAGACTGAGCGAGCCAATCTTCGTAGTGCACGTATCCTTCCGGGGCAGGACCGTCTCCCAGGTAGATATAAGCATGTTTAGCCACCGGGAGTTTGTCTTTGATGCCGTTAATCATTTCAACGAAGGGTTTTTCAACTATAAAGGCCTTGCATTCGGAGTGGTTCACGATGTATTGAATTTCAGGGGGTGCAAGCCTGAACATGACCGGAACGATGGCCTGTCCGCCCTTGGCGCAGCCTGCGTAAATGTCCATCCACTCGCCCCTGTTAAAGGCGATCACCGCGAAGGTATCCTTGTGTTTGACGCCAAGCTTGGAAAGGCCGTTGGCTAGGCGGCATGCCCTATCGTTCCACTGCTTAAAGGTGTACTCTCTGAATTTATCCTGCCATCCAAGCTTGTCGGGATAGTTGATGGCATTCATTTTGACCATGGTTCCTGCGTGCATCCATTTGCTCGTCAGCATCTCAAACCTCCCTCCCTTTGAAAGTGTTGAAAAATTAGCCTTTTCAGTGACTGAAATATCCCTTGAGTCGAAGAGACCTCTTCTCTCATCCGTATGAACGTTCTCCAAGCCTGCCTTAATGGCTACCATTCAGCTACAAAGTGACTATATTGGAAATGTTTTTCCAATGTCAAGCAGAAATGAAGCAGGTGAGAAGCTGGTCGGTCGCTTTTTCAAAGCAGCGGGCGTAGGGCCGCAAAGAGTTGAGAAGCGATTGAAGGCAAGCGCGGTAAAGGTTGCCTTGGGTAAAAATCAGGGAAGTACATTGTGCTTGACAAGTTAGGCTCCATTCGGAATATATGGCAGCAATTTTACGCTTCGCAAAAACCGTTCGGAGGTCGTCTTGTGGAAGATAATTACAAGATCAAAGAGCTCAAGAAAAGGATCCAAGAGGCGGAGCTGGGTGGGGGTGAAAAGCGCATCCAAGACCAGCACGCGAAAGGAAAAATGACGGCGAGGGAGAGAATTGCCTACCTCCTTGACGAGGGAAGTTTTCAGGAAATCGACAGACATGTCGTGCACAGGTGCCATGATTTTGGGATGGAGAAAAACAAGATCCCCGGCGACGGCGTGGTCACAGGGCATGGAGCAATAAACAAAAGGAGGGTGTTTCTCTTTGCTCAGGACTTTACCGTTCTTGGAGGGTCTCTTAGTGAAACGGTCGGACAGAAAATCTGCAAAGTGATGGATTTGGCCGTTCAGAACGGAGCACCCATGATCGGGTTAAATGATTCGGGGGGGGCGAGAATTCAGGAAGGGGTCATGAGTCTTGGAGCGTACGGAGAAATTTTCAAAAGGAATGTCTGGTCCTCGGGCGTAATTCCACAGATCTCAGTCATCATGGGCCCTTGCGCAGGAGGCGCGGTGTATTCTCCGGCTCTGACGGATCTGGTCATAATGGTGAAAAAAACCAGCAATATGTTTATAACCGGCCCCCAGGTGATCAAGGCGGTCACATCGGAAGAGGTGACGGCGGAGGAACTGGGCGGAGCCATGACGCACAACACCAAGAGCGGGGTCGCCCATTTTGCCGAGGACACAGACGAGGCCGCCCTGGACAGGGTCAAGGAAGTGCTTAGCTACTTTCCCCAGAACTTTCGGGAAAAAACGCCGGTCAAGGAGTGCGAGGATGCACCGGATCGCCGTGAGGAACATCTGAACAGAGCGGTTCCCGCCAATCCCAAGATTCCCTATGACATGAGGGACATAATCCGCACCGTGCTGGATCAGAAAGCTTTTCTGGAAGTTCACCGCCATTTTGCGACGAACATGATTGTGGGATTCGGTCGTCTCAACGGGTATTCGGTGGGGATCATTGCGAACCAGCCTCGAATGCTGGCAGGCTGCCTCGACATTAATGCCTCGGTGAAGTGCTCCCGTTTTGTTAGGATGTGCGACTGCTTCAACATTCCTCTTGTGACTTTCGTCGATGTGCCCGGATATCTGCCCGGCGTTAATCAGGAGTTCGGGGGAATTATCAAGCATGGGGCCAAAATCCTCTTCGCTTATTCCGAGGCCACGGTCCCGAAAATCGCCGTGGTGACGCGGAAAGCCTATGGCGGGGCCTACATTGCCATGTCGGGCAAGCACCTGGCTGCCGACATAAACTACGCTTTCCCGACCGCTGAGATCGCAGTCATGGGACCCGAAGGGGCATGTAACATTGTTTTCAAGAGAGAAATCGATGCGGCGGAAGACAAGAATGCCACCAGGGAAAGGATGATTCAAGAATACAGGGAGAATTTTGCAAGCCCTTACAGGGCAGCCGAAGTGGGTTACATCGACGAGGTCATCCTTCCCGAAGAGACGCGGCCGAAACTCATCGGGGCTTTAATGATGCTGCGGAACAAGAAAATGCGCATTCCCGATCGACGGCACGCAAACATCCCGCTGTGAATCCCGGCAGGCATTGGTGGGGTGCGAATTGAAAAATCCGGGACCTTGCTAATCGATGGCCTTGATCCGCTCTTCCCAGAACTCCTTTTCTTTTTCCCTCCATCGTTTACCCCCAAACCGTTTGTCGTAGTAGCCGCTCAGCCTTTCGAACCATTTGATCCAGGGGCTTTTGTTCTTGTCCGCCGCCTCCAGCACATCAGCGACAAAGGTTGCAATGTCGGCAATGTGTTCTTTGGGGGCATAGTAAGAGGCGCCTTCAGCCGCCGACTTCCTAAGGTTTTCTTCAGAGAGGCCATGGGCGGTCAGCATCAGGGCAGGAACCCCCTGTTTTTTGGCGATCTCAAGGAGCTCGAAGCCTTTGACGCCCATGATATCCAGGATGGCGACGTCGTAGTAGTTATCCTCCAGAAATTTCTTGCCTTGCTCAAATGACAGCGCAGCATCAATCTTGCACATTTCGAGAAGGGCCGCCAGCGAGTCGAGCACGTCCTGTTCGTCATCAACGATCAATAGCCTTTTTCCCCGGATCATTTCTTGTGGATCCATATTTCTTTCTCCTTGCGCAGCTCAGGCCGGAAACAATTTTTTTACACTTTCTTTGAGAACTTTGCCCATGGTGTTCTTGGGTAATTCGCCGACAACTGCAACGGACTTAGGGCACTTCCAGTCATGGAGGTGCTTCTTGCAGAAGGTCCGGATTGTTGCAGGTTCAAGTTCAGAGCCCTTCTTGGTAACAACGGCGGCCACCACCCTCTCTCCCCACTTCTCGTCGGGGATACCGACGACGGATGACTCAAGGACCCCGTCGATGCGATTAATCACCGCCTCAACCTCCTTGGGCGAAATGTTTTCACCGCCTGAAATAATGATGTGCTTGATCCTGTCTGTAAGGTAATAATAGCCTTCTTCATCTATCCTTCCTAGGTCACCTGAGCGGAACCATCCGTCTACAAAGGTTTTTGCCGTCTCTTCGGGTTTGCGCCAGTATCCCGGAGTCACCGCCGGCCCTTTGAGCCATATTTCCCCGGTTTCACCCGGGGGCACATCTTGAAAGGTTTCGGTATCCACAATCCTCACCTGAAGGCCGGGGAGGGGGACCCCGATAGACCCGGCTTTTCGCACACCTCTAACAGGGTTGGAGAAATTCATGCCCGTCTCGGACATGCCCTCTCTTTCCACGGGCTCTTTACCGAATATTTTTCTAATCCTTTCAAAGTCCTTGGGTAGGAGCGGCGCCGACCCGGAAGTCCACAGGCGCATGTGCTCAAAATTGAGCTTTTTTTCTCCTACCTCATCGATCAGCTTGGCATACATGGAAGGGACAGCCATGAATAAGGTGCAGCTTCCCTCTCCTTGTTTCTCGCTCAGAGCTTCAAGCACAACTTTGGGTGTAAAGCCGTCCAGCATGACAATGTGAGCTCCGGCTATTAGGCAAGTGTGGAGCGCAAAGCACAGCCCGTGGACATGGAACAGGGGAAGAGCGTGGCAAAGGACGTCTGATCGAGTGATTTCCCAAACGGAAATAATGTTCTTGGCATCGTGTGCGAGGTTTCCGTGGGTGAGGATCGCCCCTTTGGGCTTTCCCGTTGTTCCCGAAGTGTAGATGATGAGGCCGGGATCATCAGGCGCGATGTCGGCGTGATATCGGTCATCGGGAGCTGAGCGGAAGAAGTCGATGCCATCATAGGGTTTTTCCGCGGGAATCACGAGAGGATTCAAAGAGGGGGCGATCTCTCTGATCATGCTCTGCTGATCCGGTCCGCAGAGGATCACCTTTGCTTCGGCGTCAGCCAGAAAGTAAGACATCTCGGACTTCTTAAACCCGGGATTCAAAGGAACGGAAATGGCCCCGATTTTTTGAAGCGCCAGATGGGTCGCAACGAACATAAAGGATTTTGGAAAGAAGAGGATGACCCGGTCCCCTTTGCCCACACCCAAATCGATAAACCAGTGGGCCATGCGGTTTGAATCTTTGTCGAGCTCCCGGTAAGACAGGACCGTCTCCACTTTCCCTTTGCGGAGAAAGGTGACGGCTTTTTTCTCGCCATAGCTCCGGAAGCTCTCGGAAAAGCAATCTCTAAGGGTTTCAGAACCCATGATGACCTCCTCGCGAAATAGAGTGCCACGACTTAGGCCTTTTTCCCTATCCGCCCGGTTTCCATTATCCGATCATCTTGTTCGGAAGCCAAACGGCCAATTCCGGCCAGACGCAGACACATACGATCACAATGACGTCGATGATCAAGAAGGGCGCGGCCCCAAGCAAGACATGAGACATGGGGACATCCGGGGCAATGCTTTTTACAATGTAGAGATTAAGGCCCACAGGGGGAGTGACCAGGCCGATCTCGAGGTTGATCGTCATGATCACCGAAAACCAGACGGAATCAAACCTCAGTCCATTGATGATTGGCATCAGCAGAGGCGCCACCATGAGGATCACTGCGGCCGGGGGGATAAAACACCCCAATAAAAGAAGCAAAATATTAATCAAGAATATGATGCCCCATTTTCCGATAGGAGCTTTGAGAATGAGCTCGCCCATGGCTTGAGTAGCATAAAGATCAGAAGACACGTATGCAAAAAGCAAAGCGGACGCCATAATCAGGAGAATCATCGTGCTTTCATTCATGGACTTGATGAATATTTTCCATAGCTGACCGGGCCGATAAATCCTGTAAATGGTTATGACGAAAACGAGGGATAGGACAGCTCCGAGAGCTGCAGCCTCGCTTGGCGTGGCCCAGCCGCCGTAAAGAGAACCCATGATACCGATGATGATCAAGACAAAGGGCAGCACCTTGATGAGGGAACCGCACTTTTCGCCCCATGAAAAGCTTTCAACCGCTCCCCGATCTTCAATGTAGTAGATTCCTTTTCGTTTCCCAGGTTTTATCTTGCGGTAGAAGACAATGAGACCGATCCACATGCAGCTTAAGAGAATAAGCAGCAGACCCGGCAGAACCCCGGCGATGAAACACTTGCCGATGGAGGTTTCGGTGGCTACGCCATAGAGAATCATCGTGAGACTGGGCGGAATGAGAATGCCCAGGGTGCCTGCATGGGCGATTAAGCCTGCTGCAAGCGCAGGGGAGTATCCTTTTTTTCTCATTTCAGGAATCCCTATGCCCCCGATAGCCGCCGCCGTGGCCGGGCTGGAGCCGCAAAGGGCTGCAAAGATGCCGCATCCAATCACGTTAGCAATGCCAAGCCCGCCCGGGATTTTGTAGAGCCACTTATGGAGGGTTTCATAGAGGTCGCGGCTCGCATTGGATGCGGCGATGGGAGCGCTGAGAAGAATGAAGAGGGGAATGGCGAGAAGGGCAAAATTGTCCATACTGCCGTAAAGGACGACCGGGAGGGCAGCAAACTGGTGGGGTGAGAAAATCACCATGAAGAGTAAGGAGATGCCGACCAGTCCGGCCCAGATGGGAATTCCGGACATCAATAGAATAAAAGCTCCGCAGAACAAAAGCACAGCAATGGTATATTCGCTCATGGCGCGCTGTCCTTTCCCGAGGTTTGGTTATTTCCTATCGGTCTTCCGGAGTTCAACGTCTTTTAACTCACTTGGGGTGACCTCTTCTGAAAAAGCTTTTCTATTGAGGAGCTTGATTTTATTTGTGATGTGGACGATATATTGAAGGAAAAGGAGCGACATTCCAAAGGGAAGGAAGAAATAGGGGATCCATAGGGGCGGCCCCCACAGGGATTCGGAATGGTCGTTTCTTAAAAAGGCTTCATGCCACATGGGCCAGGCATACCAAGCAATGACCCCGCATATGATGCAGGACAGGATGGAGACAATGATGAGAGTCATTTCCTTGGTTCGAGGGTTGAGGTGGATGATGACAAGATCCACGTTCAGGTGATGGTCGTGCATTTGTGCGAGGGCGGCGCCCACAAAACAAGCATACATGAGAAGGTAGACGGAGGCTTCAATTTGCCAGATGGTCGATACGCCGAACAGTTTTCTGACGACCACGCCCTCGGTAATGATAATTGCGGCGGCAACAATAGCCAGCGCGGCAATCCCGCCGGTTATAAAGCTCATCCCATTCACGATTTTCGCCATAAAGCGTCCGAGGTTTTTCATCACTTGCACCTTTAGCGAAAGTTGTCGGCCTGATTTCATAGTGTCCGGAGATTCGGACGATCTCCCTGAGATTTCCGGACACGCCATCGCGAATCAGCCATACCGCCTACTTCATCGCCTCGGTGGCAAGATCCAGGAGTTCCCGGCCTCCTTCCACGGTTTGGGCGAAATCTTTCCAGGCCGTTTTTTTGGCAAATTCAAACCATTGCTCGAACTCGGCCTTGGTCATATAGTGGATCTCCACGCTTGCCTTGGTAAACTCCTGGATGAGTTCATCGACCAGGGTTTGGAAATTTTGAACAATCCAGTTTTCATGCATCCATTCAGCAACTTCATTAAAAGCCTTCTGCTGTTCGGGCGTCAATTTTTTCCATGTCTCCATGGAGATGCAGAGGTTTTCGGTCATGAACCAGATGGAATAATCTCTCGGCACATTGATGTATTTGAGTACCTCATAGAGACGAAAGGACACAAAGGAAGCCGAGGAAGTGAGCATGGTGTCGATCACCCCTGTGGCAAGAGCGTGGTAGCCTTCGGAGGAAGGCATGCTCGTGATAGACGCCCCCGCCTCCTGGAGCATCAGTTCAAACTTTTTTCCGGCCGCCCTCAACTTCGTCCCCTTCACGTCGGCCGGAACTTTGATTTGTTTTGTTTTGCTGCCTATCCCTCCGTCGAACCAGGCCCAGAGAACGTTCTTCACACCGTTGTCTTCCATCAGGCCCTCGATTTTCTTGCCGATAGGCTTATTTCTCCAGGATATGCCCTGCTTGACGCTGCTAAGAACGCAGGGCATAAGGGTAATGGAGAATTGTGGAACCTTGCCTGATGCGTAATCCAACGGAAACACAGACATGTCTAGGGCGCCCTTGCGCATGGCGTCCCACTGGTCTTTAGCCTTAAATAAGGATTGGGCGGGGTAGTGCCGAAACTGTATCTCTCCTTTCGTTTTTTCAGTGACCTTGTCGCCAAAAACCCTTCCCATCTGATCTCTCACGTCCCCTGCCGCAAACTGATGGGAGACCTTGAGGACCGTAGGCGCAGCATCGACCGGGCCGCTCCACGCCCAAAGAGTGCAAACCAGGCACAGGACCGGAAACAATACTGGTGTCATAGACCTTGATCTTTTCATGGCTTCCTCCTTCTCATCAATATGGTTTCAAGATTGGCGGGTTAAGCTGCCCGCTGGTGATCGGCCTCTCCCTGTTCAGGGGAATAAAGATCCACAAGGGCTTCGCACTGATTGCTGAGGTGCTTCTTCATGACTTCCTCGGCCAAGGATGGATTGCATTCTTGCAAGGCTTCTAGAATCAGCCGATGCTCCTGCATAGATTTCTCGAAACGATCTTTGTAGTAGAGCTGCCGGTGGCGATAGAGGAGGACTTTCTGCCTCAGACCATTTAGGACATCGTTTAGGACCTTGTTGCCGGATAATTCTTGAATCATGAGATGGACATAGTGATTCGTTTCAAGATAAGCCTCATGATCTCTTCTCAGGAAGTGTCTTTCGAGACTCCGGTGAAGCGTATGGATTTTTTTGAGGTCTTCTTCGGCCATGCGCAAAGCAGCCAGCTTAGCACACGTGCCTTCCAATACACCCATCACATCGAAGAGGTCCCGGATTTCCTCAATGCTCGGCTGGGTCACATAGGCGCCCCTGTAAGGAATGAGGTCGACTACTCCTTCAGAGTGGAGAACTCTGAGGGCTTCCCGCACAGGTGTGCGGCTGACCCCCATTAGTTCTGAAAGATGCTTCTCGTCTATTTTCTGTCCTCTCGAGAGTTCGCCGGAGCGGATCATTCCACGAAGGCGAGATGTGACCTCCATATGGAGTGTCTTAGCCTCGATTTTCTGCATAATGGTTTCCGAAGGCAATCTGATTATTTTGTATACATTATAATTTATTATTGTCAAGGAAAAAAAATTGTCTCTTCTTCTTAACGTGGCGTTAAGAATTTCAGTTGCCTAG
>JAFGDM010000168.1 GCA_016932115.1 Deltaproteobacteria bacterium | reverse complement strand
GTTTCCGTGAAGCCTCGCCGCCCGCCTTTGCTACCCCTGGTATTTTCATGCTCCACCCCGAATACTCTTCGTTTTGCAGTTTTAAGATGGACCCCCATGCCTGATGCTTGCGATTTTTCAAACAGCTAAATTGTTACGCGGATTTCATACAGTTCGCAGACAAATTAGTTCCTTAAAAGCAACCCATGTGAAAAGAGCTCCCAATGATTTGGATCATGAGAGCTCTTCTCTTTTTGTTGATCTCTGTTGAAAAGTTTTACAAATTCATTGGGTTTGCCGCTTCAACCCACTGCGGATCTTCCGCATGACCTAGTTATATGAGTTGATCCGTTGACCTTCTACGCGTTAACCGGTTTATAATATAGTTTATCCTATCAAAAAGGCTAAAGCAAGAAAAAAATACAATATAAAGAAATAAAAATGACAAAACCACAATATATCGTGTCTACTCTTGCCTCAGAACAAATGCTAAAAAAGGAAACCATGGTATCTACAGGAAGTGTTAATGTGTATTAGTATCAATAGCTGCCGGTCAGCGGAGCCGGCTATTTAAGCGCGTCAAAAGGTAAAGTCGGAAGGGGCGCCTTTCGCTGCGAAACGGAAGCCCGGGAATTTTGCGAGAACGTCGACCAAAAAAAAGAAGGAGGATAGGATGAAAATAGAAGCCAATGGAATCAGTATCCATTACATGCTGGATGGCGCGGAATCCGCGCCGGTTGTCACCCTGAGCCATTCCCTTGCCACAGATCTCACAATGTGGGAGCCTCAGATGGATGCGCTCCTGACGTCTTACCGTGTCCTCCGATATGATACGCGGGGACACGGGAAAACAAGCGTGCCTCGGGGGCCCTACTCCTTTGATATGCTTGCCGGGGACGTAGCCGCGTTGCTCAAGAGCCTTGGCATTGAAAAGACCCTATTTATGGGTATCTCAATGGGCGGCATGATCGGACAGGCGCTTGCCTTAAAATCGCAGGACTTGCTCTCAGGGCTTATTTTATGCGATACCATGAGTCGTATTCCTGATGAAGCCAAATCGATTTGGGATGAGCGCATTGACAGCGTTCAAAAGGACGGCATGGAAAGCCAGGTGGAATCGACCATACAAAGATGGCTTAGGCCCCCTTATAGAGAAAAAAATCCCGAGGTTGTCGGCAAGGTCGAGGCTATGATTCGCACAACAAAGCCCGAGGGGTACATAGGGTGTGCTCAGGCTATTCGGGAGCTGAACCTTACGGAGCAGATTTCCGGTATAACCATACCCACACTGATTATTGTGGGAGAGGACGATCCCGCTACTCCCGTATTCGCCTCACAGGAAATTAAGGATAAAATAAAGAATTCCGAGCTGGTGATTTTGGGGTCTGCGGCCCATCTATCGAATATTGAACAGAGCGAGGCGTTCAACAGAGCAGTCTTAAACTTTCTTCGGAAAGGCAAACCATGAAAACATACGTCCTTATAGCGTTTGTTGTTCTTGCGGGGGCCGTTGCGGTGTACTTTGTCACTTCCCTTCAAAACGTAGCAACAGAGAGGATAAGGAAAGAAGAACTGCCGCAGGGCGTCTATGAAATCATAAAATGGGTGAGCGATGCCGGCGGCATTGCCTACATCATGGACAATCCCTCCGAGCAAACTCCCGTGATTGTTAATAGAGGAATGGGCAAAAAGGAGTCGGAAGGGCTACGGCCATCCCACGACTACCGCAACGCCGTGCCGGGGAAGACTCAGGTGTACCGGATCATCAATAAGAACAGCAAACAACCTTTCGCTTATGTCCTGGCATCTGAACGCCTGGAAATCGAAACAGGATTTAATATTCTGAAGGGAAGCGCTATTCTCTCCATCAGAGATCCTGAAGACTCTCATCACAAAAAAATGCGAGAAGGGCCATAGCTATGAGGTTCTTGAAAAAGATTGAGGGAGATCGTAGCATCTAAAGCAAACCCACTGCGCAAATCGGCAGACGGACTTTTACAAAGGCGTCAAGAATAAGGAGGTCATCATGCGGAATATCCTGCTGGCAACCGACGGGTCGGACCATTCATTGAGAGGAGCCCAATATGTGGCGGATCTTTACAAGGGTGCAACCGATGTGGATGTTACTATTCTGACCATTTCTCCTACCATTCCGCCCATCTATCGCGAGGAAGCTCATGATCCTCTGATACAAAAGCAGTTTGCGGCGTGGAAGAAGAAGAGGGAAGAGGAAGCAGAGGCGTATACGGATGCTTCGAGGAAGGTGCTGCTCAAGGCGGGTTTTAAACGAAGCCGGATCGAGTCTAAATATGTCAAACAACTTGTCGGGGTGGCCCGGGACATTACGAGGGAGATCGATGCCGGAAGATTTGATGCTTGCGTTGTGGGCAAGAAGGGCCTGGGATGGTTTGGAAACATGTTTCTGGGGAGCATCACGGATAAACTGCTGCAAATTTCGGAAGATCATCCGATATGGCTTGTGGAGGGAAAGAAGCGCAAAAGCCGGAAAGTCCTTGTTGCAATGGATGAAACCAGGAGCACGGTTGAGCTTGCCCGTTATGTCGGGACGATGCTGAAGGGGTTGGAAAACCTATCGATTCTCTTCTATCATTACTGCGCTCCCTTTACCGAAAATATTTCGCCTGAAGAACGCAAGAAATTGAAAGACCTGGAAAAGCGGGCTGTTGAGCGGGAACAGTTAGAGATGTCTCACTTTTTTGAAGATTCGAAAACACTTCTTCTGAGTCTGGGCATTGCAGAAGAGAGCGTTACCTACGAATTCCAGTATGATCAATCCAATCGCCCCAAAAAAGTGACACAAGCCATTCTGGATAAGCTCAAAAAGGGCGGATACGGGACCCTCGTGATCGGGCGCAAGGGATCGACCCACGCCAGGGAGTTTCGGCTCGGCTCAGTGGCCGGCCGCACGGTCAATGAGGCCAGGGACTGCGCGATATGGGTTGTTTGAAGCGCATTATCGCTTGTCTGAGAAAAGCCTTAGAAATTCCCGGAAGCCTTCCTCTTCAAGGTTTTCTTTTGGGATGAAACGCATGGCTGCCGAATTGATGCAGTATCTCAAGCCGGTGGGTGGAGGACCATCCGGAAAAACATGCCCGAGATGAGAATCCCCGTGCTTGCTGCGCACTTCCGTACGAACCATAAAAAGGCTGCGATCTTGTTTTTCCACAATGTTTTCAGGCATAAGGGGCCTTGTAAAACTCGGCCAGCCGGTGCCTGAATCGTACTTGTCGAGAGAGCTGAACAGGGGCTCCCCGGAAACAATGTCAACGTAAATTCCTTCTTTCTTGTTGTCCCAGTATTCATTGTCAAAAGGCGGCTCAGTCCCCTCGTGTTGGGTTACCTCGTACTGAAGGGGAGAGAGCATTCTTTTGAGCTCATCCTCACCGGGCCTTACATAAACGGTAGTTCCCGATGAGTCTGTTGCGGGGTTTGTCTCCTCGCCCCATACTCCCTTTATGAATCGATCACGACCCGAGCCCTGTCGGTAATACTTGTAATGAGAGGATTGGCGCTTGAAGTAATCTTGATGGTAATCTTCGGCAGGGTAGAACTTCGAAAATCTCAGGATGTCGGTTACGATGGGCCGTTTGAAGCGTCCCGAGTTTTCCATCGCTGTTTTGGATTCCTCCGCCAAGCGTTTTTGTTCGTCGTCATGGTAGAAAATCGCGGTGCGATAATGCGAGCCCCTGTCGACGAACTGACCGCCCGCGTCCGTGGGGTCCACATGGTGCCAGAAAAGGTCGAGGATTTCCCGATAGGTTAACTTTTCGGGGTTATAGTGAATCTGAACGGCTTCGACGTGCCCGGTCTTCCCGGCAGATACTTCTTCATAGGTTGGGTTCTCCTCGCTCCCGCCGCTATATCCTGAAATGACCTCAACCACACCATCCAGCTTTTCAAAATCCGCTTCCAAACACCAGAAACATCCGCCGGCAAGGGTAGCTATTTTGAGTTTTTTTTCCTCTTTCATCGTGCTTCCTGCTCCTTCCTTATCAACGGCCCCGCCGGTGGAAATGACAAGGCCTACGCTCAAGAATCCTAACGCGACCAAAGTCGCTATTACCGTTATCCGATTTCTCATGGCATCCCTCATTATCCTTGGAACTTGCGGACGATCAAAACAGCGTTAAAACCACCGAACCCTAAGGAGTTTGAAACCGCAAGGTTGACAGGCATTTCTCTCATTTGATTCGGCACATAGTCGAGATCACAGTCCGGGTCGGGGAATTCGTAATTGATGGTGGGATGAATTTTATCGTCACGAAGTGACATTACAGTAGCAATCATCTCGACACCCATGGCCGCTCCCAGAAGGTGGCCGATCATGGATTTGGTGGAACTGACGGGTATATCGTATGCTCTCTTGCCGAAAACGGTTTTGATCGCCCGTGTTTCAATCGCATCGTTTAGCTTTGTCGATGTGCCGTGGGCATTGATATAATCAACATTTTCAGGCCTGATCCGCGCTTCGGCCATGGCCATCCGTATGGCCCTGACGAAGGAGCGCCCTTCAGGTTCGGGGATGGTGATGTGGTAAGCGTCGCAGTTCATGCCGAAGCCGATAAGTTCAGCATAGATGGGTGCGTTTCTCTTCAGAGCGTGTTCCAGCTTTTCAAGGATGATAATGCCTGCTCCCTCTCCCATGACAAAACCGTCTCTCATCCGATCAAAGGGTCTGGATGCTTTTTCAGGCTCATCGCTCCTCGTGGACATGGCCCGGGTCGCCTGAAAGCCGGCAACAATGACCGGCGTGATGGCGCAATCGGCGCCGCCGGTTATCATCACCTGTTCGGGGCCGTTCTTGAGGTGACGGAAGCTGTTGCCGATGGCTTGGGCTGCAGAGGAGCATGCGGTGGGAATCACGTAGCTGGTGCCGCGGCAGCTAAAGGTTATGGAAAGGGCGGCCGCGACGCTGCTGATGAGTTGATAGGGAAGAGCATGGGGGGAGGTCCTTTTCGGCCCCCTGTCCTCAAAGAATTCCTTGAGGCCTGTTTCGAAAATGTCCTCGTTTCCCGATGCCGTTCCCAGGATGACGCCGATGTCGAAAGGATCGACCCCCTTGATTTCAGCCCCCCTTTTTTCAAAGGTCAGAGCAAATCCCGCGTCTTCGAGGGCAAGCTTGGCGGCTGCGATTGCCATCTGAGAAGTGCGGCCGAGGTACTTTGTCTTTTTAGCGCCCGGCAGGAAGTCGGAGAAGGTAAAATTATCAACGGTCGCGGCGATTCGGGTTTTGTACTGAGCCATATCCACATCGGAAAAATGCACCCGCCGGACCCCTGAAACCCCTGCAAGCAGGTTCCGCCAGAATACTTCTTTCCCGGTGCCGATGGGCGTGATGGCGCCCATTCCCGTGATAACGATCCTATGATTCATAAAGACACGCCTAAAATCATTTTGCCCATGATCTCTTTACTAAAAAGACCGCTCGTGGGCTGATTCGTCAGGATTTCTGCTGAGCTGGAGCGGCAAATGGGTATGGGTGGAAGTTTG
Organism: Deltaproteobacteria bacterium; assembly: GCA_016932115.1. Classification (GTDB taxonomy): domain Bacteria; phylum Desulfobacterota; class DSM-4660; order Desulfatiglandales; family HGW-15; genus JAFGDM01. Next base: position 528 of record JAFGDM010000168.1, on the reverse strand, counting down.
AACATACCAAAGAGTTATGTTCTATTTAATGATTTAAGTAACTTAATATAATTCTGGAGTGTCTGTAACCCTTTCTCGTTCAAAGAGGTGAACTGAATCCCGGCGCAATAGCGGGTTTCTTCGGAAATGGCAGCCGGGGCCTCTTGGTGCACGACTCTGCCCCTGAGCTGGAGCATATCGTCTTTCAGGCCTATGGTGATCAAAACAATTTGGCCGTCTTGCAAGGGACGGTGAGTTTCCAACGACAGCCCGCCCTCACTGACATTACGGGTGCGACCCATGCCGCGCGTCAATTGGCTTCCGTCTTCCGCAAGAACGATATAGTCCACAAGATTAAGGGCGTTGCCCCTTTCAAATTTCCGTCTCTTGAGGTCCTGCGCCATCCTTATCAACCTCCGGGACCACGTTTAATGTAAGGATCTTTGCTTTTAAAAAAAGTGTCTAGACTCAAGTTCCTAGAAAAATAGCCCTTAAATGTGAGATAACCTATTGATAGTAATGCATATCTTCGTTTTAGAGGGTCTTATT
>JAFGDM010000167.1 GCA_016932115.1 Deltaproteobacteria bacterium | reverse complement strand
ATATTGCCCAGTACCGGTCCCGGGTTTCAACCCCGAACTCGCGCTCAAGATGGTTCCTGAGGTCATCCTGTACGCGGTCGTTGTCGAGCAGGGTGTTGTCCACGTCAAAGAGGAACACAACTTTTGGGGGTGATGTCATTCGCTCGCCTATTTCACGATCAGATCATTCTTTACGGATGTGACCCCTTTAACGCTCCTTGTGATTTCCACCGCTTTATCGACAGCCTTTTGAGAATTAACGGAGCCGCTCAGTTGAACGCTGCCCTTGTAGGTTTCGACACTGATCTGAAATGACTTGACAAAATCATCAGCTGCAAGCAGAGTTTTGACCTTGGTCGTAATGACCGAATCGTCAACATATTCACCTGTACTTTCCCGGGTGGATGTCGATGCACAGGCCACAAAGGTGGCGATCAGCATAAGAAACAAAAAACAGCCGACAAACATATTTCTCTTTTTCATAGCATTTACTCCTTTCTGCAAACCCCTATCTTTGAACGGCAAGGGTCCAAATAGTTATGATCGTCTTCGTCCCTGAATAACTTGGACCAGCAGCACGATGATGGCGATGACCAGCAGGGCATGAATGACCCCACCCATCGTGTAGCCGGTCATCAATCCCAGCCCCCAAAGAATTAACAGAATCACAAATAGGGTCCAAAGCATGTTTGACTCCTTTTCCCGTGTTCCAAGGCGGAACACGACAGATTCGCCTACACCTTGGTTGATCTTGCCTTTGGTCTTGTCGATGATCTCGCGCATTGTTTGACTACCTTGGTACATGATACGCCGCTCTTCCTACTTCCCCAAAACCTCCTTGATCTCGACGATCTTTTTTCGAAACCTTCCTTACTTATCTATCGATAGAAGATTCGCAAGCCAATCAGTGAATCAACCCGAGAATGCCAACTATAATGAGATAGACGGCAACGATATAACTCAATAGTTTCGGGCGAAACAGAATCGCTATCCCCGCGATTAGAGAAACCACTGGCTGTGGCGATATATCGATTTGCATGGCATCTGGCCTCCTTTTTAAGCTCTGTATGAGCTGATATTTTCCCAATTCATGGGCTACAATTAGGGGTCTATGGGGTTTACCAAACCTTGGGTAGGGGTGACCCCGGTTCTTTGCTCAGATCTTCTTTTGCCCCGCGCACAGATTATGTTCAGAGCGTCTATCAGCAAAATCGGCATTCATGCCTGATAACGGATAAACCCAGATGAGACCTCCCCTCATTGTCTGTATTTCCATCGCTTTTTCTTTCCTTTGCAGGTTTTTGGCAAGGAGTATCGAAATCCTAAAACAACGTTCATACTGAATCGAGATGTGACTTGTCTCTGTTCCTGTGGACACAAATCCTGCAATTCAGTGCCGTGTCACATCCCTCTTTCAAAAGCCATTGCGCGATTTCCGGTCCTTCGCAAAAGTGCCAAGACGTTACCTCGCTTTCACGCTTCCATGTTCTCGTTCTCTGGACGCCAGCGCTCCTTGGACTGTCCTTTGAAGATCGTCCAGTCTAAAGGGTTTGAATATGACTGAGTCAACAGGCCCTTTTTCCACTTTGTTCCGAACTGTCTGCCTGTCACAACCCGTTACCAGGATGACCGGCGTGCTTGGGGATCTCTCTTTAATGTGGCTGGCCAAGGTCAATCCATCCATGGCGGGCATCTGAAGGTCCGTTAAAACCAAATCGAAAGACCTCTCAAAAAATAAAGCGAGAGCTTCAATGCCGTTGCATGCAAGAGCCACTTCAAATCCCATGAACACTAGGAAACTAGAAATTATGTCCCGAATGCTCTTATTATCCTCAGCCACCAGTATACGTCTGGATATTGCTTGCCCCGCGTTTGAGGATACAGATTTTTTCGTCTCTTTCTTGGTCTCTCCCATACCGCACCTATTTTTGTGAACGCGGATACGTTCAGCGTCCCTGCCTTATTTGAACCTTGAGGCCGCCTCGTGATAGGCTGTCTTGACTTCAGCCCAGGCTTTTTCCGCACCTGCTTTGACGATTTCCCATGCCTCATCGCCGGCGTTCTTCAACTCCTGCAGCTTCGTCTTGGCCTCGTCCTGTTTGTGCTCCAAGGCGTCGATGGTTTTGTAGTAATCGATCCTCACGTCGGCCTTGGCATTCTCCGCCTTAGCCTTGAGCAGAGCGATCTGCGCGTTCCATTCCTGCAACTGTGCATCGAGCTTTTCTTCGTACGCTTTTCTTTTGTCCATCATAAGAACCTCCGTGATTGAAACGTTTTGCCTCCCGTCAGCCCTTCTTCTTTCCAACGACCAGCAACACGATACCGCCCAAGAGGAAAATACCACCCACGATCGGTGGCAGCGGAAGTGTTCTGGTCTTCTCAGCCGTCATATGGATGGGACCGAGATCGACGACCTTCTCTCTGGTCGTAAAGGTAATGCCTTGATACGCGAATGCGAAGATTCCGATCACGATAAGGATGATGCCTATCAACGTGTACCTTTTCATTTCACTCCTTCCTTAACGTCTTCAGCTTGCGCTTTGAGTGCCTGTTCAACCAAGAATTTAAAAACATCTATACCCTTGAGATCGGCTGGTTCCTCACCTCGGACATATTGCATGACCCAGGCGAGGTCTGAATCGCTCTTCGGTGAAAAGGGTCCTCTTTTCAGTCCTAACGACAGGCTTTCTTCGTTGAAGAGGAGGAGATGCTCGTAGGAAGGAACATCTCCGGCGTTAAGCATTGGCCTTGCAAAGATTTGTAAATCCGGCTCCAGCGCTCCAAGAAACACGGGCCTGAAATCCAGTAGTTCCAAGAAGAGATCGAAAGACTCCTGTATTTTTTCAAGGGATTCTCGCTCCAGGCCCCGGCGCGCATCTTCAAGAAGCGGCGCTAGGTCATCCCTGGTATAGGTGAGATCCAACATCGCCAGAGCGTCGGCGTGCAATCTCTTAAGAGACTCCTTCCCCTTGCTTTTAATAACATCCTGATCATTCATGATTTTCTTGATATTTCTAATGCTAAACATTTCCTGCCAGCGCGGGCTTTTGCGAAGGCCTACGTCGCCAAGGTTGTGTGATAGATGGGCAATTCATTGTCGAAAACCAAGACTTCCATGATCTCACCCTCCAGGGGACGTATGTAGAGATGAAGATCCCTGAACTTCTTGTGCACAAAACCAGTAATATCGAGAAGTTCCTGGGTGAGGACCTTGTCCACCCACCGCCTTCCGGGAGGCTCCCTAATGGTGGAAACCAGTTCTCGCAAAAGTCTATCGAGCTTGATTTTGGCTTTGAGGTTCTCTTTAAAGGACATGGCGGCAATCTCCTCGTAAGGAGGTTTGTAAGGTAGAAACCTCTCTGGGACATCTACTAGATCAAACCCCGGGTTTTACATACGATTTCAAGTCTGCATATGCTTACAGTTCAGCCGGAGATTGTTCCTGTATTAAAAATTGTCCGCCAGGTCCGGCCGGGGCATAAACGGATAGCCCTGGACGCCGGGTTCTCGCCCACGATCGAGATTTCCCATTCCGGTGGGGTCAGGCCCGCGAGAACCATAAGGCTGAGCGGTTTCCACACGCGGTAGCGGTTCCAGCGTCTCTCCTTTACTTTGGTGATAGCTACCAGCGGGTTCGATGGGTTGATCAGATATAGTCGCATGGCTTCTATCCACTTATGGTTCGCTGCAGTCATCTCGCCCCCGCTTTCCTAACTCAGATAGACACACACTTTCAGAATCTGCGCTACCCCTCCGGCTGTGCTACGGAACCTGAGTAAAATACCATGCACTCTTTACCCTGAATAAATTTCAACGCATCTTCCAGCGGATTCAATACGGATCCGGCAATTGACTTAAAGATGCTTTTCTTCTCGATCTGGGGTTCACCGAAGGGCCCATGCACTTTCTCGCTGTAAACGGCGCACCCTCGTTTATCGAGGGCCGCTATGGTTACGTCGACAAACCGCTCGTT
>JAFGDM010000166.1 GCA_016932115.1 Deltaproteobacteria bacterium | reverse complement strand
CTCCACCCCGAATACTCTTCGTTTTTCAGTTTTAAGAGAGACCCCCATGCCTGATGCTTGCGATTTTTCAAACAGCTAAATTGTTACGTAATTTGTAATCCTTGGCACGCGCCGCCTTGACCCGGCTTTACCCTTGACACGCTCACAAGACTTAAGGCATTGTTATTAGCATGGAAGAACGAGACAGGTCGTCAATCTTGAAAACGAGCCCGACTAGGGAAGCCGAAACGGAACGCGCCGGGATCCGCCATCTGATGAAAGGCCTTCTTTCCCTGCAGGGAAGCGAGATGGTCAATCGGATCCTTGATCTGGAACGCGCCGATGAGTTCGTGCGAGCGCTACCTCACATTGATGTCTACTGGCTTGTGAAAAAGATCGGCGGGGATGACGCATTGCCTCTCTTGAGGCTGGCTTCCGTCGAACAATGGCAGTTCCTTCTGGACCTCGAAACCTGGAATCGGGACAGGCTTGACATGGAGCAGGCCACGAGCTGGCTGGGCCGACTTTTTCATGCTGATCCCGAACGGGTCGTGAAGTGGCTTTTGGGGGAAGGCGAACTCTTTACCTATTTCTATTTTTCCAATAAAATCGAAGTGCGTGTCAAGGATAAGGACGACTTTTTTGAGGATACGTCTTTTACGACCTTTGATGATGTCTATTATTTCCGGGCGTTGAACGAGGAAGAACGCGACTTCCTCGGGGAAGTGCTGAGTTTGCTGGCAGAAGAAGACTACCTGCGATACCAGGCGGTCATGCAGGGGGTGGCCGGGACCTTGCGTGATGAACTGGAGGAGGAGATATATCGCCTCCGAAACGTGCGAATCGCTGAAGACGGTTTCCTTCCCTATGAAGAGGCCGTTTCATTGTACGCTCACCTCGGCCCCGATGCTCTCAAAGCCGAAAAAGCCTCTTTGGTACGTCCGGAAACGTCAAGTAATTTGCCCGCCGTGCCTCTTGCTTTGATCCTTCAGGTTGGAGAGAAAACTCTGTTCATGGAAGCGCTGGAGCAGGAAAGCGACCCGGTCCTTCTTGACAGAATGCGCGTCGAGTTCGCAGGCCTGTGCAATCAGATTATTTCCGCCGACCGCGTTCGGGTAGGTGACGCGGAGGATCTGGCCGTGGTGTGTCGGAAAGCCGCAGGTTACATCAACGCCGGTTTGGAGAAACTTTCCGGAGGCAGCCCAGGAAGCTGTCGAAAATATCTCAAGGAGAAAACCCTGCAGCAAATTTTCCGCATCGGATTCAGCCTTGCTCTGGAGCTTAAATGGGAAGCCGAGCGCTGGCTGAAAGAGGCCTGGTTCGTTCGCAAGGATCTCAAGCCGGCATTCTGGGGTGATTGGGGCGGAATCCTCGTGGGTATTCTGCAGAAACGGCCGCTTTTCTACAGAGGCAGTTCTTCGGAACCCCCTTACTCGGATTTTAAGGGGTCCGCCGATCTCGATACGTGTAGGGAGATACTCCGGCAAATGAAGGCGGTGGATCATCTCCTGGAAGGGATCTCACTTGAACATCCCGTGGAAAGAGCCTGGACGAAGGATCCCCTTTTCACGTTTCATGCCCTTATTTTGAATTTCTGGGCCCGGCGGATGCTAGCGATCCAACCAGGCTTTGCACCCCTGTCTCTCCGGGACGTTACAAGCTTTTTCCGGCTGCTCAGATCCGATGCCGAAGGTCCGCCTTACGGCATGGAGGATTTCAAGGGGATTTTCGTGAAGGATATAACGGCGCAGGCACAAAATTTTGATCCCGACACCATGAAAGCGCTTCTGCAAGCTCTCTTCCTTGTCTGGGACAACTTTATGCAGGAATACGCCTGGGTTGCGACAGGGGATCTTGACGGAAGGTTCTTGAAATTTATTTTGACTTCCCCTTCTCCAAGAACTGCTCCAAGGTGAAACAGGCCGAGAGGGTTTTGCCCCACAGGGAGAATGTGTTGTTGTCTTTATAAATCCTCAGGTTCTCATAGCCCTCTCCTGACAGATTCCTCAGGACGGCGACGGGAATGGAAACGCCGTCAATGTCGACGGTTGCCTGTTCGCTCTTGCCGGATATCAATTCGCCGATCTTTGTTGCCATTGATGACGTTTCCTCCCTTTTTCCTCATATCGATTCATTTTCTCAATTTACACATAGATGATTACAGGGAGCCGTGTTTACATCTTGATTTCCTGGACCATGAAAACGGTGTAGGAAACGGCAAAGCATATAAAGGTAATGGCCACCAGGGAAATAAGGTGGGGGATGACCACCACGAGGCTTTGGCTCAGCGACAGAGGGTTCTGAAACCGTGTTGAAAGGATTTGCTCCCAGGGCCCTTGAAGGATAAACGATTTGGTCGTTTTTACCTTCGGATCCACAATGGTCGCCGTGGAATTCGTGTAGAGGACCATGGGAGAGAACAAGGAAACAGTTTCAGTGATCTGAACGTTGCGCATCAATGTTTCCATGTCTCCGCCTCCCCTCTGGTCAACGGGCGCCACGGCGTTGGCGACTGCGCTTGCCCCGAAAAAGATGACGAAGGAGAGAAGAATCCATGCCGCCACGGAGGCGAGGGCCGAGGTGGCGGTGCTCCTGAAGAGGATGGAGAAAAGGATCGAGACACCGAGCCAGAAAGAAATGTAGAAGATGCTGATCACCACGTACACCGCGATGCGGAGGATCTCTTCCACTTCCGGCACCACACCCAGAAGAGTGAGGCCGAAACCCGAAATCACCAGCACAATGGCAACGATCATCACGGTGATCACCGTAACACCGGCCAGGAACTTGCCGTTAATGACGGCATCCCGATAGATTGGTTGCGACACCATCTTGACCAGGGTCCCGTGGGCACGTTCTCGGTTGATGGCATCAAAGCCCAGGAAAAGACCGATAAGAGGGCCGAAGAATGCGACAAACTGGATCATGGAGAATCTGGCGCCTTCGGTGCTGAAAAGCATGAGAAAAAGGAAACGACCTCTCATCGCATCCTGGGCAATACTTTCCCTCAGGCTTATCGCCGCGATATAGCTTGTTATGAAGCTCACCATGGCGATCAGAGCAAATAGAATGACGAAACGGTAACTGCTGAAATAATCTCCGAGTTCTTTTCTGTAGATGGCGATCAGACCGCCCATGGATCAATCCTCCTGGAAATACTTCATGTAAATTTCCTCCAGCGTGTACTCCTTGCCTCCCACGCCGAATTTTTCCCTGGCCAGGGTGTCGATACTTCCCTCAGCCATCATTTTACCCCTGATCATAATGCCGACCCGGTGGGAAACCTTCTGCACCTGCTCGAGGTGATGGGAAGAAAGGAGCACGGTGATGCCTCTTTCCTCGTTAAGAGACTGGATCAGACCGATGAGGCGAATGGCGCCGTCCGGGTCGAGGCCCAGAGTGGGTTCGTCGAGGATCAGCAACTTCGGGTCTTTGATGAGGACTTCCGCAATGCCGAGGCGCTGTTTCATGCCCCTGGAGTAAGCGCTTACCTTCTTCCTGCCGTTTTCACCAAGACCAACAGTATGGAGGGCCTCCCTGATTTTATCTCCCGCCTCTTTTTTCGTCATGCCGTTGAGGTCGGCGATGAATTCAAGGGTCTGAAGGGCGTCCATATCACCGTAGTAACCTACGTTTTCAGGAAGATAACCTACCATGCGTTTGACTTCCATGGCCTTTCGCTGCGGGTCAAGACCGCAAACCAAGGCGGAGCCCTCCGTGGGACGGGTCAATCCGAGGAGCATGAGAAGGGTGGTGCTCTTGCCGGCGCCGTTGGGACCGAGAAATCCGAAGATTTCCCCCTCCCTGACCTCAAAACTCAGGGAATCCACGGCCCTTTGACGGCCGTAACGCTTTGTGATGCCGAAGGTCTTGATGATCGATTGCTTCTCCGTCATGGTTAACGCCTTCCCACGTAAACGAAAAGTCCGACTAAGCCCAGGAGCACAAGCACGATGATGCCGATGCCGATCCAACCCCATACGCTGCTCGCTTTGACGGAAACCCGGAATTCCAGGTTTTTGTTAGTTCTCTCCCCTTCGGCCATCACGTTGAGAGAGTAATCGCCCACCAGTGCCTGGGCCGCCGGAGAGACCGTCATCTCAATTTGCTTGGTTTCCCCCGGGGGGAGGGTCTCGATCTTTTCGGGCTTGAACTCCACCTTCCAGTTCTCCGGCTTGACGGACATGAATCGGAGGTTGTTCTGCACCGCGGAGCCGCTGTTCTTCACATAAAAGGATACGTTGCTGGGCTCTCCTCTCATCGCCGTCAGGGATAGAAGTCCTGTGGGGGTGCCGATATCCATTTTATAGGTTCCTGTGAGGACCACGGTCAGCTCCGCTTCGGCTCTGGCGTCGGGGGAGGAGACCTTTACGGTAATCGGGTAGTTCCCCGCCTCGGCCATAAGATAGGGTTTAACCTCAAGCGCCACGCTCTGGCTCTGCCTTTCCTTTAGCCTGAGGCTGGAGATGAACTTGTCTTCATAGGCGGGCTTGAAATTCAGTTCCCAGTTGGCGGGGCCTGCTGCGGAAAGGTTGAAGATGCTATCCTTGTCGGTTTTGTTTTCCACCTCCACGGAGAACTCGAACTTAGCGTCCGTCGGGCCTTGGAGAACCGGGTACGACGTGTTAAGGTTCACTCCCTTGGCCTTTTTCTCCTCTACCTTGGCCGTGGTTGTGATCGTCACCTTACTGTTTGAGACGAGTTCGCCATCCTGCGTCCGGCCCTGAATGCCGAAAGTATACTTGCCGGGGCCGGTGCCTTCTTTAGGTTCCGCCTTCAGGGTCAGGCTTTTGCTCTTGTCGCTTCCCAGGTAAACCCCGGTCACATCGAAGCTGTAAGTTTTAATTCGCGCCGTCCACCCCTCGGGTATTTGAGTCAGGCTGAGATCGATGAATTCATCCTTCCTGCCCTTGTTCGCCACGGTGAGGTCAACGCTCACATCATCACCCACCGGCACGATCACGCCGGTATATTCAGGCGCCACCTCGATGGCCCTGGGCGGCAGATCTTTTTTCTCTTTTTCATCACCCATCGCGCCGCCCGGGAAGAGCAGCACGGCCCAAAGAGCAAACACAAATAAAACCATTCCCGTCGGAAGCCGAAGACCATCCCTCTTTTTCTTCATAAGACCAAACTCCCTTCAATCGTTGATTGCGTCGGCATGTTTCAAAAGTGTATCCACGTCGTAACCCGCTTTTTTGTAGTTGTCAAGAGCCCTGGTTTTGAGGCCTTTGTCCTTGATCTTTTCCGAGTGTTTGTCCGCGAGCTCGGCGGCATGGCTCCACATCCCTGAAGCCTCGTAGTCCCGGATCTTGGACTCCACCTGCCGATTCCGGTCGGAAGACTCGACCACTGCAAAGCGGCACCGGGAAATAATCCTCTTAACAGGCCCGCCGCACTTGGGGCATGCCTTGAGGGGTTCCTCCCTGATCCCCTGCAGTGTCTCAAAGGCTGTGCGGCAATGGCTGCACGCCCTTGTGGACCTTGTTGCCCGGTATTCGTAAATCGGCATCCGAACTCTCTTTCATGCGTAATCCCGAAGCAAGGCGGCGGGGTCGTTTGCTGAATTGCCGCCGACCTTTTAACTTAGCCGTAATTTTTTCTTTGTAAAGCAAAAAACATAACATGTCGTAATAATTCGGCTGTTTGAAATGCCGAAGTCGGCGGTCCCATGCCCGATGCTTGCGATTTTTTAAACAGCCAAATTGTTACAAAATACCCAAAAATGAAAACACACCGGAATCACGTCGAGTTGTTTTGTTTTGATCATTCGTATTTTGCTCGTTCGAATTTGTTTCGAGTTTCGATATTCTAATTTCGAATTTAGAGAATCCTCGAGGGTTTTTTCTTACCATTTGACTTGCTCTTCGCTGAACCCTATAATTCCTCTTACAGCAAAAGGACCGCAAGAATGGACAATGAAGAGTTCGAAAAAAAATACGTCCACCTCAGGATGCTGAAAAGCATCCAGCAATATTTAAAGGCGGACACGGAGGCGGACGCCGCTGTGTATCCCTTAAGAATCCCCGGTGATCTGCTGTACCAACTTGTCAATCTCCACGGGCCTGAGGAGGCTGACCGAATCATCCATCGGATTTTGAAGACAGGCCTGCGGGCCTGGAGCGATAAACTTTACGAGGAGGAATTCGGCTCGCAAAGGAATCTGGAAAATTTCATCGACTTGATGAAAAAAAGGATCAAGTGACCGGTTTTTCAGGGTTCAAGCCGAACAAAATCCCTTTTACCTTGAACCGGGCGAATGAATTCTTAAATTAGTCCTACCCGATTCAAGCAACTTTGACGAAGTCGTAAAAAGTCAGAAAGCCCCTTTTTCTGCCATTCCCGCGGAGGAGGGAACCCAGTATTTTCGAGGGGTTCTGGACTCCGCCGGAGTTTATCCTGAGCGAAGTAGAAGGGCGGGAGTGACAAGTAAGGCGACTTTTTACGAGGCCATCAACTTTCTATGGGAATAAAAATGAAAACGAGTTTTGAAGAAATCAGCCCTATAAGAAGAAGATTGATCGTTGAGCTGGATGCGGAAGAAGTGAGTAAGAAACTCGACGACGCTTACCTTGAGCTCAAGAAAAATGCCAAGGTCCACGGTTTCAGGCCTGGAAAGGCGCCTCGTGAAATCCTTGAACGATACTACGGGGGAGAGGTCGCTCAGGATGTGACCAGAGGGCTCGTGAAAGAAACCCTCCCCCTCGCTTTCGAAGAGACCAAGACCTATCCCCTTACCATGCCTCTTGTGGAAAATGATCTATTGAAAAAAGGCGAGGGCTTCAAATACGCCGCCGTCATAGAAGTAAAGCCGTCTTTTGAGCTCGGGGATTACATGGGGCTTGAGCTGGAGAAGGAAAAAATCGTTGTTTCCGACGATGACGTGGATCGGAAGCTTGAGGAGATCAGAAAAGCCAATGCGACATTGAAACCCCTTGATGATGATCGCGGCGCTTGCGAGGATGACTCTGTGCTCATTGATTACGAGGCTTTTGAGGGAGAGAGTCTCATTGAGGGGATCAAGTCCGAGAACCTGTTGGTGAGGATCGGCACAAGCGTAATTCACCCGGATTTCGAAAAAGGCCTGGTGGGTGTGAGGATCGGTGAATCCAAGGAAATAACCGTGGACTTCGAACCGGACTACGGGCACGCTAAGCTCGCAGGCAAAAGGGTAACATTCAAAGTACAGGTCAAGGATATAAAGGTCACGGAACTCCCAGAGCTGAACGATGCGTTTGCAGCCGGTCTGGGAGGCGGGTTCACGGACCTGGAGACGGTGAGAAAAAAGGTCAAGGAAGATCTCACTGCTCTGGAAGAAAAAAGGCTGGACCAGGAGCTTAAGCGAAGACTGCTTGACAAGATATCCGAAGGCGTGGATTTTGAATTGCCCGATAGCCTTGTGGAAGCGGAACAGAGATATGCGGTTGAAAACGTGAAGCAGAACCTTCGGAACATCGGCTCGAGCTTTGAAAAAAGCGGGCTTACGGAAGAAAAGATCAGGCAGGATTTCCTTGGCGTTTCCAGAAAACGGGTAAAGGATCTTCTCATCCTGGGGGAGGTTGCCTCCAGGAACAACCTCACCATCAACGAAATCGAGCTGAGCGAAGGGTTAAACAAGCTGGCTCAGGACATGGGACAGGATCCTGCGACGGTGCGTCGATACTATGAGGCGCGAGGCCTGGTGGAGAATTTCAGAGAGAGGCTCCTTGAGGAAAAGACCTTGAATCTCCTGGTCAATAATGCTAGGATCACCGAGGTCGGCCCGAACCGCCCTAAAACCGAGGAGGCCGGCCTGGAAGAGTGATAAGGGGTTGATCAACCATTGTATCCTCGGTATAACTCATAATTGAGGGAAAAGATTTTATGCTGATACCGATAGTCATTGAGCAATCAAGCCGCGGCGAACGGGCTTACGACATCTACTCCAGGCTCTTGAAGGATCGGATTATTTTCATCGGAGAGCAGGTCCATGACGGCATGGCAAACACCATCATAGCCCAATTGCTCTTTCTGGAGTCCGAAGACCCCGACAAGGACATTAACATTTATATCAATTCACCGGGCGGGTCGGTGACCGCGGGTCTTGCGATCTACGACACCATGCAATACATTCGGTCGCCGATAACCACGATCTGCATGGGTCAGGCCACGAGCATGGGAGCCTTACTGCTTGGCGCCGGGGCCGCAGGGAAGCGTTATGCGCTTCCTCATTCCAGAATCATGATTCATCAGCCCTTGGGAGGGGCTCAAGGCCAGGCTACGGACATCGATATCCAAGCCAAGGAGATAATGAAAATCAAGGAACTGATCCATCGGATCCTTGTCAAGCACACGGGCCAGCCGATAGAAAAGATTCGAATGGATACGGAGCGGGATTTTTTCATGGACGCCGAAGAAGCCGTCCGGTACGGCATTGTCGACAAGATCATTACGGAACGAGAAATGGGGAAAGCCTTACAGCGTTCGTGAGGAGAAGCGTGCTATGCAAAGAAAAGATGACGTGAACGAAGAGCTGGTTTGCTCCTTTTGCGGCAAAAGTCAAGATGAGGTGAAAAAGCTTATCGCAGGTCCCTCCGTGTATATCTGCGATGAGTGTATTCAACTCTGTAACGAGATCATTGCGGAGGACTACGGGCAGGAGCTGGACAGCGATGCCACAGGGCGGCTGCCCAAACCCTACGAGATCAAGTCCATCCTTGACGAGTACGTGATCGAGCAGGAAAAGCCCAAAAAAATCCTCTCCGTTGCCGTGCACAACCACTACAAGCGCATCGCCACGAAGGTGGACATGGAAGGGGTGGAGATCCAGAAAAGCAATATCCTCTTGATCGGCCCCACGGGTTCAGGAAAAACCCTTCTTGCCCAGACCCTCGCGAAAATACTCAAAGTGCCTTTTACCATTGCCGATGCCACGACCCTGACTGAAGCCGGCTACGTGGGCGAGGACGTTGAGAATATCATCCTGAATCTGGTTCAGAATGCGGATTATGACGTGGAGGCCGCGGGCAAGGGAATTGTCTACATCGACGAGATCGACAAGATAGCCCGAAAGTCGGACAGCCCTTCGATCACGAGGGATGTTTCGGGGGAAGGAGTTCAACAGGCTCTTCTTAAGATCATCGAAGGGACCATGGCAAGCATTCCTCCCAAGGGGGGGCGAAAACATCCGCAGCAGGATTTCGTGAAGGTGAACACCAACAACATCCTGTTCATCTGCGGCGGAACCTTTAACGGCCTCGACAAGATCATTAGAAATCGCATTTCGAGCAAGACCATGGGATTCGAGGCCTCCATTCAAAGCAATGCCGGTGACGACCTCAACAGGATCATATCCATGGTGCAACCCGAAGACCTAATCAAGTTCGGAATGATCCCTGAATTCATCGGGAGGTTGCCGATTCTCGCAACCTTGGGCGATCTGAGTCTCGAAGCGCTGGTAAGGATTCTGACGGAACCGAGGAACGCCCTTGTCAAGCAGTACAAGAAACTTTTCGAGATCGAGGATGTAAGTCTTAAATTCACCGAGGAGGCCCTTGTTGCCGTCGCCAAGGATGCGGTGAGACGTAAATCGGGGGCAAGGGGATTGAGAGCCATTCTGGAGTCGGTCATGCTGGAGATCATGTATGACATCCCGGGGATGCATGGGGTGAGGGAATGCGTGATCAACGAAGATGTGATCACCAGGAAAGGTGCGCCCTTGCTTTTATATGAAAATCAGGTGGGATACGCTTAGATATGTTCAATCTCAATAAAAAGAAGTTGATCGAAATGTCTGAAGAATATGACTATCCGCTCCTTCCACTAAGGGATGTGGTGGTATTTCCCAACATGGTGGTTCCACTTTTCGTGGGCAGGGACAAATCCATAAAAGCCCTCGAATACGCCATGTCCAAGGAAAAGGAAGTCTTCCTGTCGGCCCAGAGAGATGCCAAGGTCGACAACCCGGGCGCAAAGGACATTTTCCTTTTCGGAACCTTGGGCACGGTCCTTCAGTTGCTCAAACTTCCGGACGGCACGGTCAAGGCCCTGATCGAAGGCAAACAAAGGGCAAAGATCGAGGACTTTGTGCACCATCCCGAATTCTTCATGGTACGGGTGAGAAAAATCGTGGAAGATTCACCGGATACCGAGTCTTTGGCTTTGGCCCGTGCGATCTCCGAAGGGTTTGGAGAGTACGCCAAGGCAAACGAAAAGATTGGGAAGGATCTGGTCACAACCGTATCGGCTATCGAGGATCCGAGCCGCCTCGCCGACACCATTGCCGCCCACATCACGATGAAGATCAAGGACAAGCAGGAGATCCTGGAGCTTGAGCGCCTCAATCCGAGGCTCGAAATGCTGTTTGAAAAGATCCGCAATGAGATCAATATCGTCAAACTGGAAAGCCGTCTTAAGAAACGGGTCAAAAAGCAGATGGAGAAGACCCAAAAGGACTACTATCTGAATGAGCAGATGCGGGCCATTCAGAAGGAGATGGGCACAAAGGATGATTTCAAGGCGGAACTGATCGACCTGGAAAAGAAGATCAAGAGGAAGAAGCTTTCCAAGGAGGCGCACGCGAGGACCTGGCAGGAGTTCAAGAAACTCAAGATGATGTCCCCCATGTCCGCCGAAGCGACGGTCGTCCGCAATTACATCGACTGGATCCTGGCTCTACCCTGGGAGGACCGAACCCGGGAGAAGATGGATATCAAGGAGGCGGAAAGAATCCTGGACGAAGATCATTATGGTCTTAAAAAACCCAAGGAGAGGATTGTGGAGTACCTTGCCGTCCAGGCCTTGACCAAAAAGATCAGCGGCCCGATCCTCTGCCTTGTCGGGCCTCCGGGTGTCGGTAAGACATCCATCGCAAAATCCATTGCCAGGGCCACGGCCCGCAATTTTGTGCGCCTTTCCCTTGGGGGAGTCAGGGACGAGGCGGAGATCCGGGGTCACAGAAGGACCTATATCGGAGCCCTTCCCGGAAAAATTATCCAGTACATCAGAAAGGCAAAATCAAGGAACCCGGTTTTTTGCCTTGACGAAGTGGACAAGATGAGCACCGATTTCCGGGGTGATCCTTCGGCGGCCCTTCTTGAGGTGTTGGATCCCGAACAGAACAACACATTCAATGATCATTATCTGGACCTGGATTTTGATCTTTCCGAGGTGTTTTTTATCACCACCGCCAACACGCTCCACAACATTCCCCTGCCTCTCCAGGACAGAATGGAAATCATCCGGTTGCCTGGCTACACCGAGATCGAGAAACTCAACATTGCCAAGCAATTTTTGATTAAGAAACAAATCGAAAAGAACGGGCTTTCAGGTGTGGACATTACTTTTTCGGACAAGGCCGTTCTTTCAATCATTCAGAATTACACCCGTGAGGCGGGGGTGCGAAACCTGGAGAGGGAAATCTCTTCTATATGCCGAAAGGTCGCGAAAGAGGTTCTGAAAAAAGGGAAAGAAACCAAGATAAGTATCGCAGGCAACTCCATTCATAAATACCTGGGAGTCGTTCAGTTTCGCTTCGGTAAGACGGAGGAAGAGGATCAGGTGGGATTGACCACGGGTCTTGCGTGGACGGATGTCGGCGGCGAGCTCCTTCACACTGAGGCGGCCATCATGCCGGGCAAGGGAAAGCTGGTGCTCACGGGAAAACTGGGCGAGGTTATGCAGGAGTCGGCCCAGGCCGCTTTAAGTTATGTGCGGTCCCGTTCAAGACAGTTGAAGCTGCCGGACAAGTTTTACGAGCACATTGATATTCACATACATGTACCCGAAGGGGCTACGCCGAAGGATGGACCTTCCGCTGGCATTGCGCTGGCTACTTCCATCGTGTCGGCGCTCACGCGGAGGCCTGTGAGGCGAGACCTCGCCATGACCGGTGAGATCACTCTCAGGGGCAGGGTACTTCCCATAGGCGGGCTGAAGGAAAAGGTGCTTGCGGCGCACCGGGGCCTTGTGACGAAGGTTTTGATTCCCGAGGAGAACAAGAAGGACATCGAGGAAATCCCGAAGCGCGTTCTTAAGCGGGTTGAGCTGATTCCGGTCGCCCACATGGACCAGGTGTTGAAAGAGGCTCTCGTGCTGAAGGAAGGGGAAGACTCACTTTTCGGGGAGGACGAGGAGTGCCGGCCCATTTGTCTCGAGGCGCTTTTTGAACCCAAACCCCCTGCGCCTGACGAGATTATCGCCCATTAATTCTTCTTGACAGGGTCTCGTCCTTGTGGATAATAGCGCTTTCCACGGGGGCGGATAGCTCAGCGGGAGAGCATCGGCCTTACAAGCCGGGGGTCGCAGGTTCAAATCCTGTTCCGCCTACCAGGAATCATGGGAAAGAGTCGTTCTACGCCGCAAAGCTCGCTTGGCGAAAGAGATGAAATAACCAATCGGGGGCGTAGTTCAGTTGGTTAGAACGTCCCGGTCATGTTGACCGGGAAGGTCGCGCAGGGATGGTAAAGGGTTTAAATTGGGGGCG
>JAFGDM010000003.1 GCA_016932115.1 Deltaproteobacteria bacterium | reverse complement strand
TTTGTATGGAATTATCGCTCACGATGGATTCCCTTGAAAATAGCTGTTGAGCAGTGTCTTGATGACCTCCCATGCCCCGGGCGTTTCGCTTTGGGAGTATTGGCCAGCGGCGAGCTTGAGCAGAATCTCTCCGGCGATTCTTAGAGAATTTTCCGGATGCGGCTCCTGTGTTGAGCATCGACAGCATTTGGACTTGCTTGGAGAATGAGGCAAAGTAAGAGTGGAAATCCTGCTGTATTTGGTTTCAACCCGCTGTTTCTTGAATAACAAAAATTTCTGTTTTTCATTATATGTAACCATGTATTGCATTAACGCAAGGGGTGTGCCAGTTCAGAAATGAGCATTTTTTGGGCAAAAACAGCGGTTTTCGATGGGGTGAAAACAGGGCAGGAAAGACAACTGGCCCTGGAGGAAAGTATTCAGCACCCCAGAGGAAAGTATTGGGGGGTGTAGAGGAAAGTATTTTGAGGGTTGAGGAAAGTCAGGCTGTAGCGGCGATAGCCAAACCGTATGCCTGATACATCTTCGACGCTTGGCCGTCACTAACTCCCATGATCTCGCCAGCTCGATGTTGGAGCCCAGCTCCCGGCTCGAAACCTTCATTTCGGGCTATCTCATCGGCAAGATGCCAGAGCTCACGCCGGCATGTGTCATCACCGAGTGCCTTAACGGGTGCAATGATATCATGGGCAAGATCAAGGTGTATCAAGTCAATTGCAGATGCGTTTTCGGTTTGTTTGCGTGCTGACGCACGTTCAATAAGTTTTTGCAATTCACGGACATTGCCCGGCCAGTTATAGTGAATCAAGGCAGCTAGGCAACGATCCGTTATGTTGTGGTCGGCCGCAAAGTGCTTCGCCAAAATGAGTACATCGCCTCGACGTTCTCGCAACGGTGGGATGGTGAATGTAATACCAATTCGGTCGACAAGGTCCTGTCTAAGGGTTCCGGATGCAATAGCCTTCTCGATGTCTGCGTTGGTGGCGAATATGCATCGAACGTCTGGTGTCACTTCCTCTCCTCCGATTTTCTGAATGGGGCGTCCCTCTAGCACAGATAGAAAGATCACCTGCAGGTCCTGCGACAGGGTGGCAAATTCATCGACAAACAATGTCCCGCCATCTACGTTCATCAAGTGACCAGGACGTCCCTTGGGATCAACTCCTTGAATCCCGTGTCCCTTGCCGTACCCGATCCATTCACCCCGCTGGATATTAAGATCTCCGCCACCTCCGCCGGCGTTGACTGCCTTAAACTTTTTTGCTGCACGAGAGCTCGAATCATGTAGTAACTGTGCAATGTGTGTCTTCCCAACACCTGGCTCTCCGAGAAGGAGCACTGAGGAGCAGTCGTCCATAGCATTGGCGTACTTAATGTTCTCAAAGACTTCCAGGATCGCAGAACTGGAGCCGATCACAATCCCCTGTGGATCAATTTCTTCACGATATTTATGTTGCGAAACGCGGCGCTTCCGGTAAATGGTGTCAGATAAAACTCGGATATTGTTGGTTATGGGAGACGATGGCATTTCTCCAGTAACCTTAAGTGTCATGTGATATCGCCGTCCGAACTTTTCAAATTCCACTGCTACGGTTGTTACATTACTCGCCATCGGGAATGAAGCGGACTTGTTTGGAGATATGTCGGTTGCAGCAGGCTGGTCATCCTCACCAAACAAAAAACCGCTAGGATATGCAACAGTGCCAATCGCAGTACCGATACCTGAATTTGATATGATTATCTTTCCGTTGTTTCTGCACGCGGTCAGATAGGGCCACAAAGGCAGGCCATACTGATTCAGCACGCCTTCGTCGAGGGCACGGAGGTCGGTAACCGGCTTTTTAAGCACATTTGCCCCGTCATGAACGGACAGAGGTACACGACCAGCAGCGACCAGACGGAGAGCTGCCAGATTCTTCGAGTGATTCGAAGGCAATGCCTTTGCTACGGTCATACACCAGGAGAATTGTTCTAAAAGTGGTTCAACTCCGTCAGTGGAAGCAGTCAGGCGAGCATGCAGTAGACCGACAATCTTCCACAAAATGCTGGGGAGAATATCAAATGAGAGATCTTCTACCCGCCACCTAAGGTTCAGAACCCCGATTTCCCCAGTCTTTGGATCAAGGTTCCAGCTATCTTCTTCGTAATCAACCGCCCACGACAATAATAATTCTTCAACCTGAGAACGAACCTCCGATTGGATTGATTGGAGTTCGTTTGCGACTGCTTGTGCTGTTATAGAGCCGAGGCGGCGCATCTTGGGGTCACGATGACAAGTGGCAAGAACTCGCATAGCGTGCTGAGCATCGGTCTTTGCCATTGTAGTCATCAGCTCTGAGACGTGGCTGGCGAAGAGCTTTGACGCAAGAAGCTCATCGATTGCCTGGAGTTGTGGCTTCCACTTCTGCCACGGTGCACCGAGGTCAAGGTTCTCGAAAAATTCCACACGTGCACTCATATTTGTAAAAATCTCTCTAAATGGCGCAAGGTCTACCGTATCCGGGAATAGGCCGAGTTCGACATCTAGTTCATCGAGCGTTCTCGGCAAGTTGGTGTAATAGTCTGCATCAAGGATTGAATTTTCAGTAACATCCACAAGGCGATAGAAGACGTAAGCTTGTTCCTCAACAGTTTTCATCTCGTTTTTGTAAATGATTTTCGGAAACCGCAATCCTAGCGATCCACTCAGGCCGCGAATGAAGAATCGTACCTGGATCGGCGCGGCCAACTCCTCTGCACGCATCTCAATGTCGGAGTCAAAAGATTCAATTGTGACCTTGGCATCGTTTCGAATCTCTTGGAAACGCTTTGCCTGAGGATTAATATATCGCCGACTTTGAAATAGCGCGTGATCTATACTGCGATACTCTTCACCAGAGGGATCAGAAAAGCGGAACATGTAGAGGCGATCAGAAAACCGTTTAAAACATAGATCCCGAAGTTTATCAAGATCAAAATGCCTTTTTTGTACGGCCTCTTTGGGTATTTTAAGAAACGAAGAGTTAAAATCATACAGGAGCTCATCTGTAATTCGTCGCCCACCTCCAGTGGTTTTGAAACGCAGAAGTCCATCCTCGTCGCGAAAGTAGCGGATACTTACAGTATCGACGATAACATTTTTCCATGTGTACCACAACGATCGGCGCTGATCGTAATCATAAGCCCTTACTGACAGATCGTCCTGGAGTCCCAGTATAACATTTAGGGCGCCACTTTCATTTAGCGAAGTTCGGGCGAACACGCCAAAGCGTACTTGCGGGGTGATCCAGGCGGCGTCGAATCTACTATTAAGAGCATCATAGTCGAATGGAATCGTAGTTTGATATGACTGGATGGTGATCTCTCGCTGGTCAAGGATATTTTCGGAACGTGGCGCAAGGGTCAGGTGTTGAATGTGATCTTTGGGTTCGTACTGAATCGGCATTTGTTGTCCTCACTCAATATAGCTCATGTCTCGTTGCTGACGATAAAAAACGGATTGGGCAACCATGATCATAATGTCGTTAACTTGGAGCATGTCCACAAGTGGCAGTATGCTCGTGACCTCCTCCCATCTCTTAGTTCTTGATAAAATTACAATCCTCACACAGCCCATGGAGTATTCCTTCAATAAATAAAGAAGCCCAAATACTATTGAAGTTGATATTGGACATGTTTCGTCAATTAAAGGGTGGATTTTAAGATAAATTTTGAAATAAAACTTTATTTGGGGGGTAAAGGATGCCCTACCCCATCCTTACAATCGCCTCCAGGGCCTTTTCCTGGTTTCTTTCGGCATAGACTTCCATGAAGGCCCCCAGAATGATCCAGGCCAACTTTTATGCAAAATCGTGGCGGTGGTGATAGACCGCCGTTTTGACATGCTAATGAACCTTTATCGTGCCGAATGACCAGTTTTTATGTGCAAAGATAGGTGAAGAGCCTTTTTCTCAAAGGAACAAACTGGCATCTACAGAAAAATACTCTGCAAGTTTTTTAATATGCGCCTTGCTCAGTTTCCGTTCCCCTC
>JAFGDM010000165.1 GCA_016932115.1 Deltaproteobacteria bacterium | reverse complement strand
GACCCGACACGAGGTGAAGATTCATTTTAAGACGCTCTTGATGACAACCCGTTCTTAAGGAAAGTGTTCAGCGTTCAGAGTTCAGGGAAGAAAAAGCGAAGAGCAGAGAGTAAGAAAAAGTTCAGGGGTTCAAGGTTCAGCAAAGAGCAAGAAAAGCAAAAGGACTGGATTCCAGTCTGCACGGGAATGACTGAAAACTGAAAAGGGCGGTTTTTGACAAATGATGAGCTTTCAATTATTGAATGTCAATTATTGAACTTTCATGATGCGGTTTTAAGAGAGACCCCCCATGCTCGGGGACGCCGGCTTCAGCATTTCAAACAGCTGAATTTTACCAAAATCCCAATTTTCAACATTCAAAACAACGCCAAGTCGAGGCGGATGTCTTTTTTCGGGGAATTGAGTTAGGGGTAATCCGATGGAAAAGGAAAACCGCGATAGACCGAGAAATCTTACCGACGAGCTGGACCGGCAGCTCTTCAATTTCAAGACTCTTTACGACGTGAGCCACGAACTCATCGGCCTGGCCGACGTCAAGCTCATCCTCAAAACCTTCCTTCTCATGACCATGGGAAACTTCGGCGCCATTCAGGGCTTTATTATGACCGAGGACTTGGGTCGCCAGGAAAGAACCCGCTTCGAACCGGTCGGGTTCTATGAGGATGACCATCTCTTGCTTGAAGAGCTGGCGAATCAGCTCCTAGCCAAGAGCAGGCCCGAAGGGGTGGAATTGCTCAAGGATGTCCTGAGGGGGCCAAAATCCACCATGCCGGACATGGTCTGCGTGGCGGCATTCAAGGTGGACGAGCGTTGTTCCGGGCTGCTGGGATTGGGCAAGAAGCTTATCGGTGAGGAATATTCGAAGGAGGATAGAGAACTTCTGGGGATCCTGGTCAACAACCTGGTGGCTTCCTTGAAGAATGCCCGTTACTCGGAAGCGCTTCTAAAGGCCCTTGAAGAGGTCAGAGTCCTAAACAGCGCCAAGGACAAGGCAATCAGCCACCTTTCTCACGAACTGATGACCCCGATCGCCCTGGTCGGAGGGTGTTTGACACAACTGGAAAAACGGCTGAAAAATCTTCCCGAAGAAACGTGGGAGAAAACCCTGACGAGGGCCACTCGGGCGGTTCATCGGCTATCAGAAATCCAGTACGAAGTCGAGGACATCATGAAGGGCCGGAAAATCAGAACCCACCGGTTCATCTCCCAATTGTTCGACCAGTGTGCGGACGAAATCGAGCTTCTTTTTGAGGAAGAAACTGAAGGGAGCCCCATCGTCGAAAGGATCAGGCAACGCATCGATGAGTTGTTCGGGTCAAAAGATGCCGCGCCTGTCGAGGTCCGGCTCGATCGATGCGTGGCTGAGAATGTGGAGACACTGCGCTCAATCAGTGAACGGCGAGAAATCGATATAGTCGTCCATGCTGAGCCGGCGCCCACCATCAAAATCCCCATCGACCCCCTGGAAAAGGTCGTGAAAGGCCTGATCCGAAACGCCGTTGAAAACACGCCGGATGAAGGCCGGATTGAAATCAAGGTGGGGAACAATGGAAACCTCACAGAGCTCATTGTGAAGGATTACGGCGTGGGCATTACCGGGGAGGACCAGGCCCGGATCTTTGAAGGCTTTTATCACATCCAGGACACCATGAATTACGCAACCAAGAAGCCGTTCGAATTCAATGCGGGAGGACGGGGAGCCGACCTGCTGAGGATGAAGATTTTTTCAGAGCAGTTTGGCTTCAAGATCTCCATGACCTCCTCACGATGCATCCACATTCCAAAATCCGGGGATATATGCCCCGGCCGCATCAGCGCCTGCGGGTTCTGCAAGAGTCCGGAGGACTGTTACCAGTCCGGTGGGACGACCTTCAGCGTGGTTTTTCCGGTTCAATAGCAGATTCATCGCAAAGACGCAAAGAACATGAACCACAGATTTACCCTGTTAAATAAGATCCGGGTGCAGATCTTAGCTTCAGGCGTAGCCTTAATTCGTGTATCGTATGTGGGTTCATTTGCATTCCGGTAATTGCTGCCGTGGAGACAACCTGAAGCTAAAGAACAGGATGAGCACAGACAAAGACGGACTGCGAATATGCGAGTGAAACCAGAGCGAAGGGGGGAAAATCATGGGCGGGAAAGATATATTGACGGGAAAGAAGATCCTGGTGGTCGATGACGAAGAAGATGTTGTGGGTTTCCTGGAAACGCACCTCGAGGGCTGTAAAGTCGAAACGGCACTCAGCTTTGAGGGAGGAAAAAAGCTGCTGGAAAACAAGCGCTATGATGCGGCCATCCTGGACATCATGGGGGTGGATGGGCTCAACCTGCTGGAAATTGCAAGAAAGAAAGGGATCTCCGCAATTATGCTGACAGCCCACAGCATCTTTCCCGATTCGCTGGTGAGGTCGATCAAGCTGGGAGCCAATTCTTTCATTCCCAAGGACAGGATTTACGAGATCGACGTTTATCTCAAAGAGATATTCCTGGCCCAGCAGCGAGGCATCAAGAAATCGGGAAACTGGTTTGCCGCGCTCGGCGCCTTTTTCGACAAAAGGTTCGGACCGGGATGGAAGGATGAGGACAAAGGGTTTTGGGACGAATTTCACAGGGACTTTGTTGTGACAAAGGATGACGTAACGGAAATACTTTGAGGGGAATTTGGACCATGAAGCACCTCTCAAATTATCATGCTTCACAAGCTCTTTGGAGGTGGGAGGTTGCGTTTAATGGGGTGCGGCCGCGAGGAGCGGGGAATTTAACGGCTCCCGGGTCATCAGGACATGGCCTTCAAGGCGTCGTCGATGGAGGGGTGGATGGCTGCAAACTTGGTGATCCCGACCATGTGAAACACTTTCTTGAAATGCTCGGAGAGCCCGGCAATCCCAACCTGTTGATTATTCCGTTTTGTCTGGACCAGCACTTGAATGAGCACGGCGATCCCCCCGCTGTTGATGTAGGCGGAGTCTTCGAATTTCAGGATCAGTTTCCTGGCGCCCTGGGTGTTTGAGTTTCTGTAGGCATCATTGAGAAAGGACTCCGAAAAGGCCGTGATGTCACCCCTGATATCCAAAAGGGTAACCTCGCCGTGCTTCTGAAGCGTGATTTCATTCGGTCGCTGCTGCATGGTCGTCCCTACTCTTCCTTCCCCCCTATTTTGAAAGCCGCATGGCCATTCTGACTTCGTTTCGACGATCCGGCAATGTTTTGAATTCCAACTCATCCATCAGCTTTTTCATGAGGAAAACTCCGAAACCAACAGGGGGATCGAGATTGTCCATGATTCTGACAATATCAGGGTCCCTCGGGGGGGACGTAAACCCGCTCCCTTCATCAAAGACTGAGATGCCGAGGACCCCTTCCTTGAAAGTGATCGTCACAATGACGCGAGCGTCCTTCCGCCCTTTGTTGCCGTGTTGAACCGCATTGATACAGGCTTCCGCCACGGCCGTCTTCAAATCTTCAATTCGCTCAGGGAGAAATCCGACACTCTTCGCGTAGGCGGCCACAGAGCCCATGGCCACCCGTTCGTAGCCCAGTTGATTCGGCAAATTAACCTGTACGGTTTGCTCGTCCAGCACTTTATTAAGGCTCACTCGATCAGATCATCGGTTTTTGGAAAGGGAAAACGATGGATTGGAGAGTAGAAAAAAAAAGGGTTAAAGTCAAGCAGATAAATTAGGTCTTGACCAAATTTTACGAGTGGGTCAGACTTTTTTTGTCTTTTTAGATACTTAAGAGCCTCCAAGTCTTTGGGCCGCCCTATGGCTTCCTTATTCTTGATCAGTTCCTTCAGCCCGATCAGATAAATCGGAACCTTCTCCGCTCCTATTTGTATGCTGATGGTTTTTTCCCCCTTCCATGCCTCCTGTGTGGTGAAGGGGACGTCCTTAAATAATCAAATAACGCGTGTGTGGTAGAGGGGACGTCCTTAAATAATCAAATAACGTGACATTGGATGTTTGTGACAGTATGTATGGGGGCATGCCCAGAACCG
>JAFGDM010000164.1 GCA_016932115.1 Deltaproteobacteria bacterium | reverse complement strand
TCGCACTTTCCGCCAGGTCAAGGACACGGCGGACCGACTTGCCGACTTCTTGACCTCTCGCGGAGTCGGGAAGGGTGACCGGGTGGCCATTTTTCTCCCCAATCTTCCCCACTTTCCTGAGATCTTTTTCGGGATTCTCAAAGCAGGCGCTGTCTGCGTCACCTGCAATCCCCTTTACAAGACACCCGAGTTGAACTACCAGCTCAAGGATTGCGGGGCCAAGGCCCTCTTTGTGATGGATCACCCCATCTTTTATCCCACAGCGGTGAAAGCCCTGGGAGGGGCTGAAGTCAAGACCGTGGTGCTATGCAATGTGAAGTCCTATCTCCCCAAACTCAAAGGCATGATAGGTTCTCTTCTAGGGAAGATTCCCAAGGCCGATCACCATGAGCCGGGGCACCTCCTTTTTGACGATATTGTCAGAAGAAGCAAACCGCAAACGCCCGCTATAAAGATCAACCCTATGGAAGATGCGGCGCTTATCCTTTACACCGGCGGCACGACAGGGACTCCCAAAGGGGCATGCCTCAGCCATGCCAACCTGGTCTCCAATATCCTGTCTGTGCAGGAATGGGTTAGAATCTCGGAGACGGAGGGACAACCGTCAAAACAGATTGAGCCCGGCGGTGTGCACACTTACCTGGGCGTGCTTCCGTGGTACCACGGCTTCGGCCTGACCCTGGCCATGCTCTGGAGTTGTCACACCGCCTCCAAGATCGTTTGTATCCCGGACCCGCGAGCAGGTAATCCCCCCTTTACCGAAGTACTCAGGGCTGTGGAAAAATACAAGGTGACCATTATCGCAGCGGTTCCGACCATCTACTCCGCCTTTGTGAACCACCCCCTCATTGACAAGTTTCATCTAACTTCGCTGATCGGTTGCGGGTCCGGTGCGGCTCCTTTGCCGGTTGAACTGATCAGGGAGTTTGAAAAGAAGACAGGCTCCGTCATCTTTGAAGGTTACGGGTTAAGCGAGACCTCCCCTGTGCTTACGTTGAATCCCACCAACCTTGAACAAAGGAAAATAGGCGCTGTAGGGCTCCCTTTTCTAAGCACGGACATTAGAATCGTCGATCTGGAAACCGGGATGAAGGAATTGCCCCAAGGAGAGGACGGCGAGATCTCCGCCTCAGGCCCCCAGATCATGCTGGGGTACTGGAACAAACCTGAAGGGAACAAGAACGCGTTCAGAGAGATCGAAGGGAAGAGATACTTCCTCACCGGAGATATCGGCCACATCGATGAGGATGGTTTTGTCATGATCACGGACCGCAAGAAGGACATGGCTATTGTGGGAGGATTCAACGTTTTTCCGAAAGATGTGGAGGAAGTCCTATACACCCACCCCAAGGTGGCGCTGGCCGCCGTTGTCGGACTCCCGGATCCTCATACGGGCGAAAAGATCAAGGCCTTTATTCAGCTCCGGCCCGGCATGCAGGCTACGGAAGAAGAGATCCTGGAATTTTGCAAGGAGAGAATGACAGGATACAAGCGGCCGCGAAGTGTGGAGTTCCGCGAGAGCCTGCCCACATCAATTGTTGGGAAGGTGTTGCGCAGAGTTTTAAGAGAAGAGGAAATCAGGAAGAGCAAAATATCGTGAAGCACGCCCGAGAAGAATGGCAAGTTCTTGATACATTGACATTCTCTGCAAGCTGGGATAGAGAGGGAGCATGCCACGGCAATCACGAATAGACGCCCCAGGGGGCGCTCAACCATGTTATGATCCGGAGGATCGAGAGGATGGCGATCTTTAGAACCGATAAAGATCGCGAGTCCTTTCTTGATCGGATACGTGGAACACTACTGGAAAGCACTACCCCGTGTTATGTAATCATACCCCAGAGTCATAATATTGAGGGGCAACTGCTGGAATAGCAATAAATCAACAACGTTCCCCTTCTCCCCGCTGAACGGACTTTTGACAAGCTTATCAACGAATGAGGTGAAGAACAATGCCCGAAACCCTTGCCGATGGCAACGTCATCCCGCCCGACTGGCTTCCCGATATGCTTGACAGAACCTGGGTTTTTCTCTCCGATTACCCTATTGCGCTCTCCCTGATCATCGTGGCTGTCGGGTTGATGCTGGCCGTGGTGGCGCGGAAGTTCATTCTGTTCTGGGGCTTGAAAATCACCTCTCGTACCAAGACCGATCTGGATGAGAAGCTGTTCCATATTGTCGCACGGGTGGCGGCACTCGTGATCGGTTACATTGCCTTGGTGGCCGCCATACAAGTGCTGGCCCTGGGAGAGACCGCCGAAAAGGTGGTTATCCGGCTGATCATGAGCGTCTTGATTCTTCAGTTGATGAGGACCGCCATGCAGGCCGGCGATGTGGGATTGGCGATACTGGGCCGAGTGCGCCATCGCTTCTCCATTATCGAAGAACGCACGATCCCCTTGTTCGACCTGATACTGACCGTCATCATCGTGGCCATGGGCACCTACGCCCTGCTACAGGTGTGGAACATCGATCCCACCGCCTGGCTCGCCTCGGCCGGTGTCATAGGCATCGCCGTGGGGTTCGCCGCCCGGGACACCATTGCCAATCTTTTCGCCGGTTTTTTCATTATCGCCGATGCCCCTTACACCATCGGGGACTACATTGTTTTGGGCAGCGGCGAACGGGGCTATGTGGTCAATGTGGGCATCCGCTCCACCCGCATCCGCACGCGGGATGACGTTGAGGTCATCATCCCCAATTCAGAAATGGCCAACTCCAAGATCATTAACGAATCGGGCGGCATCAGGGACCGCTACCGGCTCCGTGTGCGGGTAGGGGTGGCCTACGGCAGCGATCCTGGACAAGGTGTGCACCCTTCTGAGGCAGGTCGCCGAGGACCACCTGGAGGTTACCAAAAATCCGGATCCCAGGGTCCGCAATCGCGGCTTCGGGGACTCGAGTATCGATTTCGAATTGCTCTGCTGGATCCGGGACCCGGCAGACCGCGGCCGCATCATGCATGATCTCTACATGGCTATTGATAAATTATTCAAGCGTGAAGAAATCGTTATCCCTTTTCCTCAGCGGGATATTTGGGTCAGGCAAATGCCCCCGCATGATTAAGGTGCGGGAGAAAAGCACAGTTATAAGTCGGCCGATTTTCAAGTAATCTCCTGTTGACCAATCCTACGCAACTTATCCTATAATCGCGTTTTACTTGACAAGCAATCGGGATTTTTCTAAAAAACCTGCTTGTAAGTCTGTTCTCCAACAAAATCTCAGACATGAGGAAAATGCATTGGAGCGCGGAGCAAATCCACCTAAATGACCTCGTTACTCAGTCAAATATCGACTTAACATTAAGATAAGGAGGAGAATTAGTCATGTTCTACGAACCCAAAAAAGCCAATCACGGGCTGCCCTATGATCCTTTCAAGGCCTGTGTGGTGCCACGTCCGATCGGATGGATATCGACCGTCGGACCCGATGGGGTGCCTAATCTCGCCCCTTACAGCCAGTTTCAAAATCTTACCTTTGATCCGCCCTATGTGATGTTTGCAGCGAATCAGACCACTGACGGCAGGCGAAAGGATTCGACGGTCAACGCCGAACAGACCGGTGAATTTGTGTACAATATGGCCACTTATGCTTTGCGGGAAGCCGTGAATTTATCAGCACAACAGGTGCTTGCAGATGTAGATGAGTTTGAGCTTGCCGGGGTTACAAAGGCCCCCTCGAAGCTTGTTCGAGCCCCGCGAGTTGCGGAATCGCCAATCCAGTTCGAATGCCTTTATCATCAAACCCTGCGATTGCCGGGTAATAGTGTTATGGGCACGGTGGATGTGGTTATCGGTCAGGTAATAGGGGTTCATATCAGGGATGAATTTATTGGGGCTGACGGCAAGTTGAATATTATCAAAATACGCCCGATTGCGCGATTGGGTTATTACGACTATTCAAGCGTAGAATCCATTTTTGAGATGATAATCCCCGGAAACGATGAAAAACTGCGTTTAGGTATGGAAGGCTCCAAGACCAAAATCAGTAATGCCTAAACCGGCTCTCTAACCGGATAAACTGTGGAACCTGGAAACGGATCAATCGCCCTATTGCTTCTGCACATTGCAAGCGATTCAGTGTGGTGGACTGGAATTGTAGCATATAATCCTTCTATCGTATCCTGTAACCTTACCGTTACTCCGTTCACGGATGACGGTACATCGCTGACAGCTCGAAGCATTCCCCTTGCAGGAAAAGAAAAGTATATGGGAACGGCAAGGGATTTGGATTTCCCTGCTTCCTATTACTCATTTTATCCGACCGTGATAAATCAAGGGCACGCAGAGGGCGGAGCGGATCTTTAAACCCACTACACTCTGCTGTTCCATAACCGCCTTCTCGCTCAAGGGCGCCGCCGGCCGACTCATTTACATCCCTGTTCTCAGCACGGTCGGCGCTTACTTCATAGATGAGGGCGATTCTTTAACGATTCAATTCCCGACCCGGAGATTTCTCAAGGGCTCGCATGATGATCGTCTCTTCTGCCGCGGGCGCCTTTTCGTTTTTGCCTCCAAGTTTCCTCCTCAGATTGCAAAAACGGTTTTCATCACATGCCGTTGGACGATAGAATCTTCTTTACCTTTTTCTACTCTACCACCTGGCGCAAACTTTATCAAAACACCGGCATATAAAAATTTCGTGCGAAAATGGTCGATATCATGTCTAATAAGCCATGCTTTGTTTTTTGGCAACTGAGAACGAAGGGAAATTAGAAATCCGAGATCCCCGCGCCTGAGGCGACTAGAGGTAGTCCGGGGCATCCCCGCAGGAGTTTAATCCTCGGAGTGCCTATGCAGCTTTGCCGCCTGTTCTTTGAGTGAAGGGTTTTTAAAAATGCAGGAACAAAGAAGAAGAGCAGATGGGGTTCAAAGTCTGGATCTTACAAAAGAGAAAATTCAGGTACCTGCCCATTACTGGAAAGATCTCGAGGAAAAAGACGGGGCCGCCCTTTGTAGTAATGCTCTTTCCACGATATCCTCTCAAGGTGATATTGTGCTTCCCGTCCTGGGCAGAGAGATCTTGGTGGACAGGAGAAAACACTCCTTGAGGCGAAAGAAAGTGGAGGGATGGGAACCTGTGACACATCCTCTCTTTGAACTTCTTGTGCTCGTCTACCTCCTCCGTGCCGGGCCTCAACCCCTTAGCCGTGAACTCGTGGGCTCCAAGGATCTCACGACAGCCCATTTTTTTCAAGGGCCCCATGAGCTCAATTTTAGCGGAGTGCTGGAACGCTTCGGCCGGGACGTTAAAGGACTCAGGAAAGCGGCCGAGTCCCTGGGCGGAAAGCGGCAAAGTTTTGCTGACGCGGCCTTTAGAATTCCCGCCTTTCCCAAGGTGCCTCTCTATTATCTGCTATGGGAGGGGGACGACGAGTTCGAGCCCAGGATTTCGGTGCTCTTTGATCGCTCCATTGGAAACCATCTGTCGGCGGATGCGATCTGGGGGCTGGTGGCGCTTGTTTCGGATGCCCTTTTGAAAACGCCTAACCTGCCTTTTTGATCGCGCCCCTCATTCAAAGGAGCCTGTGTTTGAGGGGTCAGCCACAGCACCTCGTAGGGTTGTAGAGTGATGGATAGTCTATCCTTCACACAACAAGATCACATCATACTGCTAAGTAAAGATCCGGGTCCAGAGGGCCAGGCTTTGGTCTAAGCCCAGAGGGCATGATTTACACAACTGATATCGGCAAAATTCGAAATC
>JAFGDM010000163.1 GCA_016932115.1 Deltaproteobacteria bacterium | reverse complement strand
ATGTGGCTTCTTCGTTTTTGAGTTTTAAGAGGGACCCCCATGCTCACAGATGCCGACTTCAGCATTTCAAACAGCTAAATTGTTACCTTTCATGAAATCCGCCCATGCCGATTTCATCTGTCTGATTGACAGGCTCTATCCCTTTTCATATAAGAGAATCAAATGCCTTTTCCAAAGAATTTCAAGGAAAGGCATGATGCCTGACTGCCCGCGTCATGACGAAAATAGACTTTAGGAGATCCTGCGATGCATCTCAAGAGAATTATGCTTTTTCCTGAAAATTACCCGACTCTGAACCGATATCCTTTCAATCACAGGATCTTTCAAGAGACCAAAGGGTTGGAATTCAGCTCTCCGGTGACTTTCTTCGTGGGTGAAAACGGGACGGGCAAATCGACCCTCCTGAGGGCTATGGCGCACAAGTGCTACATCCATATCTGGGAGGACACAGATAGAGTTCATGTGGATAAGAATCCCTATGAGGAGATGCTCTATCGTTTTATAACCGTCGAGTGGTCCGACGAGGTGGTTCCCGGATCCTTTTTTTCCTCCGAGCTTTTTTCCCATTTCGCTCAGAACGTCGATGAGTGGGCGGAGTCGGATCCCGAAATGCTGAAATATTTCGGTGGCAAATCCCTTGTGACCCAGTCCCACGGCCAGTCTTTGATGTCCTATTTCCAGGCGCGATACCGTCTAAAGGGCCTTTACCTGCTGGATGAGCCCGAGACGGCCCTCTCGCCGGCAAGCCAACTGGCTTTCGTAAAATTGCTCAAAGAGTTGTCGGGAAACGGCCACGCCCAGTTCATCATTGCAAGCCATTCACCGATCCTGCTAGCTTGCCCGGCCGCTTCGATATACAGCTTTGACGACATTCCCGTAAAACCCATCGCTTACAGGGACACTGAGCACTACAAGGTTTATAAGAGCTTCATGGAGGACCCTAAAAAATACCTGTGACGGAGATTGCTCCCACTTCAAGAATGAAGATGAGAGCATTGGTTTATCGGGTCGACGGGATAAAGAGAGAAGTAGGCTCGTTAGGGCAATCGATCCATGCGCGGGTTTTTGACAATTCGCTCTTCCAGCGGTTTAGAAAGGTTCTTGGGGATGACGTAGAAGACCTTGGGACCGGCTTTTTGAGATTCAAGCAGTTGTTCCGCCCGGGAGATTTTAGCCCTGATAGGGGCGACCGGATCATTTAGATCGCCGAATGTCATGGCTTTAGAGGGGCACGCCTCAACGCAGGCGGGGACCTTACCCTTATCGATCCGGTGCGCGCACAGGGTGCACTTGCCGGCCTTCCCGGCCGGATGGGAACGAAAGGACTCCCCTGTGTTTTGATAGGGCGGTTTGGCCGAAGGGAAATAATCCTGATTGGGATTGATATCGATAACGCCGTACGGGCATGCCTTCCTGCATTCCCCTCGGCCCCGGCATTTCGCCTGGTCGATGATGACGATGCCGTCCGCACGTTTGTAGATCGCTTTTTCAGGACAGGCCGCCACGCAGGGGGGATCATCACAGTGCATGCAGGCGTATCGCACATAGGTGATGGAATCAAGTGCCGGTTCTTCAATCTCCAATACTTTGTTCCACCATACCGTGGGTGGAGTGAGGTTCTCCTCCTTGCATGCCAGAACGCATGTCATACAGCCCGTACAGCGGTTCAAATCGACTACGATCCCGTATCTTACCGTCATCTCATATTCTCCATCTTATCGGCACATGCTCTTTACGCCTTCATCACGGCGCAGGGGACTTCTTTAAATGGTGGAAATCCAGATATGGGGTCAAATTGCCTGGGGATCAATTCATTCACGTTCGCCTTTGCCCAGCCGTGCATAACACCCACCACCCCTTTCGGTACCATGATAGTCGGTTTTGCCTTCACTTTAATCTCACCGTGGGGCGTTTTAAGAATAACGATATCCCACCGGCCTATGCCCCTCGGTTCGGCATCCCTGGGATTAATCATCAGGAGGGGCTCCCGCTGAAGTTCCAGCAGCCACGGCGAATCCTCCCGCCATTTGCTGTGGGTGATATAGGGGACTCTCGCACCGGTGAGTAGAATAAGGGGGTACTCATCGCTGGTGGGCATAGGCTCTTTGTACTCGGGCAGGGCCGGATAACCGTGCTTCTGAAGCACCATGGACAGGGCTTCGATTTTCCCCGAGGGCGTATCAAAACCCGGCTTGCCGTCCGGTCTCATCCTTCCTGTCTCATATTTTTTAAACGCATCGGGGCATGGCGCCGGAACCGTGATTCCTTTTTCCTGGTTCTTTCTCAGGTCATCGTAAGTGAGGCCCCACATGCCGAGGATCTCATTGCAGGAGGCTTCCACATCACCGTTGAAGAAGATCTCCGGGTGTCCCAAACGGACCCCTATATCCAGAGCTATCTTCCAGTCCTCCCTGCATTCTCCGGCCGGCTTTACGGGGGTGCGTCCAAAGATCATGCGGCCGTGATAGGCGAAGGGCGCAAGCCTCTCGAAATTCATGGCCGCGGGCAAGACTAAATCCACAAAATCATGGGTCCGGGGTCGATAGAAATAGTCCACGGCCATCGCAAAATCAAGTCCGGCAAAGGCTTGCTGGTATTCATGCGTCTGGGGCCAGATCATCATGTTAAAACCCCACCCCAGAAAGGCCTTGACCTTCCCCTCTCCAATCCATTCAACTATATGGTTGGTTTGAACCTCAAAGAGCTTCTCCGCCCAGGCGGGGAACGCCTCAAGGTCCAACCGCTCGGCTTCCATCGCAGCCAGCTTGTCCCTCATGCAAAAGGAAGGAGGGCCCTCGGCCCAAAAGCCGGGCATCCCTTCAAGAGGAGATGTGGGCTTTGTAACGCCTCCAGGAATATCGATATAGCCGCAGATGGCCGGGAGCAAAAGAATTGCCCTGTGATTGTTTGTGGCATTCAGATCATGGGTGGTGCCCTGCGCACCCGTTTTGAGCCCCCCGGGGGCGTTACAGGCATACAGCCGGGCCGCATCAATCACTTTTTTTGCAGGCACCCAGGTGATACCTTCCACTCTGTTCGGAGGGAACCCCTTGACATAGGCCTTCAGCTCATCCAATCCATGAATCCATTTTTCACAAAATGCCTTGTTATGAAGCTCCTCCTTGAAAATGACATGCATCATGCCCGCAGCCAAAGCCGCAGTAGTGCCCGGACGCGGCTGCAGATGAATATCGGCAAGGGTTGTGGCTGTGGGTGTCTTTCTGGGATCAACCACAATGAATTTGACACCCCGTTCCTTGGCGTCCGCAAACTGCCAGTGACACATAAAGGGTTGGCCTGAATAGGCCGGGTTGGTGCCCCAGATGAGCATCACCTTGGTCTGTTCAGTGGGCAAATCCCCTGTGGTTGGAAATCCATAGGTCAAAAGCTCGGCAAGCTGAGCAGCCCTTCGGCATGCCGTGGAGCTCTCGTTGCCGTAATTCCTGGATCCGTAAGTGAAGGCCAGGCGCTGAACAGCGGCCCTGGGTTCCTTAGGGTCGCCTACATAAAAAAAGACGGCATGAGGACCGTAACGTTCCTTGATCCGTTTCAGATGGTGGACAATGATATCATAGGCCTCATCCCAGGAGATCCGCTCAAAGGCCGGATCGGGGGATCCCTTTGGGGTGGTTCGCTTCATGGGGTATTTCAGACGATCAGGGTGATAGAGCCGCTGCAAGGTCGCATAGGCCTTGGAGCAGAGGGGGGAGGCAGGGTAATCGGGCCAGGGCTCTATCCTTGTAACCACCTCTCCCCTTCGATAAAACTTGATACCGCAAAAGGGCACTTCATTACAGCCGTCGCAAAAGGTATAGCCGGCCGTTTCTTCCTCAAGACCGAGGGCATCCTCTTCTTTCCGAATGGATGAACCTTGCTCTTCAGAAGCATCTTTGAAGTTCATCAAAACCTCCTCTTACACAATTCGATCGGAACCGTTGAACCAACCCCCTATTTCCGCTCACACGGAATAGTTCCAAAACTGCTTTCAACAAAATCGGGCGTTATCTTATCTGCTAACCGGCGAGCTCACGGATGACGGGTGCCGGTGGCGGTTCAGCGACGAAAGGGTAGGGGATAGATTTCAAGATGTCAATGCCGATTTTCGATCTCTGTTGATACGAAGAGCCGGAGGCCGTGGCCCAACGTGAATTTTAGTCCCTGCAGGCTTTTATAAACCGCCATGACCTTAGTGGTTTTGCCGGATTTATTTTGAACAACTGCCGGGTTGTTCCAGGCTTCGGCATGCGGCGGGGTCATGCGCGAGGCCTTTCTGGAAGGCTTCACCGGCTTTGGCGGGCTGCCCGGACAGCCTGTAAGCGATGCCAAGGTTGTACCAGGCTCTGGCGTGCTCAGGGTTGAAGGTCAAAGCCTGCCGGAAAGTCTCAATAGCCTTGGCGATCAGGCCGGAGTTTCTGTAGACAACACCCAGGTTGGTAAAAGTCTCGGCATCCTCCGGGTTGATCTTGAGGACCTTTTCATAAGCCTCAATTGCTTTAGCAGTTTGTCCTGATCTGTCGTAGGCGATGCCCAGGTTGGTCCAAGCTTCGGCGTCCTCCGGGTTGATCTTGAGGGCCTTCTTGTAAGCCTCAATCTCCTTGACAGTCCGGCCGGATCTCCCGTAGGCGATGCCCAGGTTGTTCCAAGCTTCGGCATCTTCCGGGTTGATCTTGAGGGCCTTTTCGTAAGCCTCAATCTCCTTGGCCTTCTGGCCGGATAGCCTGTAGGCGTTGCCAAGGTTGTACCATACCTCGGCATATTCGGGGTTGATGGTCAGAGCCTTTTGGTAAGCCTCAATTGCCTTAATCGTCTGGGCGGATTTCCCGTAGGCGATGCCCAAATTGTTCCAGGCTTCGGCGTCCTCCGGGTTGATGCGCAAAAACTGCCGGTAGGTATCAATGCCTTTAGCGGTCTGGCCGGACAGCCGGTAGGCGTTGGCAAGGTTGTACCAGGCAACGGCCTCTTCCGGCTTGACCTTTGTCCAATTAACACAATGGGTTATTAAGCCGTCCCAGTCCCTTTTATTTTCAAGCGCCACCGCTTTGTTCAAACAATCGATAGTTCCAGGCTGAGCAGGTGCCGATAATTTGTTATGCCGTTTGGGAAGTTCAGTGATCCATTCTACCGGTATGGCGAGGTCGAGTTGCTGCCCTTCAATCACATAAAAAGCATGGAAACCTATGAACCGCCCTGCTTCATCAAAAAGGCCGCCACCGCTGGAACCAGGGGGAATGGGCACGGAGATCTGAAGGTGCTGGCCGCCTTTCCCAGGACGGACGCTGGAAATCGTGCCTTCAGACAAAGTCGGATTAATTCCTTCGATTGCGCCGATGGAAAAAACTCGTGCACCGACCTTTAGACGACCGGTGCTGCCGGTTCTAGCTACCGGAGCCTTGAGTTTGCTCACTGTGAGGCTGCAAACGTCCCGATCCAGGTCGCAATGCCGCAAGGAGGCGATGTATTTTTGTCCCTGGTACTCCACCTCTGTCTTTGCGGCATCGTCGATTAGACGGCAATTGGTCGCGATCACACCGGTGGATACAACAACGCCGGTGCCCGATCTCATGACGTTGACTTTTGAGTCGTAAATCCGAACTAAGACAAGGCTCGGAGAAACCTGATCAAATACCTCGGTGGCTGTTTTTGCATAAACGTTAACGGCGAATAAGGCGATTAGACTAATTAAAATGCCCTGCGATTCTCTTTTCATGGTTTTATTCCCTATTCGAAAGAAATCCATTTTCTGGGCCGGACACTAAGGGAATTCGCTTTGTGGGTCAAGGGGAAAATCATCCACCGTGGTGTGGTATTTTTATTCAAAAAACTTTTTCCCGAGTAATGGTTTTTTTCCTTGACATGTCAATAAAGCTCTGAAATATACATCATACATATAATATATAATCAATAAATTTGGGAACAGCACTTTGACTATATTCAAACAAATTCCCACCGCTCGTTTAGCCGATTCTGTCACAGAGCAATTGAAGGAAGCTATTTTTCAGGGCCGATATCAACCCGGAGAAAGATTCCCACCCGAAAATAGATTGGTGGAGATGTTTGGGGTCAGCAGGATCGTCGTACGCGAGGCGATCCGGAATCTGGAGAATAGCGGTCTTATCCAAATCAAGAGAGGCCCCACAGGCGGTGCTTTTCTCTTGCCCATGAATCATAAGTCGACGACCCTTGTTCTGAGAGATGCCCTTACGTTGGGCAGGGCAAACGTGTCCCATCTCATGGAGGTAAGGCTGGATGTCGAGCCTCTGGTGGCGAGGATGGCGGCGTTGAAGAAGACGGAGGAGGATATTGAATCGTTTTCACAGTGGTTGAAGAGAAGCCCCGAGTTTCCCGGTCATGAATATTTGACTTGGAATGTGGAGTTCCACAGGCTCGTGGCGAAGGCATGTCACAACCCGATCTATGAGATCCTGGTGAACATCCTCATGGATTTTACCGAAGAGCTTTTATCGAAGATCAAACCGCCAAGATTGGCTATTCACGATAGGGTATCCCACCAGGCGGTATTGGAAAGAATCAAGGAGAGCGACGCTCAAGGAGCCGGCAGACTGTATCGGGAGCATTTGCTGAAAATTATGCCGCTGCTCCAGAAACTTGAAGGTAGTTCACACGGCAAGCTTTTTTCTTGAAGGCATGTAACGCTTCGCGGCTTCTTCACCATATTCGTTGAGCCTGACCCTTTTGAAGAGATTCCCGAGCTAATTCGGATGCTCGGAAAAGATCAGGGAAAGGATCTGAACATAATTGAGCTCCGTAAAATTTAAGAAAAGAGGTAGTTAAAGGTAACTGCGGGTTGCCGGCCCAGGCGGTGATGGTGAGGACTTCTTTCATAAACATTTTAAGAGGGAGGTAT
>JAFGDM010000162.1 GCA_016932115.1 Deltaproteobacteria bacterium | reverse complement strand
TCCAAAGAGAGGATATACCGCTATGGCGATGATTCTTTCAAACCTTCATTTGATCGTTACCCCGGCATTTGCCGGATGAACCAAAAATGTCAAAGGAATATCCATGAGAATTCTTGAACTCGTGCACCAGTGCAATGGGTTAACAGTAAGAAGAGCCGCAGATATCAGGCCCACCGTCGTTCCAAAAAGTTTCTTGCCGATGAAAAACGATATAAGGACAATTCCTGTGTCCATTGCCACGGTCAGGAAATGGGCGAGAACATGGGGTTGAAGAATATCTGTCCTCATAAAGAAGGAAAGAAGATACATGAAGAGAGGGGGGTTCTGGTAAAACCACTCCCCGTGTACATCTTTCAGGGCCAGAGGGTCAATCGTCAGATTCTTGCTGATATACAGGTACAAAGCTTCATCGGGCCAAAGGCTTTCATGACCGATGAATAGCGCCCGCAACACAAATGCTGCCAGGACAATAAAACCAAGGATGGCTTTTTCTTGTGTTGGCGTCATGATATCCTAATTGTGGTGTTTGGTTGCATGTGTATGGCACAGGTGTCGACCGGCCATGTGCTTTGCGCTCGGACGAAGGGGACCCGCGTGAGATCCAGCGAGAATGATTCCTTTCGTGTTACTGTTCGCTCCCATGCAACGTCGCTCCGTATTGTTTGCGATAGTATTCCATGTAGGCGCCGTTAAGGATGCTCTCGACCCATTGCGTGTTTTCAAGATACCAGTCGATGGTTTGGGCAAGACCGTCTTCAAAGCCGATCCTGGGGTGGCCAGCCAAGGTCTTCGTTGATTTTCGCCGTATCGACGGCGTATCTGCGGTCATGGTGAAAATTACCATATCAACTGAATCGGATATCGGCTGAATGCAGCATCTCTTGTTATTACAGCCAAATCCTCGGAAATACTTTGTCCTATGATCAACCGATCAAATGGGTCACGATGGTAAAAGGGGAGATCGATTAGTTGGGATAGGTGCTGAATTTGGATCGGCAACATCGTTATGGCATTTTGTGCAAGCTGTTGAGCAATGAATTGGTCGAAAGGCTGCAACAACTTCAGTCTGCCAAGGCTCAGTTTAATGGCGATTTCCCAAAGGCTTGCCACGCTCAAGAAAAGAGGGTTATCCAAGTCAGCGATGCATTGGCGGGCGTTAGGGCTCAGCTCTTCGCTATCGGAGACAAACCACAAAAACGTACTTGTATCGAGCAGTGCTCGCATTATGTATATTCCCTGAAATCGTCGATAGGCTGATCAAAGTCGTGAGAAAATTCGATGAGCCCCTTGGCAGTTCCAAATCTGCGCTGTTTCTTGGTTTCGAGAATTGAAATGAGTTTGGCAATCGGCTTTCCACTCTTGGTGATGATGACTTCGCCGTCACTGATCGTCTTTTCGATCAGTTCGGGGAGACTTTCTTTGGCCTGATTTATATCAACATTCAACATGTCTCAACTCCTCGTGCAGGAACTCGATGCGCTGAATCAGCTCATGTTTAAGGGAGTGAATTGCCCAGATCCGAAACAATGAGCTCCTTAAATGCAGATCGAATACTTTCCATGATTTCCATGGTGCCGCCTCCAATGGGCTCTAAACACTCCATTCAATATAGCAAAACCTTTACAAGGTAACAATCTGCCTTCAAAACCGGATGTACCAAGCACGGAAAGCCTTTTTTCGCCCATCGATAAATTGGGGTGGATGCCCCGGTGAGTGGCGTATTAAACGAATCGTGTATCGGCTAAAAGCATCATCCATGGTGACATCAAGTTGATTCTTCCAATGCCTGGAGGAAGCGCCCAAATTCTTCCAAGTCACTGCGTAGATCCATAAAGCAGATGCGTATTCTCTCAACCAGGTCTGATAACCTCTTCGGGCGCAGATTAAAGGTATACACATTGCGCACCAAGTGGCGAAACGCCCGGTATTCATCGAGAGAATCACGCGTGGATCTTCGGATGACGGGAGGACGTGAGCCTGCAAGGTCAGCGGCCATTTGCACCAGCAATTCTTGATGCCAGTTCGCGCCTTCAGGCACGGCTCCGTCCACAGTGCGGGCAATGTCTTCAAATATGGATTCGATACCGGTGTAAAAATTGTGAAGATTCAAAGCTACACCGTCCATGTAACCTTCATCGCCCGTGCTTCGTGATTTGGTCAACAGTAGCTCGGCACGTCGGACAATCCGGTCAATGTCCATAAGTGTCTGGGTGATGCGTCCGGCCAAGGCCAGATAGCCGCCGGTCTTAGCCGTCATAGTGAGGCTCCTTCCGTCTCGATCAGTGTACGAAGGCTCTCCGGTGCTTCTTCAACAGCTATCAAATCAACGGAGATTTCAGGGTCCAAGCCGGTGACCGCGGCAACGGCACGCAGGTAATCGCGCTCATTCAAGCCCCAGGCGGCCAGGTCTACATCGGATCGCATATGGAAACGCTCCGGGTGGGCCAGGGAACCGAACGCAACCACGCGTTTCACAGCAAACCGCTCGCGCAGCAGGTCGGCGGCCTTGCGAGCAACTGCCCAGCCTTGTTCGAGACGCTGCTGGCGTTTGTGCTCGGCATCTGCCTGGCGCCGTTGCGCCGTTCGCCGGTAGGTGTCGATTTCCAATTCCCATTCAGCAATTGAATTCATTGGAATCACCTGCTTCTCTTGCCACGTTGCCATGACGCCAATAAACCAAAGTTTCGATATAATAATAGGAGCCTCAGGATTTGTTGAATCATTTTTCCTGAATAACTGTATCTAACTGAGAGAGGATACTGGGAATATCCATGGCGCGCGATGAATGGACAGCCCCGTCATCGTCATGCACATGATGGGGATGAGTCGGTATTTGCGCATGGTGGGGGGCATTATCCCACCGACTGACAAGTCGCTCAGCATTGTCCTGAAGTTGATATCGGTATTTGATGCGCTTTGGAAATCCTTTTTCTATCTCGATGTATTCGGCAACATGAAGCATGTAACCACCATGGATGTAGAGCATCCCGTTAATATAGCCTTCCTTTAAGTCAATTTGCCTGAAAGTGAGATCTTCATTTATCACCCAACGGCAGTTGCGGATTGCATCCATTAAGTGGGCGAAATATTCATTTATTCGTTCCATGAGATGCCGGTGAGAACCTTAGATTTCTTCTCCCATATGTTACGCCCTCGATAGGCTGCATACCAATCAAACCAATGTAGGTCATCACCAAGCTCACCGGCTTCAAATTTTTTTATAAAATCCTCCGATTTCATTTGGTATCGCTCTTCGAATTGGCGACATTCAGTGTCAAATTTAGCTAAGCGCATCCGGGCAAAATCGATGTGTTTCTCTAAGGCCTCTATAATGAAGGCTTTCGTCTCTTGAGCAGAGTGTTCCGTTTTGAGTAAAACTGTGGCGCCCATTGGTAATTCCTTTACTTAAAACTCAAATTCATTCTGATTTGAATCTTAACCTGAAACCTTACACAAATCAAGTAATTGCTTTGCTCACTGGATATTTGAGATAGTGAAAGCAGGATGTCAGGAATCTGTGGAAATGGGCATCAGAGGGATTCGGACAGACCTACGGCGAAGCAAAAATTGTGCGCAATGGTAAAGTCAGGGAGGGCATA
The DNA here is from genome assembly GCA_016932115.1 of Deltaproteobacteria bacterium. Lineage (GTDB taxonomy): Bacteria > Desulfobacterota > DSM-4660 > Desulfatiglandales > HGW-15 > JAFGDM01. The sequence continues at coordinate 15,442 of JAFGDM010000162.1, read as the reverse complement.
AAAAAGCAGACATTCTGGATATGAGAGTGAGGGCGAAATCTGGCACGTGCTCGGAAAAGCACAAACTGCAAAGAAAGAGCAAGGAATAACCTAAAGACTGATTCGGATGAGGGAATAATAATGGCCCACGGGGCTGATCGGAAGTAAGTTGGAAGAAATCGGTCAAGAGTTCTGCATTAATAATTACAGTTCTGTCAGTACGGTAATTGAAAGAACGAAACAAAAAGCTATCCCTGACCGGAAATTCAGAAAACGGATTGAGAAATTGGAATTGGAGTTAATGGTGACTCAAGAGCAGACCTGACCCCATGACTAGAAGAAGAGGCCTCTTGAGCCTAGAGCTTGCTCTCATGGAGTCTTTTGCCGTATTGCCTGCGGTAGTATTCCATGTAGGTGCCGTTCAGGATGTTTTTGACCCATTTGATGTTTTTGAGGTACCAGTCGATGGTTCGGGCAAGGCCTTCCTCGAAGCCGACCCCGGGACGCCAGCCGAGCTCTTCATTGATTTTTGAAGTATCCAGCGCGTATCTCCGGTCATGGCCGGGCCTGTCGGTGACAAAGCGGACCAGGTTTCTCCGTGGCCGGCCTCCGAGAAGCACGAGCCGCTCATCCAGGTAATCGCAGATCAGGTGAACGACGTCGATGTTCTGTATCTCGCATTGGCCTCCGATGTTATAGCTTTCTCCAAGATTTCCTTTTCGGAGGACAGCCATGAGGGCCTTGCAGTGGTCTTCGACATAGATCCAGTCGCGGATGTTTTTCCCATCGCCGTAAACCGGGAGATCCCGGCCTTTGGCGGCATTGAAGATGATTAAGGGAATCAGTTTTTCCGGGAATTGAAAGGGGCCGTAGTTATTGGAACTGTGGGTTACGATCGCCGGCAGACCATAAGTCCGGTGGAAAGCCTTCACCATATGGTCTGAGGAAGCCTTGCTTGCGGAGTAGGGACTGGACGGGTCATAAGGGGATGTCTCCGTGGAGTACATGGATTCCGCAACAGAACCATACACTTCGTCGGTTGAAACATGAAGGAATCGCTTTTTACCCACACACGACATGTCCTCCAGAGGCCAGAATCGCCTGCAGGCTTCGATAAGATTGAAAGTGCCCAGGATGTTTGTGCGTACAAAAGTCTGAGGGCCGAGGATGCTTCGATCCACATGGGATTCAGCCGCAAAATGAACCACCCAGTCTATTTCCGATGTTTCAAAAAGATGGAAAATGAGCTTCCTGTCTGCGATATCTCCTTTGATGAAGCTGTAACGACCGGTGAAGGTTTTCTCCACGTCCGCAAGATTTGCGAGGTTCCCGGCATAGGTCAGAAGGTCCACATTGAGGACTTCCACATCCTTTTTCACGTGGAGAAGATGTCTGATAAAATTGCTGCCGATGAAGCCTGCGCCGCCTGTAATAAGAACCCGCATCAGAAAATCCCGGTTTTGTTTAAACTCTCCAGCGTTTTTCGTTATTTCCCGGAATCGCAGACCTCGCTCCAGTGACGAATTTGGGTATGCGACTTAGGATCCGGGGTAGGCACGAAAATCCGTTTGCATCAAATGGTTTTGGATAGTGGAGTAACCGTAAGCCTGGTCATGAGTATTTACGATTTAATCAACTATAGTAAATTATAATTATTTAAAGTATCAAATGTCAATGAAAATTAGCAAGCTGGTGATGTTAATGTTGACTAAAAGATTTAAAAGAAGTATAATTATACTTAAAAATTCAGTTGATTTGGGTGCTGGTTTGCCAAAAATGGGTTCAGGGAGGAGTCTGGAGAGTGGCGAGTGAGGCTGAGGAACGGGATGGATTTACAACTACGGTGAAGCTGGCCGGGTCCGGATTTTCAGAAAACATTCCATTCAAAGAACGGGCATTTCTGCAAATTCTCAGCCCGAATGAAAAAATCCACTGCATCGAACTCCGACGAGGCGATATGGTTTTTGGCCGGAGTCCGGGCTGCGACGTCCGATTTGTTGTGGAAAACGTTTCACGAAAGCATGCTCGCGTTTTTTTCCAAAACGAGGAGTTCATCCTGGAAGACCTTGACAGCACCAACGGGCTCTTTGTAAACGGTATCAAAATTCTTCGGTGTGCCTTGAGAAACAACGACCAGATCGCTCTGGGCGGCGTAAAACTTTTGTTCAAGGAAGAAAAAATTCCATAACCTAGATGAATTCAGCCGCTGATTCAAAAACACTGGTCACTTTCTGGGGAACCCGCGGTTCTATTTCCACGCCCGGTCGAATCACTGAAAAATACGGTGGAAACACCCCCTGTATCACGATTTCCCATCAGAGCACGCTCATTATCGTTGATGCTGGAACGGGAATCCGGAACCTTGGCTTTGAGATTTTACGCTCAAGGAATGGAAAAGACGCTCCCTTGAACCTTCACCTTTTCCTGAGTCACACCCACTGGGACCACATTCAAGGGCTGCCTTTTTTCCAACCCGCCTACAGGGAAAACACCAGGCTGACGATCTACGGGAGTTCGAAAAAAGAAAAATTTCTGGCATCCGCCCTTAAGGGCCAGATGGATTATGAATATTTTCCCGTGCCTATGTCTGCGCTAACCGCAGATATCCACATCCGGGAAATGGACACGGAAAGGATTCGACTCGGTTCGATTGAAATAGACCTGGAGGAGCAGGTGCATCACCCTGCGGGCTCTGTTCGGTATGGTTTCAACATTCATGGAAAGAGAATCGTATTTGCCACAGACGTGGAGCTGGACCTCATCTTCGGCAGAGAGAAAAAGAGCAGAGAAGAAAAAAAACATGCGGAGCAATATCTCCGTTTTGTTCATGGTGCTGATCTCTTGATCGCAGACGGCCAGTTCACGGAAGAGGAATACGCCGCAAGAAGGGGATGGGGCCATTCCTCGATTCCTGTCGTTTTAGAGGCCGCTTCCAGGGGGAAAGTCAAACAACTTGCCATTTTTCACCACGACCCTCAGCATTCCGACAAAGTCCTGGATGAGATCTGGATGAAATATCGAACCCGGTATCACGCAGGCGATCACGGAATGGATCTTTTCTGGGCCCGAGAAGGCCTTACCGTGGCCGTCTGACCTTGACAAGCGCACTGAAAAGGGGGGATAAGCAGAACTCAATTTGAAGGTCAAGTGATGCGGCAAGTCGTCAACACGATTGTTCCTGTGTTCGCAGTCATTGTTTTGGGATGGGTTCTCCGGACCAGGGAATTCTTTCCTCCTCAAATGCTCGCGTCCCTCAATCGCATGGTCTACTACTTCGCCATCCCTGCCATGATTTTCAGAGAGGTTGCAGGGGCCGAGTTTCTTCTTCATTTTAACCTTGCCCTTCTCTGCAGCAGCTTGATTCCGGTCGTCATCGTGTTTTTTCTTGCCCTTTTTGTCGTGAAGATCACGGCCGTTCCTCTTTCCTCTGCAGGGACCTTTGTTCAGAGTGCTTATCATGGGAATCTTGGCTATATCGGTCTGGCAGTGGTGTATTACTTCCTGGGAGACATCGGGTTCAGAAGCGCAAGCATTCTGGCAGGGTTCCTCATGATCCTGCAGAATCTTCTTTCCGTCCTGGCGCTGCAGTGGTTCAACGAGAAGACCAATGGGAGACACAATCCTTGGTTTTTCATAAAGAAGATCATCGGTAATCCGGTGGTGTGCTCTGCGCTGGTGGGGATCTTTTTTTCAATCCTCAGGATTCCAATCCCCGAGATTATCAATCGAGGCCTGAAAATCGTAAGCGGCATGGCCCTTCCGCTGGCGCTTTTGATCATCGGTGCGTCCCTTTCCTTCGCACTCATCCGATCCCATTTCAGGCTCGTCCTTGGCGCAGGGGCGTTCAAGCTTGTTGCACTCCCCCTGTTGGGACTGATTGCATATCGCCGGTTGGGCATTCCTGCCTGTCAATTCCTGCCGGGCCTCATCCTTCTCGCCTGTCCGACGGCCACGATCGCCTACGTCATGGCCACTGAAATGAATGGGTCTCCGGATCTTGCGAGCGCCGCCGTGTCCACGAATACGTTAGCCTCATGCCTGACCTTTATCCTGTGGCTGGGCCTCTTTGCTTGATCGGCTTTGCCTTGACTTGCCGGGTAGCCCTCTGATAAAAAGCTCCCGTCTTGATTGATATCAGGGATATGGCTCAGAGCCTATAGCTGCAGGCTAACAGGGAAGGGCAAAAACACGATGAAGCTGCAGAGATTGTGCACCGTGTTCAGCTTTGGGCAATGGATGAGGCAGGCGGAGGTGGGTTCGGGGGGGATCGCCAAGGAAGGTCGATCCACGAAGTGCCTGTGAAGCCTCGCCCCCCGCTTTTGCGCATCGTCGTCATAACGGCTATGGCGCGTCGGAGACTACACGGTATTTTCATGTTTCTCCCAAATTCTCTTTGTTTTTTGTTTTGAGAGAGACTCCCATGCTCAGCATCGGCGGCTATGCATTTCAAAAAACTAAAATATTAGCAAAAATAAAATTGCCAAAAAAGGACACGCAATTTATGAGACATGATACTATGAACCTGGGCACACTCACACTCGGAAACTTGAATTAACCCTATGAGGACATACCTTCAATGATAGCTCCCATGAACCTTGAATTCGTATTCCACCCGAGATCCGTTGCGGTGGTCGGCGCCTCTTCATCATTCGGAAAATGGGGTCAGATGATCTTCAGCAACATAGTGGCCGGTCATTTTCCGGGGAAGATTTTTCCGGTCAATCCCAGGGAAGAGATGATTTTCGGTCTCCCTGTTTTCAGGCGCATTCAGGACATTCCGGAACCGGTGGACCTCGCGATCATTTGCACCCCTGCCGAGACGGTGGTTGGCGTCCTTGAAGGATGCGGTGAGAAGGGTGTCAAGGCGGCGGTGGTGATCACTTCCGGGTTCGGAGAAACAGGCGAGGCAGGAAAAGTCATGGAAAGAGGCATAGTGGCTCTTTGCCGGAGCAAGGGCATACTTCTCGTCGGCCCGAATACCATGGGTATCCTGTGCCCACGCTCCGGGCTTTTTGCGACCGGAACACACACCCGACCAAGAAAAGGCAAGGTGGCTTTTGTTTCCCAATCCGGAAATCTCGGCAACCAGCTCATACACTGGGCCGAGCAGCAGGGGGTGGGCGTTTCTCTTTTCGTGGGGTCAGGCAATGAGGCCATGATCACGTGCCCCGATTATCTGGAATATCTTGAGCAGGATTCCGACACCCGGATCATCATCCTCTATATCGAGAACATCAACCGGGGAAAGCGCTTTTTCGAAGTTGCAAAGCGGGTGAACAGGGTGAAACCGGTAATTCTGCTAAAAGGAGGCCGCACCGAAGCGGGCAGTCTGGCTTCTGCGTCCCACACAGGCGCCATGGGCGGAAACCTGACCATTTTCAGGGCCGCCTGCCGCCAGGCAGGGCTTCTTGAAGTCTATGTGCCGTCGGAGCTTTTGGACCTTTCGGCAGGATTTTCATCCCTCCCCCTGCCGAAGGGCAACCGGGTGGGCATCGTGACCCTCGGAGGCGGTTGGGGGGTCGTCACCGCCGACGAGTGCAATGAAAGGGGGCTTTTAGTTCCCCGCCTGCCTGACCGGATCATCGAGAGCATCGGCCGCTATCTGCCTCCATTCTGGAGCAAGAGCAACCCGGTGGATCTCGTGGGGACCCAAAATCCGGATGCGCCCTTAGTGGCTGTTGAAGAGCTCCTGAAATGGGATGGCGTCGATGCTGTGATCGGCCTAGGCATCGTGGGCCGTATCGAGCTTCTCCGGCTCCTGATCCAGTCCACCCGGGAGGTGGACAGGAGCAAGCCTTCTGAGCTTCTGGATCAGATGGAGAACACTCTTCGAGAGTACGAAGAAAGGTACGCTACACGAATTGTCGAATTCATGGAGGTCTACGAAAAACCGGTTCTCGGCGTGTCGCTGACCATGACCGAGAAAGGCACAGTTCGACCAATTCCAGGGAAGCGATACGACGCGGTCTTCTACCAGACGCCGGAGAGCGCCGTGAATGTGCTCAGCAGGATGTGTCGTTATGCCTCATTTCAAAATGCTGTAGCTCCTTGAGTGCAACTGTTCAGTAGCATCCCCTCCTGAACTCTGAACCCCGAACCCTTCCATTACAATGACCACCGTTGATGCAAAGTCGAAGCGGGTCTAAGGATAGTTTATAACCTACGCATCGTGGAGAGTGCTTCGAGCCTTGACGCCATTTCTTGCTTCAGCGCTTCCATATCGCTCAGGAGTTCATCCAGGTTTTCCTCCCAGATCCCGGAAATAGCGATGCTCAGGGCGCCAAGAGCCTTTTCTCCGGCCCGGAGTAAAAGGCTTTGATATCTGCGGTAGAAACTAAATCCCAGGAAAAGATTGAGAAGGGCGTAGCTTGCAAGGGCCGAAAGCCCCTTGGTGCTGAAAAGGGTGTGGATCATGGTGACGAGCAGTTGAAGCGATTTGGCGGGTCCGGGACTGCTCAGAAAATCAAGCCACGCTCTTTCCCCCCCGACAGCAAAAAGGAAAAAAGCGAAAAGGACGGCATAGAACACAGTCTGATAGATCTTGAAGAGCTTGAAGGTCGGGGCAGGTCTTGCGACAAAGGATAGAACAGCCTGCAAGAAGCGCTCCCCTAAAGCGTCGAACCTTGCCTCGGCGCGAATGGTTTCATTCACCTGTTCTTCAAAAGGCATACCCAGATTTTCACGATGGATGAGATGCCTGAGACGCTCCTCAGCCCACTGGAAGCGTTTGCGGTAGGAGAGGATGATCTCTTCGGGCGGCTTGAAAAGAGACAGATCAAGAGAGTTTTCAGACGTTCCGTCGCTCCGTCCCCGAAATGCATGGAACAGAAGTGCGATGCCGTAACCCGGACCGACCAGCCGCGATGGGTCGGCGTGATGGCGCATGATTCCTGCTTTGACCCGGTTGTTCAGCCAGGAATCCATGACTTCTTGTCCTGCTTGGACCCAGGAAGGCCGGTGGGTCGCAAAATCTTCGGCCGATTCTTTCAGAACGGCAATGAATTTTTTCAGGTTTTCCGTTTCCGCCTGAAGAGACGAAAGAAGGTTCTCGGCTTCCACCTCTAAGTTCGCCGTCTTTATGGCCATGACCTGCTTCATGTCCCTGTGGAGAAAAAGGTGATGTTTAAAAGCGAAAAACTGATTCCAGTGGGAGAGGTCTCCTGTCCCTTTCGCTTCCTGAGAAGAGAGCGTGTAAAGGAGGGGATCGTCTATGCCTTGATCGCGTATGTGGGTCTTAAAAGTGTCCACGGCTCGATTCAATTCTTTGTAGCCGCTTTCCTGCTGCTTTCCTTCAAAGAGCAGATCGATCTTATTCATGACAAAGATAAAATTCTGCTTTGCTTTGGGTGCTGTTTGCAGGAATTCATAGAACCGGCTGTCCCCGTATTTTTCAAGGGAAGTGACCCAGACAAGAAAATCCAGGTGCTCCATGAAGCGGATCGCCCTGTCGCGGTGTTCACCCAGAAGACTGTCGAAGTCGGGGAGATCGCAAAGAAGCACATGTTTGACGGAGTCCTGTTTGTGGGTGATCACGTGCCATGGCAGGTTTTCGAGTTCAAGGGCGGGAAGAGGGCCGGCTTCTTCGTGCTTGTAGATCAGAACATGGTCGGTGTGTGGTCTTCTGTGGCTTGTGGATGCGATTTCCGCGCCTGCAAGGGCGTTCATGATGGTCGATTTCCCAACGCCCGTACCACCCAGAATGCCGATGGTGAGAAAGCTCGCCTCAACAGCGGAAAGTTTTTGACCGAGTTCTCCAAGCCCTTTCAGCAAAGCCTCCTTTTCCTGCGTTGAGAAAGAGAAGAGTGCTTCCCTTTGAAGCAAATCCTTAAATTGAGCAAGCCCTTCCTTTATCTGTGGTATGGTGGTCGTCATCTTTTATTCCCCCCGCAAATCTGCTGTATGCCGCCTCAGTTTCTGAAGAGCGTCTTTTGCTTCTGCGGGCATAAGAAGGGATTGAAGACAGCGCTCATAGCGCTCCTTCTGAACATGTATCACGGAAAGCAGTCCTTTCCGGTAGCGATCTGCGAGTTCTCTTGTGACCTTCTGAATCTCGTGGAAAGCAAAGAGTTCCACACTGCCTTTTGTCACGAAAGGCGCAAGGGCAGATCCCAGGAGCGCATCCAGGATCGTGAATCCTCCCCCGACGGCGACCTCGAGGGAAACAATCATAATCCCCCAGAGAATGGAGGTGCTGTAAATGCCCCACCTCTTTGTTCGAGGCAAGCTTGCTGCCAGATCTTCGAATCGCTTTTCCAGCCAAGCGTCCAGCTCATCCTGGGCCTTCCATACAAGGCCCTTGATTTCCTCATGACTGAGACCGGTCCCGGGCTCCCGAAGCTTTCCGAAGAGGGGAGCTTTTTCATGCGCCGGTGAAAGCTCCTCAAGAACGAGATGATTGAATTTCTCCACAGCGGTGCGTATGGGGATGAGGTCTATTTTGTCGCGCACTTTGTGGAGTTCCTGCCTGTATTGTCGGTTATCTTTTTTCCCTGCAAGTCCGATGAACCTGAGGGGGGAAAGAATGGTATCCCTGATCCATTGACGGGGTCTACCCAACACGTCATACTTGGAAAAAAGCCTTTTAATTTCCCCTTTTATGGCGTCTTGATTTTTGGATGAAAAGGTTTTTTTCTGCTCGCTCACAAAGTCCGCCGAGGTTCTTGATTCAAGGCTGTTAAGGCTTTTTAACCACTCTTGAGCCGCCTTGTGCTCCTTTTCCAAAAGAGAGGTAAGACGGTCCAGTTTGTTTTGAAGCCCTTTCTTGTGCCACGAAAAAATTTTTTTTCGGATTTCCGGCATTTGCGTTAGGGAAAGCTCTTTTAAGAAAAGAGCGTGAAAATCATGGAAGGATGGGTCATCGGCAAGAGCACTGGATGGATGGTGCTTAGCATAGGGTAAAAGCCAGATTCGATCGGAACTGAGAGGGCCTTTTCCCTCCTTGAGCAATGACAGGATATCCTCTTTGGTTGATAAATCCTGAGCCTTGTTGAGAATAAAGTAACAGAGCCTTTCTTCCTTCAGCACCCTCTGGAGGAAAAGAGAAGGCACCTCGTCGGCGTACTTTTCCTGACTGGCGACAAAGATCACCGCGTCGCTAAGGTTGTAGAGGTTTTCAGCGACTGCTCGGTTTGCCAGATCTACGCTGTCGAGATCCGGCGTATCAGCAAGTATGAGGTGAGAGAATTCTTTTCTGTTGTGTTCAAGTACAATTAGACGGCCGCTCAAGCCGCTGGTCGGGCTGGAATCAGCATCGGAGGCGGGCCTTGTCGTAATCTCCATTTCAGGAAAGAGGATATTTTTTTGTAGCTCACAGCTTTCATGAGCATAAAGGATAGGACCGCCGGTCTTAGGGCGTTCAACACCGGTTTCACTCAGATGCCTCCCGCAGAGCGCATTGAAAAGGGTGGATTTCCCTGTGCCAGTGCCGCCGAGGAGAACAACCCAAAGGGCGGGAACGCGCTTCTTGATATGTAAAAGTTGAAGCTCTACTGAAATGCTTTCAGAAAGGGGGGAGATCTCCTCCCATTCTTCGATCAGCCCGGGGGTGTGAACGGACCGGGGGGAGAACTCAAGGGCCTTCATATCATCGGCAATGGCGTCTGGTTTCATTGTCGGCAATATAGGGGAAAGGCCCGGGAGTGTCAAAAGCAAAAGGAGGCCGTCCAAGCATTCTGTTTCTCCCAATCCCCCATCCGAACAATAATGATCATAGGCGTTTCCCATTTTGAAACCAGTGTACCCTGCCGGGAGCTATCGCTAAGGAGACCTTGTCTCCAGGTTGAAAAGTGGTGTCTTTCAGGGCGCTGATATTTACCGGTTCTTCTCCGAGAAGGGCGTGGACGAGCATCCCTGAGCCGATGTTGCTGACAAGATCCACCTTGGCTTCGAGCGGAGTTTTTCCCGGAGGAAGAAGTTCCATGTCCTCAGGCCGAATGCCGATTTCGATTTCTCCACCAAGTGCAAGCGGTTGCGCTTCTCCCAGCTCCAGGGAGAATCCCTTTCCTTGAAAATAAAAGCGCTCATTCTTGATCACGATTCCCCCCTTGAAAATGTTTATTTCCGGAGAACCGATAAACGTTGCAACGAATGTATCTGTGGGCCGGTTGTAGATGACTTCAGGAGGATCGGTCTGGTGGATTTTCCCTGCGTTCATGACCACAACCACATCTCCGAGGGTCATGGCTTCCACCTGATCATGGGTCACATAGATGACGGTACCTTTGATTTGCCGGTGGATGCGCTTGAGTTCCAGGCGCACATTGGCGCGAAGGCGGGCGTCAAGATTGCTCAGAGGCTCATCGAACAGGAACAGCTTTGGGCGGCGCACCAAAGCCCGTCCCATAGCCACCCGTTGCCTCTGGCCGCCCGAGAGTTCACGTGGTTTTCGTTCCAGCACGTCTTGTATTCCGAGCATATGCGCTGCTTCCATGATCCGTTCCCTTATGAGCGGTTTGGAAAATCCGCGCATTTTGAGGCCGAAGCCGAGATTGTCGGCCACGGTCATGTGGGGATACAAGGCGTAGCTCTGAAAGACCATGGCCACATCCCGGTCCCTGGGGCTGAGATGGTCTACGACTTCACCATCCACAAACACCTTGCCCTCGTCTTGCGGGAGCAGACCGGCGATGATGTTGAGGAGTGTGCTTTTGCCGCATCCCGAAGGCCCCAAGAGCACACAAAAGGTTCCATGGTCGATATGGACGCTCACCTCGGATAGGGCTGTGAATTTACCGAAGCGTTTGGTAACCTTTTCAACCACGAGAGATGCCACGTTTCAGCCTTTCATGGCGCCGGCGGTAAGTCCGCGCACAAGATGCCGCTCAAAAAGAAGAAAAAGGATAACAATGGGGAAGGTTACGAGGACCGAGGCCGCCATGACAAGTTGTTTTGAAAGATGGACGCTTCCGGCGAGCTGCACCACCCCGCGGGAGAGAGTGAATTTTTCAGGTGTGTCCAGAAACATGAAGGCAAAAAGGAATTCGTTCCATGCGATCATGAAGGTATACAGCGCAACGCTTGCAAGAGCCGGAGCGGAAAGGGGGATGACGATACGCCAGATCACCCCGAAGCGTGTGCAGCCGTCGGTAAGCCCTGCGTGTTCAATTTCCACAGGAAGGCTGTGGAAATAGCTTCGAAGCATGTAAAGGGCCACCGGCAGGGTTTGGGCGAGGTAAACCAGGATGAGCAGGTGCACCGAGTCACGGAGTCCCATTCCGGAAAATACTACATAGAGGGGAATGACGAGAACTATGGCCGGGAACATGTAAATGACCAAAATGGAATAGGACATGAAGGCCCGGCCTCGGAATCTGAGCCTCGTAACCGCATATCCTCCGATAACGGCGAGGGTGAGCGAGAGAATTACCGTGAGAACGGAAACGTAGGCGCTGTTGGAGACGTAGCGGAGGAACCCATGGTCGAAGAGCACCTCTCGGTAAGCCCTGAAACTGATTTTAGCGGGGTTGATCCCAAGGTTGGCGGGCGTCAACAGGAGCTCTTCCAGGGTTTTTAAGGAAGAGACAATCATCCAATAAAAAGGGAATGCCACAATCACCACGAAAAACCCTATACCCAAGATTCTCAGGATCTTGATGATGGAATCTTCCACTTTTTCCCGTCCCCCGTACTTCATTTTGTTGAGACCTTTATTGTCCCCTTCAAGAAGTAGGAGAAAAACGCTCGCTTTCGGGCGAAGACTTTAAATTTCACAAATCCGAAAGTCGAAGCACGAAATCCGAAACAAATCGGAATGACCAAAATAGGAATGATCAAAACAGATGAATCGTGGTCGTGGCCCTTTCTTGGTTTGAATTTTGAACATTGGGATTTTGGCATTGTTTCGTATTCCGGATTTCGTGCTTCTGATTTGTGTCCTTAAATCCTGTGTCCCATCCCGTGTAGCTTGTGCCGTGCACCCTCCCGCCATTCCACGATTCCTGTACTTGTCCTTTCCTTCTGTCTCCTGTCTTCTCTATTGTTCCTCCGCATCATTCTTCTTCCTTCATGATCGACCTGAAATAGACAACCATGAATAGGCAGAGAATCACAAAAAGCACCATGGCTACCGCAGATCCCGCGCCGATGTCGAATCGGCCGAAGGCATACTCGTAGACTTTGATGGTGAGCACCTTGGTGCCTGCCTGCCCTCCTGTGAGGAGGAAGATGTCATCGAATTTATTTATGGTCCAGATGAATCTGAAAAGAAAGAGAATGCTCAAGACCGGCGCAAGCTGAGGCATGGTGATATGGAGAAATCTCTGCAAAGGGGTGGCGCCGTCCACCGATGCGGCCTGATAAAGTTCCTCGGGGATGTTTTGAAGGCGAGCGAGGATGAAGAGAAAAGCAAAAGGGAAATAGCGCCAACCTTCGAAAAGAACGACCGAAGTAAGAGCGAGGGGCAGACGCAGGGACGCCCCTAGGACCTCGATGTCCAACCATCTCTGGGAAAAAAATGCAATAGGACGGCTGATAAGTCCTCCGTCCAAGGCCAACCAATTCAAGACTCCGAGCTGAGGGTCGAGGATGAAACTCCATGCGAAGGTGACGGCCACCACAGGCGCGATATAGGGGGCTATGAAAAGCCCTCGGATCAAGCCTCGTCCCCTGAATTCCGTATGAACGAGCAGGGCGGCCGCCAATCCCAAAAGAATGGAGAGAAAACTGCCCGCGAAGGTATAGATCAGGGTAACGGAAAGGACCTCTGGAAAGTCAGGGTCTGTGAAAACCCTTTTGAAATTGTCAAACGTCAGGTTGAACCGATGGAGCTCAGGCCCTCGAAGATCCGCAAGGGACAAAGGGTTGAAGCTAAGCCAGATATTCCAGAGGACCGGAAAAACAACAAAGAGAAAGACCACAAGGAAGGTGGGCAGGAGCATCCAAAATGCCAGACGGCTCTCTTTGTCGAGCAGGGTGCTTCCACTAAGTTTCATGATCCGACTTTCCGATAGAATGCCTTTGGTTAAAGCGAATAATGCCCGATGGCTGACCAGCAATGAGCCATGTTTATTGCATGGCCTTAACCCTTTTATCCATCATCTCCACGGCCTGCTTTTCGGTGATCTCGCCGTCCAGGAAACGTTTCAGGATTTCAGGGATTACCTTTGTTCCATAGATCTTGAAGATCAGTGATCCCTTGCCCTCGGCAAATCCCCAGCGGTCGAAGGTGTCCGCTCCCGCCATGATTGCATGGACGACGTCCGCGCCGTAGAACCGTGATATCTTAGCCCGGGTCGTGACGCCGAACTCGAGGTCAACCCAGCCTTCCACAAAACGCTTGGGGTGATCGGGGGTCCCTTTACGAACAGGCAGTTTGCCTTCTGCAGCCATGCCCAGCCACCTGAGATACCCTTCGGTCAAAAGGAATTCCACCCACTTCTGCGCAGCTTCCTTGTCCGCATCACAGGAAATGCCGAAGTAGTTGGCTTGCCCATACTGCGCCGCGCCCCTCGGGCCATGTATCTTGGTGACGAAGCCCGTGTTTCGGGCGAGCCATCCCTGCTCGCCTTTCAACATATCAGGGATAACAGGCTGATCACGGCGAAGCCCGGAGAGTTCATCCAGGATGAAAGGAGACCACATAATCATGGCCGCGCGGCCTGAGAGATAGTCCATTCTGGTGTGAAGCCAGTAGAGGTTCCCGGGCGGTGAAAAACCGGCGAGGGATTTATAAAACCTGAGGGATTCAATCAGTTCCTGTGTGTTGAGGTCCGGTTGTCCCTCTTTTGTGATGAGCCTCACGCTGTTCGAGAGGGCGATATGTTCGAAAACCTGCTGGGTGTATATATGACTGGGATCCGTGGCCGCTTCAAAGCCCCAAAGGAGAGGGGGGTTGTGAAGGGTTTTCGCTGCTGCAAGGATAGCGTCCCACCGATCGGGCGCCGCAAGATGCTTCTCCGCGAAGAGATCCTTGCGATAAAGCAAAAGCTGTACCCACCAATCTGCGGGTACGGCGGCGTAACCATCGTTGATTCGCACAAGCCTGAGAGGGCCTGGAGAAAAGGTTTCTTTCCCGAGGGCTTTAATGACCTCGGTAGCCGCATGGTAGTCCAGAATTCCAGCTTCGGCCCAACCGATGGTGAAGTCGACGGGATGAAAGATGACGTCCGCCAGGGACTTTGCCGCGAAGGCTGCCGTGGCGCGCTCTGCAAGAAGATTCTCCTCCACGGGAATCACGCGAACACGGATGCCGCTTTTCCGTGTGAATTCGAAGGCAATGCTTTTTTGAACCTCCATCCGATCCCTCTCAACCTCCGTGGTCCAGAAGGTGATCTCCTTCTGCGCGCCCGCCGGCGAAACCCACATGACAAATAAAAATGCTATGGCTAGGAAGGTCCGTACAATCGTCTTAACTACCGGATGGGCATGGTTTGACGGCAGAGCCCGAGCAGGGTGTCGTGTTTGTGTGGAGAGGAGCAAATTAGTCGGAGGAACAAGGAAATTTTTCCTAAAGGGATAGTCCCGGAATATTTTCCTGTTCTCAATGCCTCTGATATGGTTCGGCATCTCAGTGATAGGTTCAGTATTTATCTCGCAGCAATGCATCAAAATAAGCTATGGTTTTTTCTAAACCTTTTTCTAGCGAGACGCTTGGAGACCAAGAAAGGTTTTCTCTTGCTAAATTGATATCGGGTTTCCGCTGTTTCGGATCATCGGCAGGCAGAGGTCTGTAGATGATTTCTGAAGGTGAATTCGTCAGTCTAATGACTTTGTTTGCCAGTTCAAGCATAGTCATTTCTTCAGGATTTCCTAGATTAATGGGTCCGGTTAGGGCATCCCGGGAATTCATAAGCTTTATTAATCCATCAACCATATCATCCACATAACAAAATGATCGTGTCTGAGAACCATCACCGTAAATCGTGATAGGTTCTCCTCTAAGGGCTTGGAGAATAAAATTAGAGACCACGCGACCGTCATTTGGATGCATGCGGGGACCATAGGTGTTAAAAATTCTGGCCACTTTGATGTTGATTCCATACTGGCGATGATAATCGAAGAACAGGGTCTCGGCGCAGCGCTTCCCCTCGTCATAGCAAGCGCGTGGTCCAATGGTGTTTACGCTTCCCAAATAAGTCTCCGGCTGGGGGTGAACAGTGGGATCGCCGTAAACCTCTGAAGTCGAGGCCTGGAGGATTCGTGCCTTCACCCGTTTAGCAAGGCCCAGCATATTGATGCAACCGTGAACATTTACCTTTGTGGTTTGGACGGGGTCGTTCTGATAATGGATCGGCGCTGCAGGACAGGCGAGGTTATAAATTCTGTCCACCTCCACGTAAAGGGGAAAAGTAATGTCATGGCGAAGAAGTTCAAAAAAAGGATTCTGGACAAGATGCTGAATATTTCGCTTCGACCCGGTGTAGAAGTTATCGACACAGAGAACATCCTTTCCGTCATTCAGAAGGCGCTCACAGAGATGAGAACCTAAAAAGCCAGCTCCTCCCGTCACCAGAACATGAATTTGATT
>JAFGDM010000161.1 GCA_016932115.1 Deltaproteobacteria bacterium | reverse complement strand
CCTGGGATCACGGACGAAGCATTATAACCAGTGGGTTGAAGCCTATGCCCTCAATCATGGCATCCCCCTGGAATGGGCTGAAAAAAATGTCCGCAAAGACGACTATGTACGCCCTCAACTCAAAACCATGAAGCGGGGAAACCGCTTCGGGGTTTATTTCATTCTAAAGAGCATGGAGCAGGGCAGCACGTTTCATTCCGTTGCCCACAAGTAACCGACAAAAGAGCAGAATTATTACTTTATCAAAAAGACCCGCAGAAGTGAAGCGGCACGCTGTTATGTTTTTAAGTTTCTACCAAGAGGAACCCTTGTGTCTCTGCAATGCTCCGACCGCGAGCAACCGATTCACTAAGAGACGGAATCGACACTTTGAGCCTTCGCGCAAGGGAAGACATGGGAACCCCCAACTCCATGACTGCCCGGTAACACAACAGGCTACAAGCCTCCACAATCCGCCGATACTTCCCGTAGGCCCACACTTCTTCGGGCTTCACCTTCAACACTTGTGACACCCTCGATGCTACTTTCTTTAGGTCAAAACCTCTTGATCGAAGCGCATAGCGCTTTTCCATCTCCTCTTCGGCAGATCTCAGCACACATCCCACAAAATCCCCAACCGGTCAAAAGGCGTCTCATTACCGTGGAGATCGGCACAACCCCTCTTCCCCCTTTCAATGCCCTTGACCATGACGTGGTGGAGCGCACCGGCAATGTCGATTCGAGATTTTCTCGGCATGACATGCCGTTAATATTTCCAATCCTTCTTTGTAAACTTAAAAGCCTAACTGTGCCCTCTTTCAAACAAGAGAGCTTTATATGCAATAGCCATCTGCCGCCTCCCGGAGCCCGAAATGAAATGTCGCTTTGCTCTGGCCATAGGTTTTTTAAAAACCGCTTTTTGCTCTCAGAAAATGAATTATAGGCCCATTTCAGGGGCCCCAATCAGGGCTATTATTTCCGATATCAAAGAGTTGCTGTGGCCGGACCCCCAGCAGAAAGACAAAAAGCAGGAGTAGACTAGGATTTTGCAGTCAATAGCTTGGCAACCTTTTCGCCTACGAGAACACCGGACGCCACGCAGGGCATAATTCCACCACCTAAGGTGCCGGCACCGACCAAAAACAGTCCTTCAATGCCGGCTGTAAAAGTAGTGAAACGACCCGGGCCAACTTGATCAGGAGTCTGTTCCGGTCCATAGCATCCGCCTCGCACCGCGTTCACCCAATACTCGTTGGAAAGAGGAGTGGCGTATTCAACATATGTCATATGCTCACTCAGATTGGGTATAAACTTTTCCGCTGCTTTCACAAGGCGCTGTCCCACAGTTTTCTTTAAGCTTTCGTATTCCTCACCTCTTTTCATAGAGGGAGAACCGGCCCATTTCTCGAAAGGGCCATAGCCAAGAAATGTAAGTATTTCAACCGTATGATGATTCCGTGGAGCATGGCCGCCCTTGGGATCTTTCACCGATGGACTGGTGATGAAGTATCCTGCGAACTTTTCAGGGAGCCTGGAAGCGGTTATTGAATCATATATCCTGTTTGAATCAAAATCATCATAGTAATGGACATTGGCATCCGTTATTCCCATAGAAGGAAGGTCTAGGTCAGTGCCGATAAAAGCATAGAAAGCCCCTATTGAGGGCCGTAAAAGTTTGACCTTTTTTCGGATCTTAGGAGGCACTATCTTAGAGTTTACCATTCTACCCAGGGTATATACCGGATCAACGCCACTTATTACAGTGCGTGCCGTATATGTCTCACCGGACTTCGTTTCTACGGAAAACTCGCTTCCGATCTTATCTATTCTCACAACACGGGAGTTATTTTTCGTGTCGGCACCATGACTCCAAAGAGCATTAAGGAAAGCATCTCGAAAAGCACCGCTGCCGCCTCGTGGATAGTGTGCACCGCTTAGGTAATGATTCAGCACCCCCATCGCAATAATGACCGATGCCCGTGTCGGGGGTAAACCGTATGTGCCCCAATTTGCGGATAGAACACTTTGCAATCCCTTGTCTGACGTCACTTCATCGAGGAGCTTCTGATAAGGCACACGGGAATACTTCAGCATCACCGGATGCTTCAGAAGAAAACCCATCATTCCCAGAACTCCGCCTTGCGTTGACGTTGACGCCCCCATTGCTTTAACCATTTTTTCAGAGACCTTAAGGAACTTCGCTATTCCTCTTTCTTCTTTCGGAAAGGCTTTGAGAAGTCCCTCCCTGAACCGTTCTTTTCCCTTGCAAAGTCGATACTCGAAATCTCCGAAAATATAACGGTCGAACCCGTCCGGGTCGAGTTCTATAAATTCTACTTTGTCCGCTATTCCCAGACTGTCCAGCAAAAGCCAGAATCGTTGGCCTTTGTTGAGTTCACCCAAATAGTGTAATCCGGTATCGAACTTATAGGAGTTTCTGCTGAAAGGATTTAGATATCCACCAAAAGAGGGCATAGCTTCGAGAAGCAAAACTGAAAAGCCTTTTCTTGAAAGACTGAGAGCGGACGAAAGCCCCCCTGCACCACTCCCTATTACGATTGCTTCATAATCGGTCATGTCACCCTCCTTTCAAGCTCTTAACGGATCAAAACGTATCGGGGCCATCGGAAGCAAAGATCCGGCATATAGAAGAGTCATTGTTGAAAGGCTCCGGATGGGACAGAAGCCGTCGCTTAGCCTCAGCCTGGTGCCTGAGAAGCGGTCAGACCAAGCTGAACGTTAGCCGGACTATTTTGGCCCACAGATGCTCATGTTCCACCCAACTTAATCATTAGCTTTCGAAACTTGATTATCTGAATTGCGATCTTTGGTGCAGTGTAGCAGATGAGCTTCACAGCATCTTTCACTGCATGTCGCCCGGTTTTTCATTACCGTTTGTCCGTGGAGTCCCCATGTCCCCTCGTTGCGTTAACACCATCTGAGAAAAAATTTCGACCTTATCGAAAGTTTTTGAAATTATGCGCAGAACCAGACTTTTGGAAAATTGAAAGAGAAAACAATCAGGGCCGGAATACCATACCTGCTTTAACGGTAATAATAGGCCCAACACTCAATTGATTATACGGGAACCCCGTTGACGTATTAAAAAGTCGGAGGGGTCACGACCAAAATTGAATGACACGCTTTTTCACCGACAACACGCAAAGTCACGGGTGCATTGCCTGGGTAGTAGACGGCATCGCCTTCTCCGAGACGAACAGTGTTCTCTCCGATCTTCATCTCTAAACACCCCTTTAATATGAAAGCACACTTTTCACCAGGCGGATCTTTGATAGGCTCAGACCCGGACTCAAACCCCGGCTCAAACTCGCCGTACAAGATTTCGATCAAGCGATTAAGATCGGGGGTCAGCAACTCGAAGAGAGCTGGAAAGCCTGGATACATAAGCTTTTTTCGTTTGCCGGCGCGAACAATCCCGATTTCTTTTGTGTAGGAATTTAGGGCGGTATATCGCTTCGATTGCAGGGTCATCTGGTTCGGGTGCTCTTCCGTCTCTGTTTGCTCCTCGAAGAATTTGAACATGCTGCTACCCATAGCCCGAGCTATTTTTTTGAGGGATGACATGGATGGTTGGGCCAGACCACGCTCGATTTCACTTAGGAGGCTTATCGATAGCTCTGTCTTTTCAGACAATTGCTTTAGAGTCATCATCCGGTTTCGACGTCTTGCCCTCAGTTTTGTTCCGAATTCATTCACCTCGTTAACCTTTAGTCTTTTATTTTTACCTCTATCTTAGCCGGCGCATAATGCTCTCCGAACCAAGCAATTATTAACCTAATGAATATTTCGGCCTTTGTCAATCATTTCGATTAAATCGAAAAAATTTTCTTGACAAAAGAACTCTGTTGATTGAAAGTTAGCTATCCGGTCATAAATACGTTTGATGACGGAAAGGTGTTAGCGATCAAAGCCGGCGAACGCCTAACCGCAGAAATGCCTGAAGCATATCTATAGGAATCAGCAAAACACTTCTTTCTTGAACCCAAATTCTTTATTTTAAAGGAGGCTAATATGACCGACACTCAACACGAAGACAAGCTGGCAAGATACAAGGACATGAAAGGCTATTATTCTACACCACCTGAAACGATATTTGCTGCTAAGAAAACATGGGTTGAACAACGAAGATGGGACATTCCTGAGGAGTTTGTTATAAAGGTGGCTCCCGTCGGAGCCTTTATCATGAAAGAAGACAATCCCAACCAGAGATATGCCCCTGATGAGATCGTAAAGGACATTGAGGAATCCATAGAAGCCGGTGCTTGCGCGTTTCATACGCATGTAAGGGATAGTCAAGGCAGGCACACGTTGGATGTAAGCCTGTATCATGAGGTAATCGATCCAATCAAAAGCAAGTATGGGCATGATGTTATTGTATGCGGGTGTCCGGAAGGAGGTAATACGATCGCAGAATCCCTGCGCCCTATACTTGAGTTCCAAGATATTATAGAAGTCGCTCCAATCACTGTTACAGCGGTTAATTTAGCGGGTGATTTTTCTGTCGTTATGACAAGTGAAATAGTACGGACTCATGTCGAATTCATGCAAGAAGTCGGATGCAAACCTGAAATGGTCCTTCACAATCTGGGTGACCTTTCCCTGGTGAAGCGCTGGCTTATAGACACAGGAGTTGCCAAGAAACCCTATTACTTCCGTATTGCCATGGGGAACCCGGGATGGGGTTATATTGAAGACCCTGATTCAATGTTTCAATGTCTGACCTTTGTGGTCCGGGAACTGAAAAAGATCGATCCAAATTGTGCCGTCATGATCGACATGGCGGGAAGAGCCGGACTCTTTTCGGTTGCCACAGCCATTTCCTTGGGCTTGATGGGCGCCAGGGTAGGAATGGAGGACGCACTCTACATGTACCCGCACAAAGATGAAGTCATCAAAAGCAACGTGTCAGTCGTCAAGCACGCGGTTGCTCTCGTGGAAGCCATGGGCCGCAAGGTTGCCACAGCCGAAGATTATCGGAGATACGTAGGCATAGATGCGCGCAAGAAGTAGGATTCAGGTCTCCATGCCGCAAACTGCAGGAAGTCTTAGTCTGAAGGTGATGGGTTTTTCGCCATTTCCGGCAGGGGACAATGGAATCCATATTTCCCCTTGTCGGACTGTGCCGTCAGACCAAATGAGAACGGAGGTTTGGCCAGTATGAAAGATTTCGACGTGATCGTGGTGGGAGCCGGGCTGGGCGGTCTTTCCGCGGCAACCTTTTTGAGCCAGACAGGCAAGAAGGTCCTGCTTCTGGAAAAACACAATGTGCCCGGGGGTTATGCTTCTTCTTTCCTGCGGGGACGGTTCGAGTTCGACGTGGCTCTCCATGAGCTTTCCGGTGTGGGAGGTGAGGAGAACCGTGGTCCTTTGTGGGGCTTCCTGAATGCCTGGGGTGTAGCACCCGGGGTCAAATTCATGCCTGTCGCTGAGTTCTATCGCTGCGTGCTCCCTGGGCTGGATGTCATTTTGCCGTTTGGCAGGCAAAATTTCGAGGACTTCCTGGCGAATCAATTCCCCACAGAGGCGGCCGGAATCAGGCGCTTTACAAGCCTTGTCTTTGATATGGCTGAAGAGGCAATAAGGGCCAACATGCTGGGTGGGGGACCAGCCGTCATTGATCCATCGGAATTTCCTCTTCTGACAACCTATGCTGATCGCACGGTGGCCCAGGTTTTTAGCTCCTTCTTCTCCGGCCAAAGGATACGGGCAGTGTTGGGCCAGCTCTGCAACTATCTGGGCCAGCCACCGTCGAAACTGGCTTTTACCAACTACGTGATGGGCTTATCATCTTACCTGAACTACGGACCGGTGCATATCAGAGGTACGTCCCAGGCCTTGTCTCAGGCATTTGTCGAAGTCATCGAAACTAACGGCGGTCAGGTCTGGCTGAATAACGGCGCGGCACGCATTCTGACCTCCGGGAACAGCGTAAGCGGCGTGCTGGCCCAAGACGGCACGGAAATCTCGTGCCCCAGGGTGGTGTGCAACGCCAATCCCATGGTCAGTTGTCTCGAGTTGATCGGCCGGGACAAGATCCCCGACTGGTATCTTCGGCGTTTGGGGGCTTGGTCGGCCGGGTTTTCCACCTTCAACGTCTATATGGGTCTGGATTGCTCCAGCCGGGATTTGGGCCTGACGACGCATGAAACCTTTGTCGGCATCGAGTATGATTTGGACAAATATGATGAAGCAGTTCTAAAGACTGTCAATATGCATCCAATCGGGGTGACGGTTACGGCTTACAATATTGCCGACCCCGAATTCTCACCGCCCGGTACCGCCACAGTCGTAATAACCATGGGGGCTCACGGTGAACCCTGGTTGAGGCTTTCTTCTCACGAATACTTGGAAACCAAGCGCCGGCTGGCATCTAAAGCCATGGATTTGGCGGAGATTGTTGCTCCCGGTCTCAGGAACCACATAGAAGTGCTGGACATCGCCACCCCGATTACCAATGCCCGCTATACTGAGAATCCCGGCGGCAGTTATACGGGATTCGCTGAGAATCGACAGTGTTCGACCTTGGGACGTATCCCCAGTCGTGGGCCTCTTGCAGGTCTCTATTTCGCCAATGCCTGGGTCAACATGGGGGGAGGATTCATGCCCTCGATCCTCTCGGGGTTTCTGGCCGGTCAGGATCTGCTTGAGGACGCTACCCCGGGCGGTCCGGACCCGGCCATAATGGAACGAATCAAGAACCGAATGGACCGGCAGACCCGGGGCGGCAAGACCTTGACCCATGCGGATCGCTCAGGAATGAAGGACATAATATCAAGACTCCATCCCACTCGGGTCATGCTCAAAGTGGATCAAATCGTAGATGAAACGCACAGCACCAAAACCCTGAGAATGATCCCGGCCGAAGGATCGCTGCCTTTTTTCCGGGCAGGACAGTATGTCAGTATTTTCGTCCGTTCCAGCGGAGTGATTACCTCACGGCCCTATACTATTTCTTCCTCTCCGGGAAAGCCTCACTTGGATGTCACCGTTCGCCATAAGGAAGGGGGATTCGTCTCTCCCTATTTACTCACCAAGGTGAAAGCAGGCGACGTTCTGGAATCTACCGGACCCCACGGGACATTCTATTACGAACCGCTGACGGATTCACACCATCTCGTTTTTCTTGCGGGCGGCAGCGGTGTTACGCCTTTTATGTCCATCATCAGGGAGACGGTGGAACAAAAGCTGCCCTTAATTATACATCTCCTTTACGGCAGCCGCAGTCCCGACGACATCATCTTCGGAGATGAACTGAAACGAATCGCATCCTCTCATCCGAACATAAGGGTTGATTTTGTTATCAGTGAGCCTCGGACGCACTGGTCCGGATTGAGCGGCCTGCTGGACGCGAGGATGATTTCATCGCAGGTCGGTTCGGTTGAAGGCAAGACCTTCTTTATCTGCGGCCCGGCCCGGATGCACGTTCTATGTGAAAATGCCCTGGGCAGCCTCGGCGTGCCCCGAAGACGAATTAAGAAAGAGGCTTGTGGACCCCCGGACGATGTAACCCTTGAGCCGGGTTGGCCTGGGATTTCATCCGAGACCGAGTTCGAAGTGCGTGAAGAAAGGTCAGGAAAGATTTTCAAGACCAGGGCAGGAGAGCCCCTGATAGCTTCACTTGAACGTGCCGGCCTGGCGATTCCTTCGGCCTGCCGGTCGGGAGAATGCACACTTTGCCGCACTCGATTGGTTTCGGGAAAGGTCTTCGTCCCCTCCCGCGTGCGCCGGCGGTGGTCTGATGAGCAGGCGGGATACATTCATCCCTGTATGAGTTACCCGTTGGAGGATCTGCATATACGGCTATAGCCGAAACCTAAAGAAAGGAGAATGCCTCATGTTAGCGCCCAATCACTATTTCCCACCGTTTTCCGAGCGGGAGTACAAACGACGCTACAGCGTACTCTCGGCGTCCATGAAAGAAGCGGGCCTGGATTGTCTGATCATTTATGGCGCCACTCCTCTAGGAGGCAACGATACGGGGCAGATCAACGCCCAGTATCTGTCCAACTTCGCCGGAGTGGGGCATACCTACGTGGTGTTTCCGGTCAAGGAAGCGCCCACTTTGCACATAGGTATGGCGCTTCACATACAGAACGCCAAAGATATCAGCCCCATCCAGGATGTGCGCGTCGGCATCGAGCTAGAGGCCACAGTCAGCGGGCGGTTAAAGGAACTGGGTCTCGGCAAGGGAAACATCGGTTTAGTCGGTTCAGGGGTGAGTTTCTTAATGCCCTGCACGGTCCCTTATGAACATTACATGCGCTTCTCGAAGGACCTTCCGAAGGCGGAATTTCGGAACGTGAGTGAATGGTACGAGAACATTCGCTCCATCAAGAGCGATGAGGAGATCGCGCTGATCGAAAGGGCCGCTGCTCTGAATGATCTCTGCCATGAAGAGATGTTCCATGCCACCCGGCCCGGAATGAGCCACGCCGACCTGCGCCGTATAGTGGAACAGGTTGCTTTTATGCACAAGGGGAACCACTGCATGATGCACCTGAGTTCATGGCCCATGTCGAATCAAGACTGGCCGTATCCCGATTTCTGGCCGACCGATCGCACTGTGGAGGCCGGCCACTTGGTCATGTCGGAAATGCCTGTGGGATACGGCATGTACTACACAAAGCTCATGGCTACCTATTTTCTGGGAAAACCCACCCGCGAATATCGCGATATGTTCGAACTGGCCGCCTCGGTTCATAAGCGGGTAATCCGTGAGCTCAAACCGGGCATGAAAGGGAGCGACGTGGACAGGTTCACCGAGCCTCTTAGAGACGCCGGGTACATGGCCACGGGCATGGTTTCCGGATGGTGTAACTACAACTCGCCTCCCTTTGTCGGGCAGACCCATCCGGAGTTTCCGCAAAAGCCCAAACAATCCCATCTCGACTATGTCTTCAAGCCGGGGCTCTGTGTGCAAGTTATGGCCTACCCCATCACACTCGACTTCAAGAAGGGATTGTGGGTTGGGAGCACCTGTGTCTTCACCCGTGACGGATTAAGGGAGTTGAACAAGTACCCGGTTAGAAAGCTGCGGGCGGCATAAGACTGCTCCGGGTGATGAAATGATGCAGATTGAGGATATAGGAGGTCCATCGAGAATTCCGGGTTATGTCGTGCCCGGATAACATCGCAGGAGGTGACAGGATGAACAATGTCAGGCCCGCACAATCCGAGGAATTTAAAGTAAGTGGGTTTCAAAAGTCCAGCGTCCTGGTAATTTGTTTCCTGCTTTACATGATCAACTTTATGGACCGACAGGTCCTTTCCGCAGTTCTGGAACCTATGAAAATGGACCTGAAGCTTACAGACACCCAGGCCGGAATACTGCAGACGGTTTTTTTCCTGAGCATGGCCTTGCTTGGGATTCCCGCCTCCTATCTGGTGGACCGCTGGAGCAGGCGAAAGACCATGTCCCTTATAGCTATTATCTGGAGCGCCTTTACCTATGTAACAGGTCTTGGTCGGAGTTTCGTCGGCGTTCTTTTGCCTCGAATCTTGGTGGGGGCCGGCGAGGCCGGGTACCCCGCCGCGGGTACGGCAATGCTAGGTGCCGTATTCCCCCGGGAAGCCAGGAGCCGGGTGTTGGGCATATTTAATGCCTCCATCCCTCTGGGCGCTGCCATGGGAGCGCTGCTTGGAGGGTATCTCTCCACCCATCACGGGGGCTGGCGGACACCTTTCTTCATCTTCGCCATTCCGGGAATCATTCTGGGAATCCTGGCCTTTTTCTTGAAGGACTACAAAACCGTGGCCATGAGCTACGCACACGGGAAGAGGACCGGCTTCTTGTCGGCGGTAGCCCAGCTTTTCAGGATTTCGACCCTCAGGTGGGTGTATATCGGCTATGCCATGCATCAGGCCATGACTTTTTCTTTTGCCGCCTGGGGCCCTGCGTTCATCATGCGGGCCCAGGGGGTAACAGAAGCGAAGGCAGGCATGATCGCCGGTGTCGCCGCCCTGACGGGAATCATCGGCGCTCCTCTCGGCGGTGTGATCGCCGATTTGTGGCAAAAGAAGAACAACAGGGGCCGGATGCTCACCCCGATCCTGGCTTCTTTCGTTACGGCGGTCCTTCTGTTCCTGGCGCTCATTCTCGACCTCAAGGGTCCCGGGTTTGCGCTGATCGTTATATTCGGCCTATTCGCCGTGATGGGGATTCCCGCGATAAACTCCATTTCCCAGGATGTGGTGAGCCCCGGACTTAAGGGTGTTGCCTGGGGCATGGGCGGTTTTGTAATGATGATTTGCGGCGGTGCATGGTCGCCGTGGGCCGTGGGGGTTATTTCCGACGGCCTAGGAGGCGGAGCCTGGGGGCTTAAGGCGGCCATGATGATCCTGTGTCTGTTCGGCCTCGTAGCCTGTGTTTGCTTCTGGAGGGGTTCCAGACACTATCCCACAGACATGGAAAAGGTCCGGAAATTCGTGCTCGAAGCCGAGCAATGAAATCCACCCGGAGATATTCATGCAGGCGGGATTAGATTTCAAACCCTAAACACAGGAGGAATGAACATGCTCTTATGGGATATCAAGGTGCTCTATTATGGTGAAGTTACGATTCCCAAGGCGTTGGCCACGCCGAATCTTGATCCGGATCTGTTGATCGCTTCACCTTATCTGGGGTTTCTCCTGCAAAACGGCAAACACAGGATTCTGGTGGATACCGGAATCTCGGACAACTATATCGTTGACGGCAAGACTACCTGGGGTAACCTTCCGGCCAAGGGCGGTCGGGTCTACGTCGAGAAGGCCCTGGCAAAGGCCGAGGTGGACCCTCTCGAGATTGAGACGATCCTCTTCACACACCTCCACAACGACCATGCCGCGAATACCTCGATATTCAGGAACGCCCGCCTGATCTTTCAAAAAAGCGAGTGGGCGGCCCTGCTTGATCCCTTACCGATCGTGAAGGCCCGCAAGGAGTACGACCCGGCCTTGGTTGATGAACTGAAGTTCGCGAACTGCGTCAAGGTGCACGGAGACTTCGAGTTGACTGAAGGCATCAGGTGCTTCCTGACGCCGGGTCATACGCCGGGATGTATGTCCGTAGCGGTCAACACAGCCAGGGGCATCAGAATTCTGGTCGGAGACCAGTGGCCTCTCTATTGTATGGCCTTTTCACAACAGAACGAACTTATTGACATGGAAGGCAAGAGGCACAAGATCACGCCCGCGCCGGAAGTATACGGCCACTTCATACCCCCTTCCAACCTGATCTATAATTATTTCGATTATTATGACAGTTGCTACAAGATCCTTTCGATGATCCCTTATGACAGCCCTGAATATATCGTGCCGGGCCATGAACCGGCTTTGGTGGCCACGGGCGTTTAGAATGGGAGTTTTTCAGACCTGCACACGTCTTAGAAGGAGAAAGGCATGAAGCTGCAGCAGATCCCGGGACACAAGGGCTCGGACATAGCCTCAACTAGGAAATATCTCCGGAATCTTCTGCGCCAGAATCACGTTGCCGTTCACCTTGAGCTTCCCTGTCATGAAGGCTTGCATTCCGTTGGTCTGCTTGTTTACCATGGCGAGCCACGTCTCGCTGTTCATGGTGAGGGTCACCGTGGGATTGTCGGCCTCTCCTTCCTGCACCTTGCAGGTCCCCTCCTGAATCACAACGTTCCAATTTCCACCGCCTTCACCTGTGATTTTGAATTGGTATACTACATTCATCCCCTTGACTGCATCGGCGTTGAACAGTTTGGGCATGTCGTCGAAGGTTTCCTTCACATTTCTTAATGCCATGGCCCGTTACTCCTTTCAGCTAAGCTCTATCATTGAATATAGCCTGTACCGCCGTCCTATTCAAACTAAAAAAAGCAAGAACGATCTCATTTATCGTCAGGGCGGCATTGTTAGTGCCTTTCCACCACAGTTCTATCGCCTGTCAAAAAGAAAATTCTTTCGTCCAGGCTGGATTTGTCCTGTCCCAATTGGTGCCATGATTCCAATAGTTATCTTATTAGAATTTTTGCCCTGTTCTGAACACAGGAACATCAAATCGACTGAAATAGCTTGTCCCCCCTAAAGATGAAGAGGCCGATAATGTCCAAACAATTCTTTTATCCCACGACCATGCATCGCTTTCCTTAGCATCGTCGGGGATAGAAAAAGAAATAGGGAAAGAAACGCCCTGAGGACCTATGGTCGCCTCTTCAAAGCCTACCTTCTTCTCTGACTCCCACAGGGTTGAAATCATCTCGGTCTTGCGCAATCGATTTCCGGTCTTGGCCTTCAAATCCCTGTATCCGCATCGAAGTTCCAGACGGAATCCATTTTTCGGAATGTCTCTCAAGTTCGTCTGAATCGTCCCCGCAAGTTCACCCCCTATGACGCCGGGGTAGGTGATCATTTCAAAAACGGAACTCCCGTATTTAACGTGCCCACGGGACATCGAGACGGCCCCACAAAAAGCAACGATAAGAATTAAGGATAAGACTATGAAGAATATTATGAATTCTAATTCATGAGTTTCCATCTTAGAAAGGATAACTACCCTGTTCATATACAATACGAACACCAAAGCGGCTATAATTCCCGATAGTACAAACCAAACAAAGACAACAGGCCCCTTGCCGGAATAGACAAGACTTTTCTTCGACCACTGTTCAACCCACATCCAAGGAGCATCTGGATGCCGCTTTTTCCGCTTTTCAAAGCTTCTTAATGAAATCTTTCTTGAAACAAAAAACACATAGATCGGCACCACTCCAATACCGACAAATAAAAGCCCTCCGGCAAGTTGGATAAAAAGCCGGCTCAGGCTGACCTCATCTCCGAAAGCTTCGTAAATTCCCGTGAATATGGCCGTACAGCCCAAAACAGTGAAACCGCCCAAAACAATAATCAAGAAGGCTTTAACGATTTTTTGAAGAATCTTTTTATCCTTTACGAATATTAAAAGCACAAAAAACAGGACGAAAATTAAAAAGACGACGAATCCGAACACTTTGGCCTCCTTCGGAATTCTCTTTCTTATCCGACTCGTTTTCGCTATATCCGACGATTACAAACGGAAGTTGATCGTGAGGGAAACCGGGTCGGTGATTTTCCGCCTTATCCCGGCATCCCCAAGGGGCATAATCTCAGAAAATAAGATAGCAAGTCATCGACCCTGCGATCAGCTCCATCGAAATCATAAGTCCGACGTCGCAAAGCAGGTTACTTCAATTTGAAGAGCGGAATATTGTCGCTATTATACTCTTGAAAAAATCACCTATTGCCCTGAAAAGGCGGGAAAAAAAACCAGCCCTTTCCACTTCGGCAAGTGTCACCAGTTCTCCCCTGGCAACGATGTCATTGTCAATAAGAACCTTCACAGTCCCAACTCTCTCCCCGCGGGGGGCGGGCGCTTGCAAGTTTTTATTTACACCATAGGTAACATTTACTCTGTCAACTCGTCCGGAGGCGATCATGCATTTTAAAGGTCTTTCTACGGTTACGGGCACCGTTTTCTCCTTTCCTCTGGAAACAGGAATGGTTCCCAGGATATCCCCCGGTGAAACAACCTCCCTCATAACGAAGTTCCTAAAACCATAGTCCATGAGCTGCCGGGATACATCCGACCTGACCTTGGCACTGGGTGTGTCAAGGACAACGGATATGAGCCTGAATTCTTTTTGCTTTGCCGTACCGACGAGGGAGTATCCTGCTTCCTTGGTCCAGCCTGTTTTCAAACCATCCGCTCCCGGATATCTACCCAAGAGCGGGTTTCTGTTAAACTGTCGGATACCATTAAAAGTAAATTCCCTCATCGCTTCCATCTCCAAGAGTCCAGGATGGTTCAACACAATTTCACGGGCAAGAATGGCGATATCCCTGGCGCTCATGTAATGATCGTCGGCAGGTAGGCCGGTGCTGTTTTGAAACCGGGTGTTGCTCATTCCCAGTTTTGCAGCCCTTTCATTCATGCGCTGGACAAAAAAGCTTTCACTGCCCTTAAGGTGCTCCGCCATGGCGATACAGGCGTCATTTGCAGAGATGACGGAAATCCCTGTTAAGAGATCCCTGAAGCTCACTTCCTGGCCGATTTCCAAAAACATTTGAGCCCCACCCATGCGCCATGCGTTTTCGCTGACGATTATCATATCGTCCCAGCTTGCGACGCCTGTATCCAAGGCTTCAAAGGCCAAAAGCAGGGTCATAACCTTTGTTATGCTGGCAGGCGGCAATGGATGGTCGGGGTTTTTTGCATAAAGGATAGTGCCTGCCTCCGGTTCGTATAAGAAAGCAGCTTTTGCTTCCACGTCAAAGGGCATTAAAAATTCATGCGTTTCCTTTCCGTCGAGCCTTGTACCCAACTCTTCGTTTGCCGGGGCCTCAGAGGTGAAAATGCCGACGAGCATAATAAAAACAAGAGCCAACACACCGTGCCTGTGATTCATTCCCGTTTTCCTCCCAAGGATTCCTCATGTTACATTACCTGACATCCTGGCTCTTTAAAAGTAAAAAGGACTACAATACGGAAGGCACCCCCTGACGCCGTATATGGTGGGGTTGACTGTGAAGATACCCCCGCCCACCGGATAAGCGCCGAGGGGTGAAGCAAGAAATTCGATCCCAGTCGTGGTAGTGGCCTTAAAGGAAAAAAACACAGAACTGCCGATAGAGGCGCTGCGCTTGAAGCCGTTCGTTCTCTATTCAGAAACTTTTTATGATTATCTTAATCGCCTCGGCCAGACGCGTGCTGTCTGTTCTTGTTTTAATCGACCATACCGCTATGCGTCCGCCATAGGCTATTCCTGCGCAAAGGGGAAGGAACCACAACAGGTCATCCTCCGACCACGGAATGACCCCTATCAGAAGAAATATGGTGGCTGCCAAAAAACCAACTATAAGTGTACCCAAAAGCCACATCCCCTCAACAATCAGAACGTTCCAATCCATGACTCCCTCCTTCTCCAAATTGCTGTCCCCGGCTACCCTCGCCAATCAAAGCTACAAAAGGCACCACTCCTTTGTAATTCACCGGATTAAATTATTTTATGCCGGTGTCTTGTTCATACTTCATGCCAAATTTAATATAATATCGTAAGCTATTGACATTGAAAGCTTTATAAGCTCCAGCTTTTTTGTAAAATTGATGGACTGTGCACAAAACTGCATAATCCTTGAGTGCTTTAGTGACCTCACTATTTAAGAGTCGGCCTTCGTTAGTTCACCATTTTGTGTGGGGGATAACGGCAGGACTTAGGTCTTGAGTTTTTGTCTTTCGCCGAGAAACGGGGCCGTCAACCGCATTATGATCGTCAGTGAGAAAAGAAGTGCGATGAGGGTAAACATGGCTAGGGTCATGCTCACACGCCCTTTGAACAAAATATAGAAATGTTCGGCTCGATTTCCCTCTTTGTACAGGAGATACCCCCCTCCCGAACCTTTCGCGAGGGAGCTGATAAAAAAATCCCCTTGTGGATTAAGGAAAGAGTGCGATAATCTAGGTGCTATACCTGTTTGCCACCGTGCTTACCTTGTTGAGAGATGGGAGGTCAGTTAAAACCTCCTTGAATGTTTGTGCGCTGCACGTGATTCATTTTCGTGAGAGTTCCAATGCGTTCCTCATTCAGGCTATTCAACCGAGAGAATATCTTTGCAGCAGCCTTCATCGCCATTCTTATCACGCTGCTTTGGCTCGTCTTCAGCCTCCTGAGGCCCTTTTGGGCGGACTTCATGTGGGCATTGATCCTGGCCTTGACCTGCTATCCCGTGTTCACCCGCCTGAAGTCTTTTTTACGGGGGAAAGGAGGGCTTGCCGCTCTCTTGTTGACCGTTTTCATTTTCATCACCGTTGCGCTGCCCGGATCTTTCATCTTGATGAGTCTGGGCAAAGAAGCTAAGGATGCCTACACAACCCTTTCCAAGATATCGTTTTCGGAAAAGGGGTTGCTGCTTGCTGAGAAGATCCGTAACTCAGGTATTGAACCGCTTCTTGAACGATGGGGGATTGAACCGGAACGCGCGGAGGCACTTTTCCTGGACGGCATTGCATCAGGCGCCAAAGACGTCCCAAGAATAATCGGCGAAAAAGTTTCGGCTATTTTCAAAAACCTGGCTTTTTTTGTGTTGCATTTGCTTTTTGTGGTAGTCGCTCTTTTCTTTTTTTTCCGGGACGGCTCGAGATACACCCATTTTCTGGTCGGTCTTCTGCCTTTGGAAAAGCCCTATCAGGAAAGAGTCGTGGGCGCCTTTTCCAGAACAGTCACAGCCGTAGTGCGAAGCATGCTCGTGACGGCCCTTTTTCAGGGGATATTGGCGGGGGTGGGTTACGCAATTTTCGGCCTGCCGGTACCGATCCTGCTGGGAGTTCTCACATCCATCACCTCTTTTATTCCTGTTGTTGGGGCGGGTGCCGTCTGGATTCCCGCTTCCCTCTGTCTGATCGTTAAGGCAGAGTTCCTGCGGGGTATCGGGCTTGCGTTTTATGGGTTTCTGGTGGTCAGCATGATTGATAATTTTCTCAAACCCCTGATCATCGGCAAGGCCGTGAAGGTTCCCGTGTTTATCCTTTTTTTCACGATTTTAGGGGGTCTCAAGGTTTATGGAGTCATTGGGATACTCCTTGGTCCCATCATACTGTCTCTCGGGATGGCTTTTCTCACCATATACCGGGAAATCTACCTTTCCGCTGCCCCTGAAAAAACTCGGCATGATCTTCCATCGGACGAATCCTTAGATCCTGCGCAGGAATGATTAGACGCCATGCCGGGAAGATTCCATCTTAGTCGCCCTCCAAATATTGGCTGGGAACTATCGCATTGTTGAATCCGGCATCGCTAAAAAAGAACAATGACAAACGGAACGACTGAAATGAACCCGCCTATCACACCGGTCAAGCGAATACCCCGTAGTATCTGGGCGCTCGGCTTCGTCAGCTTATTGATGGATGTCTCCTCCGAATTGATCCATAGTCTCCTGCCGGTGTTCATGTTCACTGCACTCGGCATGAGCCTTTTCGCCATCGGCCTGATCGAGGGCGCAGCTGAAGCGACTGCACTTATAGTGAAAATCTTCTCCGGGGCGCTCTCCGATTACTGGGGCAAGCGCAAGCCTCTGGCTTTGTTGGGTTACGGTCTGGGCGCAGCATCCAAACCGCTTTTCGCGCTCGCGACGGGCGGCGGCTTGGTGGTTACCGCCCGTCTGACCGACCGCATCGGCAAGGGCATTCGCGGCGCGCCGCGCGATGCGCTGGTAGCCGATATCGCACCGCTGGAACTGCGTGGTGCCTCCTTTGGCCTGCGCCAGTCGCTTGATACCGTCGGCGCCTTTCTCGGGCCGTTGCTGGCCATGGGCCTGATGTTGCTCTGGGCGAATGATTTCCACATGGTGTTCTGGGTGGCCGGCGTTCCCGCTTTTCTCGCGGTGGCGCTGCTTTTCTTCGGGGTACATGAACCCGAACGGAAAGCGCAAGGCAAGGTCGTAAATCCCATCCGTCGCGAGAACCTGCGCCGCCTGTCGTCCGCGTACTGGTGGGTGGTGGGCATCGGCGCGGTGTTTACTCTTGCCCGCTTTTCCGAAGCCTTCTTGGTGCTTCGCGCTCAGCAGGGCGGCCTGCCCGCGGCCTTAACGCCGTTGGTGCTAATCACTATGAACGCCGTCTACTCCATCAGCGCTTATCCGTTCGGCAAACTATCTGATTCGATGAGCCATTCCAAACTACTCGCCTGGGGGTTGCTAGTGCTTATCGGGGCGGACGCGGCCTTGGCTTACGGCAACCAAGGCGGTTGGGTCTGGGGCGGCATTGCATTGTGGGGTTTGCACATGGGCATGACACAAGGGCTGCTCGCCACGATGGTGGCAAATACGGCACCGGCCGATCTGCGCGGCATGGCCTACGGATTTTTTAATCTCGTGAGCGGGCTGGCGATGTTATCGGCTAGCGCGCTAGCCGGGTTACTCTGGGATCAACTCGGGGCGCCGTTTACTTTTTTCGCCGGCGCCGCCTTCAGTGCCTTGGCATTCATCGCAATCACCATGCAAAGGTCCGACCGAAGGGTCTCACGATGATGGGAACGCCTCCACCCACGGACTTACGCCCGTAGTCCTCAGCTTATGATTTGATAGACCACACGCAGATTCAGGGAGGGCACAATCTCCACAGGCCGATTTTCTTGACCCTTACTTAAGTATTTTAAGTAATTGCCTTGGGAGATCAAGAGCAAAACAAGAGCTGATTTGTGCAGGGGCATTTTCAGTGATATTATGTTTTTCGATGGGGCACACGGTTCGGTTTCGGACTAACGTCCATATTGAGCAACAAGAAAGGTCCACATCATGGTTGCAGGAAAAGGGAGCCCTCAGGATGTTTTGCTGGAGGAAGATGTGATCTCAGTGATCGAGGAGGGGACGCCTGTTGAACTGTTCGACACAAAACGGGTACTCGTCCTAACACCGGATGCCACCAGAACCTGTCCTCTACCAATGATAGTTCGGGCTCTTCGGAAGACGGTAGGGGCGAGGTCTCAGAGGCTCGACTTCATGGTAGCCTTGGGAACCCACACACCCATGTCAGAGGAAAGCATCTTGGCCCTTTACGGCATACCGGATCACCGGATGGGTTTTAGGAGTTCCAGGTTTTATAATCATGAGTGGGCTTATCAACACAACTTCAGCCGACTGGGGTCCCTAAACCCTGTGGAGGTCGAAGAGCTTTCCGGGGGTCTCTTGAAAGAAGAAGTCCCGATCGATATCAACAAGAGAATTTTCGACTATGACCTCATTCTAATCGTAGGGCCGGTGTTTCCCCACGAGGTTGTGGGGTATTCGGGCGGGGCAAAGTACTTATTCCCCGGTATCTCAGGAGGAGAGTTTCTCCACTTCTTTCACTGGCTCGGAGCAGTGATCACCTGCAAGAAGATTATTGGAGTCAAGGATACTCCGGTGCGAAGGATGATTGACAGGGCCATGGACAAAGTGCCGGTACCGATTCACTGCCTGGCCATGGTAGTCAACGGCGATGCGGAACTCCGCGGGCTCTATGCAGGAAATGTGAAAGAAGCTTGGTCTAGGGCCGCAGACTTGTCTTTCAGAATTCACATAATGACCAAGAAAACCCCTTTCAAGATTGTCCTGGGCCGGGCTCCCACAATGTATGATGAAATCTGGACCGCGGGCAAGGTTATGTATAAGCTCGAACAGGTCGTGGCGGATCAGGGGACACTCATCATCTACGGACCTCACATCCGGGATATCTCGAGATCTTGGGGACAATACATCGAGAGAGCCGGATACCACACCAGGGACTATTTCCTGTCTCAAATGAAAAAATTCAGAAACTTCCCTAAAGGTGTACTGGCTCATCTCACTCACGTTCGAGGAACCGGAACCTATGAAAACGGCGTAGAAAGGTGCGACGTCAACGTAGTTCTGGCCACGTCGATTCCCGAGGGTCTGTGCCGTCGGATCAACTTGGGATACATGGATCCCTCGAAGATGAATATGCGGGACTATACGAACAAAGAAGATCAGGGGATTCTCTTTGTGGACAACGCCGGGGAAACGCTCTACCGCCTTGAATGACTAAGGAGTGAACAATGAAAGCCTTTTTGTCGGAAGATTTTTTGCTTCAGACGGAGACGGCCAGAGTTCTGTATCACGATTTTGCGGAGAAAATGCCGATCTTCGACTACCACTGCCACCTGCCGGCCGGTGAAATTGCGGAGAACAAGAACTTTCAAAACCTGACGCAAGTCTGGTTGAAAGGCGACCATTACAAGTGGAGGGCCATGAGAGCCAACGGCATCCACGAACGCCTGATTACCGGGGATGGGACCGACTTTGAGAAATTCGAGGCGTGGGCCGCGACCGTTCCCAAAACCCTGCGCAATCCCCTCTACCACTGGACCCATCTGGAACTGAAACGCTATTTCGGCATCTCAGGGAAACTCCTGGGACCCGGGACCGCAAAAGAGATCTATGAATCGTGCTCCGAAGTGCTTGGAACCGTGGATTTCAGCACCCGGAACATTCTTCAAAGAATGAATGTCAAGGTGATGTGCACAACCGATGATCCGGTCGACAGCCTTGAACATCACCTTCATATGAAAAAAGACCGGACCTTCCCCGTTAAAGTCCTGCCTGCTTTTCGTCCGGACAAAGCTTTGTGTGTCGACTCTCCGCAGGAGTTCAACCGCTGGCTCGATCGTCTGGAGGAGGCAGCGGACATTTACATAGCCGGTTACCGGCCTTTTCTCGATGCGATTCGTCAAAGGCATGATTTTTTTCACGAGGCCGGTTGCCGTATATCCGATCACGGGATTGATCATCCTTATGCAGAATACTTCAAGTTAAGCGAAACAAAGAAGATTTTTGAAAAAGTACGTCAAGGAAGAAAGCCTGATCGTGACGAAGCCCTCAGATTCAAGTCCGCGGTTCTGATGGAACTGGCTCGAATGGACGCAGAAAAGGGATGGACCCAGCAGTTTCATCTTGGAGCATTGCGCAACATCAACAGCCGCGCCATGAAGACTCTCGGACCGGATACGGGATACGATACGATGGGCGATTTTGAAATGGCAAAATCGCTCGCTAAATTCCTCGATTCCCTAGACCGCGACAACAAGCTTGCCAAGACCATTGTCTATGTCATTAATCCAAGAGACAATGATCTGGTTGCCGCCATGATCGGCAGTTTCCAGGACGGAAGCGTACCCGGGAAAATGCAGTTCGGATCGGCTTGGTGGTTCAATGATCAAAAGCACGGCATCGAAACACAGATCAACGCATTGTCCAATATGGGTTTGTTGAGCCGCTTCGTAGGCATGCTCACGGATTCACGAAGCTTTCTCTCCTATCCAAGGCACGAATACTTTAGACGGGTGTTGTGCGATTTGCTCGGTCATGACGTGGAAAACGGTGAACTGCCACAAGACATGGACCTGATCGGGAACCTGGTAATGGACATATGCTTCGGGAATGCGGTCCGCTACTTTGGCATAGACGGGGGCTGAAAGAAGGTCTCTTGGAAGAGGGTAAAGGAAAGGAGAGCCAATAACCGGGATGAACAGTCCGAATCTCAAAGTATGCAGCGTCCTCGTAACCCCTACGAGCTTTGGAAAGGATGATCCGAGACTTAAGTCCGCCCTTGAAGAAACGGTCGGGAGTGTAATTTACAACCCGGCGAACCGACCTCTAACGGCTGATGAACTGGCGCCCCTTGTGAAAGATGCGGACGGCTTCATCGCCGGCCTGGATCAGATCGACAAGACCGTCATCGAAGCCGCCGGCAGGCTGAAGGTGATCGCCCGCTACGGCGTGGGCATAGACCGGGTAGATCTGGATGCTGCGACGAGAAAGGGCATTGTGGTGACAAATACGCCGGGTGCAAATTCCGTTGCCGTTGCCGAGCTGACCATTGCTTTGATGCTTGCTCTCGGCCGGCATCTTTGCGCTGCGAATCAGGCGACTCGTTGCGGAGAATGGCCCCGCTTCTCAGGGTTGGGTCTTCGAGGAAAGACGGTTGGACTTGTTGGATTCGGGGCCATAGGTCGGGAGGTGGCTTCGTTAATCAAAGGCTTCGGCTGCCGCATCCTGGTCTCGGATCCCTTTGTTAAGGTTGAGGCGGCGCAAGAGCGCGGAGTGGAGTTGGCAGCCCTGGATAAGCTTCTAGGTTCAAGCGATTTCGTGTCTCTTCATGCTTCACTCAATAGAACGACCTCAGGCATGGTCGACGCCGTGTTCCTCGGAAAAATGAAACATGGTGCATTCCTGATCAATACTGCAAGGGGGGAGTTGATCGACGAGGCCGCTTTGCATCACGCCCTGGAGCAGGGCGGCCTCCGGGGCGCTGCGCTGGATTGTTTCATCAAAGAACCGCCGGGGGCTGATCACCCTCTCCTCCGGCTCCCTCAGGTAATTGTAACGCCTCATACCGGGTCTCACACAGATGAGGCCGTGAACACAATGGGATGGATGTCGCTTCAGGCTTGTCTGGCGGTCCTGAAGGGTGAACGTCCCCCGACCGTCGTAAATCCGGAAGTTTACGAAAGATGATTCGGGTGCGCTCATGAAAAACATCCCCTGGTTCATCGGAATAGACCTTGGTACGGGCAGTTGCAAGAGCATTGTGGTCGACGAGCAAGCCGGGGTGCTCGGCTTTGGTGTGGGCGAGTATTCGGGCATCGATGCTCAGGATCGGTGGCGGGAGCAGGATCCACAGGACCTCTTGAACGCCGCGGTTGATTCTGTGCGAAGAGCGGTGGCTGAGGCAAGCGTTAACCCCGGGTATTGCGCAGGCTTGTCTATCGGAGGCGCCCTTCACAGTTTGTTGGCCCTGGATCGCCACGACAATCCCCTTACAGGTGTCATCACATGGGCCGACGATCGAGCCGCAAGACAATCTCAGGAAGTGAAAAAGCCGCCGCTAGCCTCTCAGATTTATGAAGAGACCGGCTGCCCCGTACACGGAATGTATCCTTTGTACAAGATCATGTGGCTTCGAGACGAGCGGCCGGATGTTTTTAGGCAGGCCCTGCGCTATGTTTCCGCAAAGGAATATGTCTTCTCCTGCCTCACCGGTGAGTACCTGGTCGATTATTCCCTGGCTGCAGGCTCCGGTCTGCTGAATACCCATTCGCTCAAATGGAACGCCCTTTGCCTTGATCTTGCAAATATTCGGGAAGAACGCCTTTCCTCCCTCTGCTCCCCTCTCACGATTCACACAGGATTAAAACCCGGACTTGCCCGCAGGATGGGCATTCCTTCAGAGGTCCCCATCGTGCTGGGCTCTTCGGATGCAGTAAATTCCAGTTTGGGAGCAGGAGCCGTTTATCCATGGCAGGCTACCTGTATGGTGGGAACAAGCGGCGCGCTTCGGGTCATATCCCCACGCCCTATTCTTGACGAAAGGACTCGCAGTTGGTGCTACGCCGTGGATGAATCCCACTGGCTTGTAGGAGGTGCGATAAACAACGGGGGCGTGGCCTTGTCCTGGCTCAAGGACTGCCTGAATAAGGCTCTTCCCCATCTTAAAACCTTGTCCTTCGAAGATATCCTGGCCCTTGCCGGTCAGGTAAAGGCAGGAGCGGGCGGAGTGGTCTGCCTCCCCTTTTTTGCGGGTGAGCGAAGTCCCAATTGGAATTTGAATGCCAGGGCGGTGTTCTTCGGCATGACACTTGAACATGATGGGAGACATCTTGCCAGGTCACTGCTTGAAGGTATCGCTTTTCGCTTCAAGAACCTGCATGGGGTACTCGCTGAAATAGGCGTCGAAATTAAGCAAGTGATCGCCTCCGGTGGTTTCACGAAATCGGACTTATGGCTGCAGGTTGTTTCGGATGCGCTAAACCGGGAGTTGATCGTCCCAGAGTGGGGAGAGACTTCCGCCTTGGGGGCTGCTTTGTGGGCGATGCTTGCGGCAGGAAGAGCGGAGACGCTTGAAGGGGCGGCTGACTTTGTAAAACAGGGCGATGCCTGTCTGCCTGATCCTGAAAATGCGAAAATCTATGAAAGGATTTATCCGCTTTACGGCAGGCTCTATGAGGACTTAAAAGCAGCTTTTAACGAAGTGACCGAACTTCAGCAATGGCTAAAGAAATAGGAGGACAAGTTATTCGGGACAGAACTCAAGAAGAGTAGTGAGGGAGGAGAATA
Organism: Deltaproteobacteria bacterium; assembly: GCA_016932115.1. Taxonomy (GTDB): domain Bacteria; phylum Desulfobacterota; class DSM-4660; order Desulfatiglandales; family HGW-15; genus JAFGDM01. The sequence continues at coordinate 3,324 of JAFGDM010000161.1, read as the reverse complement.
TGGACCTTGAAAAGCTGAGCGAAAATTCGAATTTTTCCGGCCGAACCATTGTCATTCCCGGAGGGGCGGGGATCCTCGGGGGTGAAATGGCCTGTGCCCTGGTACACTGTGGTGCCAACGCGATAATCTTGGACCGGGACCTGTCTCGTTCGGAGGCCCTTAAAGAGCGTCTTAAATCCGGACCTGGAACCAGCAGACTTATTCATGCAGACGTGCTTCTAAAGGAAAGCCTTGTAAAAACAGCGGAGGCTATAGTGGCTGAATTTGGAGAAGTTTACGGCTTGATCAATGCCGCCGGCGGAAACGAGCCCAAGGCGACGACCGGGCAGGAACGTTCCTTTTTCGATCTCCCTGCCGAAGCACTCAAGCATGTGGTTGAGCTCAACTTACTGGGATCGATTCTTTCAAGCCAGGTCTTCGGCCGCATTATGGCCGATCGAGGGGAAGGCGTGATAATCAACATTTCCTCTATGAGTGCATATCGCCCTTTGACTCGAACCGTTGCTTACAGCGCCTCCAAGGCGGCTGTCACCAATTTCACTCAGTGGCTGGCCGTTCACATGGCCCATGAGTATTCCCCCAACATCCGGGTCAATGCCATCGCGCCGGGCTTCTTCCACACCGCCCAGAACCATTTTCTGCTTTACGACGAAAAGACGGGTTCCCTGACACCAAGGGGTTCAACCATTATCGAGCATACACCCATGAAGCGATTTGGGAAACCTGAGGACCTGATAGGGGCATTATTGTGGCTTTTGTCTCCGGGGGCTCAATTCGTCACCGGTGCCGTCATTGCAGTCGATGGAGGCTTTTCAGCTTTTAGCGGTGTTTAGGAGTCTAAAGCCGGGTCAAGCGGAACTTCGACCTCCGTGCCTTTTCGCTCGGCCGAAAGGTATGCGGCGTAAAGTACCCCTACGGAATCGCTTGCAGCCAGCATTCCTGACTTGGGTTCCCTTCCCGTGGCGACGGCTTCCATGAAGTCCTGGATCTCCTGAGGATATCCAAACACAAAGCTCTCGTCCGGGGCCGGGGTGGACCATCCCTGCTTGGTTCCGATCTTCTCCAAAAGATAAACTTCAGCTAGCTGTTCTTCCTTCGGATTGTAAAGCTCCATGGCATTAGTAGGGCTTAAATTGCACTTAGCCCTGTGGTTGTTAGCAAATATCTCCAACCAGTTGTGGACACCTCCCATTACGACTTCAGAGGCAAAGACATCCGCCACCATTCCGTCGTCAAAAATAAGGTGAATCTGACAGTAATCCTCGATATCCTCATAATCGGTTCTCAGGAACCCCTTGTCCACGAATCGCGGATTGCGGGTGATTTCGTGGGTGCGGGCGCTCACGGCCTTGGGTCTGATCGCTTTTCCGTGAAAAGCCATCCCTTCAATCTGCTTGAGATAGAGGATAGCCGTCAAAGGGTGGCAGCTTTTCCCCACGACGGAACCTCCTCCTGAAAGTTTCCAGATGCCATAAGCCGGCGAAGGGCTGCCCGAGTGAGACTGGTCTCCCAGAGCCCAAAGAATCTGTCCCCTGCTCTTGGAGAGAATTTCAGCTTCTTTCTGTACCGCCGGTGCATAGATCCAGTTCTCGGCATAACAGAGTTTTTTGTTGCTTTTCATGGCTGCAGCAATGATTCGCCTCGCGCTTGCCACAGCTTCCTCCAGCATCTTCTGTTTTGGAAAGCGATTGCCATGAAATGAGTCGTCCCCTTCGGGGCCATAATAGCCTGTGAACGGCTTTTCCACTACCACGTGATTTCCGGCTTCAAAAGCGGCTACTGAAACGGCTTCGTGCGCATAACCGGGGGTGCAGTTATCGACAATGTCCACAACAGGCAACATATCATCAAGAGAGGCAAAGGGCTGAATGTTTCTTCTCCCGGCAAAGTCGTTGCACTGGGATTTGTCTATGGAAGTAACCCCCACGACCTTGACGTCGATTCCAGTAACCCTTTTGTAGGCTTCATAATGGAAGACGGCAGCGTTTCCGGAGCCTACTATTCCCACGCGAATGTTTTTTTCCATGACTCTTTTTCCCCCCCCTTGCTGCAACAACATTAGAATGCTCAGGCTCCCGGACAAAAGATCCCTGCAACTTACAACGAAGCTCGGTGTTGGCGACCCGTGAGGCTTTCTGATTGAAACCCCAATTCATTGGATCTCATATACCTTCCGTCTTCGGCAGGAGGAAAACTCCTAGCCAAAAATATTTGAAATTTCGTAACACTTCGGCTTTTTGAAAAAACCTTAAGCACCAGGCATGGGGGTCCCTCTCAAAACTGAAAAACGAAGACGCCACACCACACTATCCAGCTTTAGGCAACGGGTGAGGCGGGCGGAGGTCGTCCGGGGTATCGCCAAAAGAGGTCAATCCTCGAAGTTACTGTGAAGCCCCGCCGCCCGCCTTTGCCACGCCGTGCTTTCAAAGTCTTCCCCGGTTCTCTTCGTTTTGCAGTTTTGAGAGGGACCCCCATGCCCGACGCCGGAATCGAAAAGTTTCAGAAAGCCGAAGTGTTATCAATCTTCTAAGAGATAATCTTCAAATCCGGCCCGGCAGATTTCGTTTGGTTACGGCATTAGACCTGCGTCGGCAGATTGGTAAACAAAATATTCCGAAATGTCAAGATCGTCTCTCTCCGGCGAAAAGGTTTAAACAGGTTGACAGAGAAAAGAAGCGGTGCTATTTTTTAAACCGGTGGTCGGACCACTTGGCCGAGTGAGCGAAAAATCTTTTCTCAGCGGTCACGCCGATCAAATTCCCGGATGCCGCTTAAAAACAACTGGTGTTCTTAATTACGAGGGGCCATCTTAAACCCGGTGAGAAGCTCACCTCGGAGAGAAAAACAACTTAGGAGCCGGACGTAAGCCGGCGATTCATTAAAGAAGAAATCATTTACAAAGCAAAATAGCCGGGCTCATCGACGTAAGACAGGCTACAGGGCAACTTTATAATTCCCTCCCTCGGAGGCAATATGAGGACGCCTTTATCTATACTGCCGGAAGCTGTTGCGGGTGATGAATCCGCCAACAATTCTGCTTGTCGGTCGGCTTTTATTCCCCTTTTTGTCCTCGGCATACCTTTTTCTCCTCCCACTGCTATTCTTCTTGGCGCCCTTCTGATTCAAGGGGTATCGCCGGGTCCCTTAATGATTGAGCAGCAACAAGATCTTTCCCGGGGTTTTTGATATTTGGATGATGATGTTATTTGGTTTTATGGGATTTGTGATGAGGAAATGGTGAAGGGTTTGAATTTAACGTTTCAGCAATTTGAATGAGGGAAGGAGGAAGCATCATGGTAAAGAGAGTTCTGGCTATTGTGTTTG
>JAFGDM010000160.1 GCA_016932115.1 Deltaproteobacteria bacterium | reverse complement strand
CTAGCAGGAAAGCTTCAAACTCCTCGTCCGATCTGTCCACTTCATCGATCAGGAGGACCGGCGGTTTGTCGTCGGTACTCAAGATGGCCTGAAGCAGGGGCCTCTTGATGAGGAACTCCGGACCGTAAATGACCCGCTCTATTTCCTCCTTGCCTCTTTTCTCCCCTTCCTCGATTTTGATGTGAAGAAGTTGCTTTGGATAGTTCCACTCATAAAGGGCAGCAGATGCATCCAGCCCTTCATAGCACTGCAGCCGGATCAGTTCCGTCTTGAGAAGTCTGGCCATCACCGCGCCCACTTCCGTCTTTCCCACCCCCGGTTCCCCTTCCAGGAAAACCGGCTTCCTGAGCCGGTGCGCCAGAAAGATGATTGTGGCCAGGGCACGGTCGGCAACGTAAAGATTCCTGTTCAGTTCCTCTACAACCTGGTCAATGGATTGAAAATCTGCATTTGCGCCCATTCAAATCTTCCTCTTACCGATCAATCCAGCTCAATCTCCTAATCCATATTCATTTTAACCTTGGAGCATTTCTGTGACAATTTAGCTGTTTGAAAAATTGCAAGCATCAGGCATGGGGACCCCCATGCTCGGAGCTGCCGGCTTCAGCATTTCAAACAGCTAAATTGTTACGCTTTTCTTTATTTCTTTTTAAAAAGAGCTTCAAGGGCCTTTTTGGCCTGTTTGACTTTGTCCATCTTCCCAGAGGCAGCCGGTGAACCCCTGAGAACAAAATGTTCACACAAGTTGGCCCTCTCCTTGTCAATGATGCGAGGGGCTGAAACCTCCCTACACTGATTGAAGGCGTTAGGGTCATAGGATTTGCACTGCTTACAGCAACGAAGGTCTTTGTTGCAATAAGGGCAGGTATCGTTTCTGTCAAGCTGCGCAGGGGGGTCCAGAACGTTATAACAAAAGGCACACTTCATCGTCATTCCCTCTTGCTTGGGATATCGTTTCATAAACACTTCCAGCCCTTTCCTATGATGGTCTTGCGCCTATCCGGAACCGTTCACTCAGGAACATGGCATGCGTCCCATCCCGGTATTCCAAGGCCGCCGGTCGCCATACCGAAATGAAAAAATCACTTAGATTACGTGGAGTTCCTAAAAGTAGAGGATTTCACGAAAAGGACAACGCTTTCCCCCTCTACCAGGTTGAAAAGGGCAGGTCAACTGAAAAAGGATAATCAATAAACCCATTCTTACACAAAGAATATTTTACAATGATCAAGATGCATAGTAAATTCCCTTTTCGATAAACTTCACAAGGAGTCTCATGTTGAAGCCCATCGGATCCATTGTCATGGCTGCGGGCAGGGGAAGCCGGATGAGGAATTTTGAAGGTAATAAGACACTCCTTCCCCTCGTACCGCTGAGCTCACCCCTACAAGGAACGCAGCCTATACTGCTTCACATCCTCAGCAGTCTTCCTTTAGGGCCCAAAGCCCTGATTGTCAAGCATGCAAAAGAAGCCGTAATGGAAGCAACACGATTTCTCGGCGTTGCTTATTGGGAACAACCCGTGCTAAACGGAACCGCAGGAGCGCTTCTTGCGGCTCTTCCCTTCATTGAGAATGGGGCGTTTCAAAATCTGATCATTACCATGGGAGATGTTCCCCTGGTGCGACCGGAGACTTACATTGAACTGGTTGAAGCACTCTCCTCGAACGTGTTTGTAGTTCTTGGATTTCGGCCTCAGGACAGGAGACAATACGGCGCATTGGAGATCCAAGACCGAAAGGTCAAAAAAATCATTGAATGGAAATACTGGCATACCTTGCCCCATGAAAAGCAAGCCCTGTTGGATATTTTCAATTCAGGAATCTACGCGGCCCGGCGGGAAGAGCTCCTCCATTATATTCCCCTCTTGGCTTCCAGGCCTCACACTGTGTTCAAAGAGCGAAACGGAAAACAAGTCAAACTGGAGGAATTCTTTATCACCGACCTTGTGGAAATTATTGAGAAAGACCGTCGCCCTGTGGGTTTTGCCGTGGCCCGGGATGAAGAAGAAGTGATGGGTGTGGATGACGTTGATTCGCTTATAAGGGCCCAAGAAGCTTACAGACGGAGGAGTAGTGAACACTGACACAAAGCCCTCGTGGGGTGGATTTCAAGCATGTCAAAGGCTTGTGAGCGGCTTTTGCTTGACACCTTACCCGGTTTTTCCCTATCATTGCCGCGCGGTAATTTTTCAAAGACGGGCTTTTCATGCCGCCTACGAGATTTGGTAACAATTTAGTTGTTTGAAATGCTGAAGCCGGCGGCCCTGAGCATGGGGGTCCCCATGCCTTATGCTTGTGATTTTTCAAATAGCTAAATTGTTAAGAGATTTTGATCAGGTATCGCGTTTCCGTGACCGTGTCTGGGGTGGAGATTTTTGCGCAGCGAGGTCCGCGTAAGAACAGGAGGAAAAGATGGCTAAAGAATCCCTCGGAGATCGCATCTGGTACAAAAACTGGCCCCCTCAAGTTCCCAAGTGCCTTGACTACCCTGACTGCACTCTCGCGGACTTTCTCAAACAATCGGCTGTCGAACACGGCACGCAAGCAGCCGTCTACTTTTTGGATGCACAGGTCACCTATGCTCAGTTATGGGACATGGTGCAGCGTTTTGCCACGGCCTTAGCGGACCTAGGCCTCAAAAAGGGCGACGTCTGCGCTCTCATGTTGCCGAACTCAATCCAGTTCGTTACCTCATTCTACGCGTGTCAACTCATAGGCGTGACCGTCACGGCAATCAACCCGACCTATAAAGCCCTTGAAATTCAACATCAACTCAAAGACTCGGGGGCCAAGGTCCTGATTGTTCTCGACGCAGTGGCTTCGGAATTGCGTGAAGGCTTAAAGGAAACGCAGGTCGGCACCGTGATCGGAACGAACGTGGTGGATCTGTGCGGATTCTCCTCTCTTAAGCTTTTTTTGGGCAAGCTTCTCAAGAAAATCCCTACGGGCGAACTCCCGGCCGGGGCTCTCCAGTTGAAAACTCTTTTGAAAACCAAGACCGGTCCGCCTAAGGTCAATGTGGACCCATCGGATGTGGCAGTTCTTCAGTACACGGGTGGGACCACCGGATTGCCGAAAGGAGCAATGCTCACCCACAGGAATGTGGTAGCCAATGCGTGCATGTGCGATGCTTGGCTTTGGAAAAAAGACAAGGTGACGGGAATGATCGGTGTTCTTCCCCTGTTTCATTCTTTCGCTATGACCACCGTCATGAACGCCGCCATACGCGTCGGCGGTTTCCAGCTTCTCTTCCCCAGACCGCCTGCCGATATGGCTGAGCTGTGCGGGGCAATTCAGAAATACTCCGCAAAAGGCGGGCTGATTATGCCGGGTGTCGCCGTTCTTTTCAACAAGATCAATACCTATCCGAAAGTGAAAGAATATGACCTTAGCGGTCTCAAGATGGCTGTTTCCGGTGCAGGCCCCTTGCCGCTGGAAGTCCAGAACAAGTTTGAAGAGCTGACAGGCTCCGTTATTGTGGAAGGTTACGGCCTCAGTGAAGCCACCCCGGTAACCCATGCAAATCCCATATACGGGCACCGTAAGCTGGGCACCATCGGTCTTCCTTTTCCGGACACGGACATCAAAATCATGGACAAGGAAACCGGCACCAAGGAATTGCCTCCTCTCCCCTTTGCAGTAGCCGATACCGGCGGGCTGACCGAAGAGCAGTCGGAACTGGCAGAGGCCTATACCGGCGAACTTGTGGTCAAGGGGCCGCAAATCATGAAGGGATATCTCAACCGCCCTGACGCAACACGGGCCACCATTCGTGACGGATGGCTTTACACCGGCGATATCGCGTGTCTTGATGCGGACGGCTACACCATCATCCGAGACCGCGCCAAGGATATGATCAAATTCAAAGGCTATGCGATTTTCCCTGCCGAGGTAGAGGACCTTCTCCACAAGCATCCCCAAATTCAGGGCGCCGCAGTCATCGGGGTCCCTAATGAGAAGGTGGGGGAAGTGGTCAAGGCTTTTGTGGTCCTCGACCCGGCCAGCCGGGGGAAAGTCAAGCCCGAAGACATCCAGGAGTGGGCCAAGGAGAAGATGTCCGCCTACAAGATACCTTCCATGATAGAATTCAGGGACGAACTCCCCACAACCATGGTGGGGAAAATCCTGCGGAGGGTTCTTAAAGACGAAGAAGCCGCCAAAGCGAAAGAAAACAAATAGCAACCATCACTCGGCAGATCAATCAACGTCTCAGTGGTTATTGCGCGAACCGCTGAATATCTTAGTTGTCACAAGCGCTTTGAACAAAATGCGTCTATGCTTCCCCGGGTATGATAAAGCGCATGGCTCCCGGTACGATGTCAACAACAGCAGGAAGCAGCCCCGGTTGCTCTCCATCCACGTCTAGAAGAACCCGTTGATCTGAGGAAGCCTCAACCCTTTTCCCCACCAGAGTGCGAACCTTCCTCACGTCTCCTATCCTGCCGTTGTATAGCTTCGGCAGATGGTAAAGAATCTCCGCCAGGCTGAGGTCCCCCACAATCGTCACCTCAAAAAGCCCATCACGGGCGCTGGCGCCCGGCGCTATGCACATTCCTCCCCCATGATATTTGCCGTTGGCTACGGCGACGTTCCATGTCACGAAGGTTTCGTCGAATATCCCGTCAACTCTAAGGCGGATGCGCTTCTTATCATACAAGAGAAGGGAAATCAGCGTGGCCTTAAGGAAAGACAGGAAACCACCCATTCCCACGCCGGCCCGATTGACTCTTTCGTCCACTTCCCCCCCAAGACCGAAGCTGGTCACATTGTGAAAATACTGCATAGAAGGTCGGCCTTCATGATCCAGGTAGGTGAGCCTCCCAATGTCGATGGGCTCAGCCCGGCCCTCGGCAAGCAGTTTGACGGCACCGGGCAGGTCTCCGGGAATACACAAGGTCCTCCTGAAATCGCAGCCGGTACCAAAGGGTATAAAACCGACTGCTACCTTATTTTCAACAGGCCCTCGATTCTCCATGACTCCATTGACAATTTCGTTGAGAGTGCCGTCTCCGCCCACGCAGACAATCAGCGAGGCGCCCTTGACGACCTCCCCCCGGGCGAAGGCCCGCGCATCGCCCGGCCCTGATGTGATCAAACAGCGAAATGATCCCAGACGTTCTTCGCTTAGCGCTTTGATACGGGGCCACTGCTTGCCCACAGCGCCCCTGGCCGCTCTAGGATTCACAATAAAAACGATGTGTTCCGCAGTATAATAGGGTGAACAAGGTGTCATGGAAGAACACTTTGTTTGAAAAGCGACGCATCCGCAAGGCGAAAGCCCATTTCCAGAGCTTTTTTGTTCATATCCAAAAAAGCGGTCGGGATTTTGGTCTCGATCACCTTCAAGATGGAGTCCGTTTTCACGATAGGCACAAGCCCCAGCATTGCGCCCAGCACGCAGATATTGAAAACCACGGATTTGCCGATCCGGTCCATGACCTCCTTGTACATCCCCAGTTCCACTTGGCGTGCATCAACTTTTCTCGCGGGCTTCACAAAGTGGCTGTCCGTCAAAAGAAGCCCGCCAGGTCGAATCGTGGTTGCGAATTTGTTGTAGGCCTCCTGTGTGAGACAGATCAACACATTGGGTTGATTCACTTTAGGGAACCGAATGTCCCGGTCCGAGACAATCACATCAGACCGTGTCGCCCCGCCCCGCGCTTCAGGACCGTAGCTTTGCGACTGCACCGCATTCAATCCTTCGTATAGCACGGCCGCTTCAGCCAGGATGATCGAAGCAGTGATCACGCCTTGCCCGCCCGACCCTGAAAAGACCACCCTATATCTTTCCATTCGACTCATCCGCCTTTCTCGGCCCTTTTCACCGTCTTTTCGTACTCCTCGCAGTATTCGGCTCTTTCCTCCCGGACAAAGACCCCCCGCTCAATAAGTGCCGGATTTTCCTTCTTTTTATCGGAACCTATGGGAACAGTATGATCCTTGTAGTAATTGAGCATGTCCACGGCATCGCCCACTTTGTTTTTTCTTCCAAAGTAGGTCGGACACTGAGTCAGAATCTCCACCACCGAAAACCCTTTGTGACGGATCGCTTCCTCGATCATCTCCATCATGGATGTTACATGATACGTGGTCGTGCGGCCTACAAAAGAAGCGCCTGCGGCCTTCGCCAGTTGCACAATATCGAAGGATTCGTAGATGTTGCCGTAAGGGGCCGTAGTGGCCGTCTTTCCATAGCCGGACAGAGGAGAAAACTGGCCTCCGGTCATCCCGTAGATGCTGTTGTTCATGATAATGGCCGTGATATCGATATTGCGGCGGGCGGCGTGGAGAAAATGATTGCCGCCGATCGCCAATGCGTCGCCGTCGCCCATTGGGACGATGAGGGTCAATTCAGGTCTGGCGAGTTTCACGCCCGTGGCAAAAGCCAGGGCCCGCCCATGAATCGTGTGAAGCGTGTGGAAATCCAGATATCCGGAGATGCGCGACGAACACCCGATGCCGGTAACCATCACGATTTCGCTCTTCTTTAGCCCCAAGGACTCGATGGCCCGCACAAGGTTGTTCATGATCGTTCCGTGGCCGCAACCAGGACACCAAATATGGGGCATGAATCGTTCGCGAACATAGTCCATAACCGCCATGGATCAGACTCCTTTCCCCTGAATGACCCGGAGAATGTTGCGGATGTCCGTGGGGCTGATAAACGTGCCGTCGATACGGTTTGCAAGAAAAACCCTTTCAGGATCATCCACCGCTTTTTTGACCTCCAAAAGGATCTGCCCCATGTTCATTTCCACAACCACGACAAATTTGGCTTGGTTGCATCTCTCCCGCACGGCGCCGGAGGGGAAGGGCCACAGTGTCTGCAGCTCCAGCAACCCCATTCGCTCACCCCTAGCTCTGCGGTTCTCCACCACGTGTAAGGCCGACCGCGCGGCCGACCCATAGGAGATCAAGACGGTTTCGGCGTCATCCAGAAAAAATTCCTTCATCCTGGCGATCTCCGTAACATGTCCCTCAATCTTGTCAAAGAGATGGCGCATCAGCCCGTAGGCCACCTGCGGGTTGTCGGTAGGAAAACCCCACATATCATGCATAAGCCCGGTTACGTTGTAGCGGTGCACTCCTCCAAAATCCGACATAGGCAGCCGGCCGTCCTCTCTCGGCAGATAAGGGTGATAGTCTGTCCCTTCCCGGACCGATGTCCGGAGTCGTTGAACCAGGGGAATCTCCCCCGGCTCCGGGACGATCAACTTTTCCCGCATATGGCCGATAACTTCGTCAAAAAGGAGAATCACCGGCGTCCGGTAGGTCTCCGCAAGATTGAAGGCCTCAACCGTGATTGCGAAAAGATCCTGGTGGTTGGACGCCGTAAGGGCAATGACCGCATGATCGCCGTGTGTTCCCCAGCGAGCCTGCATCACATCTCCTTGACTCACTTTGGTGGGCAATCCCGTTGACGGGCCCCCTCTCATCACACTCACCACCACGCAAGGCACCTCGGTCATGATCGCATAGCCGATGGCTTCTTGTTTCAAGGAAAAACCAGGGCCGCTGGTGGCGGTCATCGATTTCAAACCCGTCAGGGAAGCGCCGATGATGGCGCACATTGAGGCGATCTCATCCTCCATCTGAATGAATTTCCCGCCTCTCTGCGGCAACCGGAGGGAGAGGAGTTCGGCGATCTCCGTTGAAGGAGTGATCGGATACCCTGCGAAAAAACCAAGACCCGCATAGAGCGCCGCCTCCACGCAGGCTTCATTGCCTTGCACAAAAATAAGATGATCACCCATACGTCTCTCTCTAATTATTAGATCTCAAAGATCTGATGAATCTATCATGTCTCATAAACTCACAAACATTCACCATTGGGATTTCCGCATTTCGATTTGCGGTTTCGGCGCGTTATGCTCTTTGCTCCACGCTTTCCATCCTGCCCTCTTCGCTCCCGTCCGCCGTATCAGAGCCGCCTGCTTCGGTATGGAGTTCGATCGCAAGGTCCGGACAGCGCATCTCACAAAGACGACAGGCCGTGCACGCCTCTATGTTTTTTACAAAAGCTTTGTCGTCCTCTCCCATTTCAAGCACGTGCCCCGGGCAAAACGCCACACAAATCCCGCAACCCTTGCAAAAGTCTTTTCTTATAACAATGGCTTTGACTTTTTCCTTTTTGATTTTTTTGCCCACTCTTATCCCCGAATAAAATCTGCTAGGACAAATTTCACATAAACCCCCACTATAACTTACTGCCTAGCCCTCCTCCTGAACTCCGAGCCCTCAACATTAAACAAATAACCAGACAAGATTGCGTCCCGTTGCCGGTCGGTCGGCAAGGCAAGCAAGGTTTAGTCTCTCTTCCTTTCTTCAAACGCCTTCAGAGAGTCCTGCCTTTCCTTGGTGAATACACAGGCCAGGCATGCCTCCAACTCAAAATCCATCAAAGCCTCCAGGCTTACCTCTCCCCGAGCCATGTTCAATCCCCTCTTGATCATGGTAATTGAAAAAGAGGAATTCTTGGCGATCTTCCCGGCCATTCCTCTCGCTTCTTCCATAAGCTTTTCCAGAGGCACCGACTTGTTTACCAAGCCGATCCTTTCAGCCTCTTTCCCATCAATATATTCAGCGGTGAAGAGCAACTCTTTCGCCTTGCCCGGCCCGATCAGATCTTGAACAAGTCTCATTGCCCCTCCGGTCACGGAAGAAGTCACCCTGGCCTCAGGAGACCCTATCTGCGCCTCCTCGGCAGCAATCCGGATGTCGCAAGCCAGCGCCAACTCATAACCTGATCCCAGAGCATAGCCGTTGATCGCGGCAATGGTCGGTTTCTCGAATCGAATAATTTTTCTTGATGTTTCCTGGAGCTCGACAAGGTAATCGCGGTACTGCTCCACGGTCCGGTTCTTGGACTCTTTGAGGTCCGCCCCTGTGGAAAAAGCCCTCCCCTCGCCGGTGATAATGAGCACCTTCATGTCCGCGTCATTTTTCACGTCCTCCAAGGCGGCCTGGAAATCGACCCAGAGCTGCTTGTTCATGGCGTTCATGACCTTGGGCCTGTTCAACTTGATGACTGCGATTCCTTCTTCTTGATTTTTCTCATAAAGAATACACTCAAATTCCATGATTTTTCCCCTTTTTACCAACCCGCCAAAATGATCCTTGAGTCTACAATTGACGCACCCTTCTCGTGGACAATCACAGGGTTGAGATCGATCTCCCGGATCTCCGGGTTGTCCACGGCGATATCGCTGAGCCGGGCCAGGATATCTCCGACGGCCCCTATATCCTTGGCCTTTTCTCCTCTTATTTCCGTGAGGAGCTTGTACCCCTTGATCTCGTGGATCATCTCATCGATATCCTGCTCTCTCAGAGGTGCAACCCTGAAAGAGACATCCTTCAAAACCTCAACGAAGATCCCTCCAAGCCCGAACATAATCACGGGCCCGAACTGCCTGTCCCGGATCATGCCGGCGATACACTCCCGCCCCTTTGGAACCATGGGTAATAGCATAACACCCATGACCCGCTCTTTTGCCGTCACTTTTGAAGCATTTGCCAGGATTTCCTCAAAAGCTCCGGCCGCAGCCTTTCTGTCCGCTATATTAAGTTTTACCCCTCCTGCATCCGACTTGTGCAGGATATCGGGAGAAATCACCTTCATGGCCACTGGAAACCCGATCCTTACCGCCCCCTCGGCAGCCTCTTCCGGGCTTCGTGCAAGCTCGGCTTCAGGCAGGACCATGCCGTAGTTCTTGAGGAGTTCTCGCGATTCGTTCTCCAACAAACTGTTTCTTTTCTCATCCGTGGCCTTCTTAAAAAGGCTTTTGACCTCAGGGTGCTCCTTTCCCTTCGTTCCAAGCAGCGGCATGGTTTTGAACTTTTTCCGGTTCAGGCTGAATTTCATCAACGCGCTCAAGCACCGAGCCGTCCTCTCAGAAGATTCAAAAACCGGGATGCCTCCGTCTTTTAAAATGTCAAGAGACGTGATGTGCTCCCTTGCAAAACTCGTGTGTACAAAAACCGGTTTCTGCTTTGTCCTGACCAGATCCACCAGCTCCCTGGATGTCTGCTCTTCAAGCTCGGCGACATGGGGTGCGATAATATCCTTGAATCCCCCAAAAAATCCGGTGATGTAAACCCCGTCCACCTGGTCATCTTCGAGGCATACCTTGACGCACTCTGTGATCATGTGAGGATTTTCTTCAGCCGTTCCGCCGTAATCGATCGGGTTGGAAGCAGGCATCCCTTCCAAAAGGAAAGGCTCCATCCTTTCCTGAGTCGCTTTGGAAAGAACAGGGACCTCCATGCCATGGCTTTCAGCGTTATCGGCGGCAATGGAATTGTCCCCCCCCCCTTCAGAAAGAATGGCTACGCGATTGCCTCTTGGTAGAGGACATGAGCTGAACGTGTGGGCTACATCGAAAAGCTCGTCCACATTGGTGACCCGCACGATTCCCGCCTGCCGGAATGCGGCGTCCACAATGAGCTCATCTCCTGCAAGCGACCCCGTATGAGACGCGGCCGCCCTGGCGCCGGCCGTGGATCTTCCTACCTTGAGAGCAATGACGGGCTTTTCTTTTGCGGTATCCATTGCCACCCGGATCAGCTTGTTTCCATCCTTGATCCCTTCCAGGTAGACCATGATGGCCTTGGTATCCGGATCGTCTTTCAAATACTCGATGTAATCGGGAAAGCTGACGCCGATTGCGTTGCCGAGGCTGATGATCTTGCTGAACCCAGCCCCCCTAACCCCTGCATAGTGGGTCAGCGAATCGATCACGTTCCCGCTCTGCGCAAGGACGGAGACAGAGCCTTTTTGAAGGCGAGGAACACCCAGAAGATTAATGTTCCCGGAGGCGCTGAACATGCCGCTGCAATTGGGGCCGATCACACAGGCCCCTGTTTTTGCCGCTTCCGCCAAGATCTGGGCTTCGATCTTCTTCCCCTCTTCACCGCTCTCCCCAAGGCCTGCGGTAATGATAATAATCCCTTTGGCACCCATTGTAACGCTCTCTTTGACCGCGGACACAAGAAACCTCGGCGCAACCACGATCATGACCAGGTCCACCTTTTTTTCCACAGCCGCGATGCTCGGGTAGGCCTTTCTGCCGAAAAGCTCGGATCGCTTGGGGTTGATCAGGTAAATGTCGCCTTCATATTCTCCTTCGATCAGGCTCCTTGTTCTTCTCTCCGCCGCCTTTCCGGGAACCTCGGAAGCTCCGATCACGGCAACGGATCGAGGGTTGAATACTCTGTCAAGTGGATGTTCCATCAACACGTCTCCTTCATGCTTTTCAAAATGTTGCGACCTCTAATCCCCTAATCCTCACTTCGCTCGGCCCGAGGCGCGTCGGGCCTTCCCCCTGTACTTCTGAAACGCACACAGGGCAAAATAAGTGCTTATGCCAATAATGCGGATGCCTACGGTACCCAGGGGAACATAGGGTTCAACGGCGCCGGCTCTGAACGTGGAAGCGGCCACAACCAGGAGAAGAAACCTTTCAAACAGGTTGCATCGCTCAACCAGTTGCCCCTGCAACGCAGAGGCAAAGGCGAACATGGCGATGAGGCTTGAGAAAAAAACCCAGCCGATACGTAACGGACTATCCAACCAAATGATGCCCCCTGTTTCCGTCACTCCGGCGATCATCAGCATTTCGTTATTAAAGAGAAAGATGAAGGGCAGAATGGCCGTGCGCAAATCATAGGTAAATCCCTGGATGCCGGTCCTAATGGGATCGGACCGGGCAATGGCGGCCCCGGCGTAAGCGGCCAACCCCACCGGCGGCGTATCGTCCGCAAGAATTCCGAAGTAGAAAACAAAAAGGTGGGCTGCAATCAGGGGAAATACCAGGCCGGCATCCCCGCCAAGCTTCACAATCACCGGAGCCGTGAGCGTGGCCATGATAATATAATTGGCTGTTGTGGGCATGCCCATGCCCAGTATAAGGCTGGTCATGGCCGTAAAGATGAGCATGAGCACCACGTTTCCCATGGATATGGTATCAATGAGAGTAATGAATCGCCCCACCAGGCCTGTGCTGGTCACCACGCCCACGATTATTCCTGCGGTTGCAGTGGCCACACCCACGGTGACCATGTTCCTCGCCCCGGCAATCAGGCCTTTCCAAACGTCCCCGACCCCCACCAGAAAGGCTTTCCATAGGGCGCTTTTTAGGTCCACGGAAGGATCAAGGGTGCCGGCCCTATGCTCAAAGCCCATTTTCAGAAATGCAATCACGGGCCGCTGAACGAGCATGATCACGACGACGGACTCCACAGCCAGGAGAGCGGCCATGATGGGAGATCGACGCAAAACTACCAGATAGACAATCAAAATGCCCAGAGGGATAAGAAAATAGCACCCTCGGATAAAGGTGCTGAAAAACAGGGGCAGATCTTTCCTGGCAATGGCCTTCAGGTTGAGCTTGAGCGCCTCCATGTGCACCACGTAAAACAACGCCATATAGGAAATGAGCGCCGGAATAATGGCAGCCCGAACCACATCGAGGTAGGGGATGCCCAGAATCTCGGCCATAATGAAAGCTGCCGCACCCATGATGGGGGGCATGAGCTGGCCGTTGGTAGATGCCGCCACTTCCACAGCCGCTGCTTTATAACCGGGAAGGCCCACTTTTTTCATGAGTGGGATGGTAAAGGTCCCGGTTGTGACCGTGTTGGCAATGGATGAGCCGGAAACAAGCCCGGTCAGACCCGACGCCACGACTGAAGCTTTGGCCGGCCCTCCCCGAAAGGTGCCGAGCGCTGAGAAAGCCACGTCAATGAAAAATTTGCCTCCCCCGGCCTTGTCCAGCAAAGCGCCGAAAAGCACGAAGAGAAATACAAAATCCGTTGAAACCCCCAGGGGCACCCCGAAGATGCCCGTTGTGGTCAAATACATGTCGCTGATTATGAAATCCATAGGCACGCCCCGGTGCCGCAGGATTTCAGGTAGGTAAGGGCCGACCACGGTATATAGCAAGAAAACCCCCGCAAGGACGGCCAGGGCAGGTCCGAGAGAGCGCCTGGCCCCTTCCAGCAGAACGATAATCAGGATCGTGCCGAAAATCATATCCGTCAGGCTGGGCATGCCTTGTCGCCAGACCAGTTTATCAAAATCCCACCAGATGAACAGGGAGGAGCACGAGGCTGCCAGGGCGAACAGGATATCCAGGTAAGGGATGCGGGTGACGATGGGACGCCTACCGATAAAAGGAAATATTTTTTGAAGCCTTCTTATCCAAACCGGAGGCCTGTGCTCTTTGTAGGCCGGATAAACAAGAAAGGCCAGGGACAGAGCAAAAGCCAGGTGCCAGGCCCTGGCTACGTGGGAGTCAATAGGTCGGTAAGCGATGTAGAGCTGGAATGCCGACCAACCCAAACACAGCAAGGTGATGACCCAGGAAGCAGTCCGGCTCTTGGGGGCCCTGCCTCCCGCCTCGGCCCTGGCCATAATCTCTTCAGCGGATTCCCCAACCTTTCGCAATGGTTTCTTTTCGCTCTTCGAGTCCTGTTTGCTGGAACTTGGAGTCGGGACCATAGGGATTCAACCTCATTTGGAATAGGAAGTTGATGAAGCCTGACCAGGGACATCCCCAAAACACGCAGCATTTGCAAAGCGATGCGGGAAGCCGCGTACCATGAATAGCGCGTTGCCGACGACAGCCAAATGAAATGATGGATTAAGCGAAAAATGGTGCATGGTACTCGGCGCAATGTACAAGGCGAAAGATTCGCTCCCATAATGACAAACGAGAAAATCCAAATGTCAAATTGCTACCACCGCTCCTATTGCGGAGCGACGCATAGCTATGTCAACATTGCGAAAAATGCCAAAGGGGCCTAATGGCCTCTTTGGCACGATGTTCTACATCCAGCCTTTTTCCTTGTAGTACTTGATCGCCCCGGGATGGAAAGGCGCGGACAGGCCCTGGAGCATCTGCTTGGGCTCAAGAATCCGGAAAGCCGCATGAGATTTCTTGAGGTCATCCAGGCGCTCGAAAACCGTTTTCACCATGTCATAGACGACTTCATCCGGCACCTTCTCGTGGCTGATCACAGTGGCCGTCACCGCATAGGTGGGCACGTCGTAATCCACGCCCTTGTAAGTGCCGGCAGGAATCTTGGTATACACATAGTAAGGTTTTTCTTCAGCCAGTTTTTTGATATCAGGATGGTCCAGAGGGATCATGACCATATCCACAGACTGGGCGGGCTCTTCGATGGCCGCACTGGGGTTGCCCACCGTGTAGAAGAAGGCGTCAATCTTGCGGTCCACCAGGGCTCGTGAAGCTTCGTGCTGCTGCAACCCTTCGGCAGTAATATCCTTGTCCTTATCAATGCCGTAAATTTTTAACACCTCCTCGGCGTTAAAACGCTGACCCGAACCCGGGTTGCCGATGTTGATGTGCTTTCCCTTGATGTCCGCAACCTTTTTGATCCCCGTGTCCTTCCTTGTCACAAGCATGACCGTTTCTGGGTGCATGCTGAACACGCTTCGCATATTTGTAACCGGTTTCCCTTGCCAGTCGGCAAGGCCTTTAAATGCCTGGAAATTACGGTCCGACTGAGCCACGCCGAAATCAAAGGTTTCCCTGATTATGGCATTGATGTTGAAAACCGATCCGCCTGTGGGCCTGCCGATGTAATTGTACTTATCTCCCATGTTCTTGTTCATCAAGTTGCTGATTTGAAGGGCAACCTGATAATAAACCCCTACGATGGAGGCTCCTCCGAACAGGACGTCCGTCTTTGCCATAGCCTGCGGAGCAAATGCCGAAAGCCCCAGAGCCAAAACCACCACCATCACAACTTTTCCTAGCTTCATAACACCCTCCTTTTGGTTTTGGGTTAGTGTTCAACCTGTTCCTAACGTTCACTTGAAACCGGTTACAACTCCATTAAATCCCACATTAATACACCATCCCCATCAAAATCAATAACGGCTTTATTCCATCACTCGAAGAATCTACCGGCCCGGTGATGAACTGACAGGCTCCACCGTAAACTCACTCAGATTGTCGGGAAGCTTCTCGAATACAACCATAAAAGGCACGGAGGCCTGAGGTTTGATATCAACGTTCGCGTCGGCCTTTCCGGCTTTTTCCCTCAATCCTTGATCAATTTGCTCCATCGAGAGGTTTTGAAGTTCATCCTCCGTAAAAACATTCCCTGCATAGGCAACCTTGGTCTTCACGACTTTCCCCTTGTCATCAAGGATGGAGGCTTTGACCAGCACATAACTTCGGCTAGATTGATAGTTGTTTGAAATCGCTCCCCTTACAACAAAGAGTTGACCTGCATCAGGGTTCTGAATGAAGACTCCGGTCACGGATGTGAAGCGGAGTCTCTGCACACCCAGGTCCGCGGGTTCCGTCTTGCGGGCGGTTTTGAGAAAAGTCAGTCGATCCGGGACAAGCTCCGGGGAAAAATAGACGATCGCCGCCGCACCGCCGAAAAGAAGAAGGAGGATCACAAAAATGATTAGAAGCAGTTTGGAGTTACCTCTTCTTCTTGCCGGGATTCGAAGTTCTTTTTCTGCGCTCGTTAAAACTTCGCGGTCGGCATCCGGCTTGATCTTTTTGGCTTTTAGCGCCGGCGGCTTCACAAGCGCCGGTCCCGGTTCGATCTCGCCCCCTTCCTGATCTTCCATGATAAGATCAAATCCTTCTTCCCCCTCTTCCTCAAAAACCGCCTCAAAATTCTCGTCCTCTAAATGCTCCGGCAAAGACTCCCGCGCTTCTTCTTCGAAAACGGAGGACGACTCCAGAGTCACGGTTTCTCCCAGCCTCTGATCTATGGACCTCTGATTTTCCTTCGCAACGATTTCCGCTCCGGGCGGGTAGGAAATGAAGACATGCTTGCACACAGAGCATCTGACTTTTGAGCCCTCTTCTCTCAGAAGGCCTTCATCGAGTCTGAACAGGGATTTGCATTTATCGCACTCTATGATCATATCTGCCTCCTTTTTGAGATCAGATGCGTAGGTCTACTCAATGACACAGATATCCGGCAGGTATCTGTATTGCTCATTAAAGTCCAAACCATAGCCTACCAGAAACCCTTCGTTCACCGTAAAGCCGCAATAGTCAAGGTTAATGGGCTGCTTGCGACGCTCCTTTTTGTCGATTAGAGCACAGATCTTGATGCTGGCCGGTTCCTGCGTTCGCAGATTATCCAGAATGTGTTTCAACGTCAATCCCGTATCCACAATATCTTCCACAAGGATAAGGTCCTGATTTTTCACATGGAGAGACAGTCCTTTCAGCAACCGGATTTTACCGCTTGAAGTCATGGAGGAGCCGTAACTGGAGGCTTTGATGAAATCTATTCTCAGGGGGATCGACATGGCCATGACGAGTTCTACAAAAAAGAAAACAACGCCGTTGAGTATGCCGATCAGAACAGGTTCCTTCCCTCTGTAGTCTTCGGATAATCGCACGCCCAATTCCTGCACTCGCTCTCGAATCCTTTCCCGGGGTATTAGGACCTTCTTATCCATATTTTCCCATTCATCCTTATTCGGTTGTCCTTAAAAAGGCCCTGACTCCAAGCCGTGATTCAATAACGAATAGGGAATAACCGGCACAAATATGCTTATTATCAATAATCTACGTCAAAAGCAAAACCTTTTCGAAGAAGGCCCGAACACCGTTCGTGATTCTTTTTCTCTCGTCGCCCCGGCGCACTATAGGGTCACGCTTTCGCACGGGTCCGCCTGTGGGCCTGTCCGGCCAAGCTTGAGCACAGTCGGACCCTTCTGCTGCGACAGGTCTCCGGCTAGTCCGGAAGCTATTCCAGGAAGGGTAGTTTTTCGTTTTTCCGGAAGGCGACAGCCATGCAGGAAGCGATCAGGGTGTTCTGCTCATCCCTGACCTTGATGTCGTATGTGGCGGTTTTTCTGGATCGGTGAAGCTCCACAGACTCAGCCCTCAGCGTGCTATTCTTCCCGGGTGGTGCGTAGTAGGTAATCGCCATACTCAGGGCCACCGCTACAGTTCCATGGGCATTGCAGGAAACCTGAAAGGCTTCGTCGATTAGGGAAAAAATAGCTCCCCCATGGGTCATGCCGAAAATGTTGGCGTTGTTTTCCTGAGGTATCATCTCCACAACGGCGTATCCGAGCCCGAGCTCCACAAGTCTGAGCCCCATCTTCTTTGAAAAACTTTCTTTCTCAACCTCTCTCCTGATCGCAGAAAGGACAGGCTCATCCATGCCCAAATTCCTCTTTTTCGTCGTATTTTTAATCCTCGTAAAAAGTCCATCTGCGGCTTTGCGCTTCATCTTTCGTCACTGCGGCGTACTTCTATGTACGCCTCATTCCTCAAGACTTGTCCGGCGGATTCGCGCGCCTTGCATCCGGAGCTTTTTACTGTGCCGTCCCAATTGAAGACTTTTTACGAAATCATCAACATTTTTTTTACCACAAGACAGAGAATAGCAGAAGATGGAATATAAACGAATATCAATCGATAAGACAGTTTAAAAATTGTTTTATGGTAACAATTTGGTTACGTTTTATGTAGGTCTTTATATTGAGTTTTCGAACCGATGATCCTATGATGCTTTCGTCAAAGGCGTTTTCGAGAGGAGAGTCTTGTTTCCTACCGATCCTCCACAAAAAATATCTCACAGATCCAGGTTTTTCTTCGCCGCTCTCATTATTCTTTCGGGTCTTGCGGCCGCCCAAGTCATTGCATCCTTGCATGTATACCTCTCTAACCTGGCCTTATACGAAAGAATGCAAACCCTAAGGGACACCGGGTACCTCATCGTGCCCAACTCCCATATTCTCCCTCTCCTCCTGGAGGTTAGGTCGGCGGTTCTCGGAGGAATTTTTTTAACCCTCAGCCTAGGCACCTTCCTAACACTTCTTTCCCTTATGGCCGCATGGATTCGGCACCGGTGCATACGCCGTAAAAACGCCTTTTTGCTGATCCTCCTCGTTGTCTGGACGGCTTCTCTTCTCACTTTGAATCTCCGCGGCCCTTCACTGATGGCGACATTATATTTTCTGGTAATCCCTCCTTTTGTTTTCATCATCGCTTCAAAATGGTTGTTTCGAGATTCTATAGGGAGGTTTAGTCGTCGTTTACTCCTCCATGTCCTCGCTCCTTTTTTTCTCGCTCTACTTTGGTCCACCCAGTTGGGTGGATCATTTTTTTTGGATATTCGAGATTCTTTGCTCTTGAGCCATTCGGCGGGCTCGAAAGTGAATGATTTCTATTATCGTTACACTTTATATCCTGCGGAAATATTGAAGCCCCTACACGAGAAGCTGCTTAGATCGGTCTATTTAGGGCAGATGAAAGACGAAATGTTGTCTCAAACACTTCAAAATGAGCTTCTCAATCACGACTATCTCCTTGTGAAGAATGAAACCGCAGCCGATCTCGTTCTTATGCAAAATGACCAAGAACTCCTTCTTGAAAAAAAGGGAAGGTGTGTTATCCGGATCAATGTGCGGGAGTTTCTGGCTTCTTCGGGCGCGTGGCTGGCTTTATTTTCCAGAGAAGCGGACAGAGAACGATTTTTCCGTAAAATCACCCTGATCTCTCTTCTCATAGGTTTCCCGCTATTCCTCTACCTTGTCGTTTACGGAATCCTGTTTATCTTTGTGAGCCTTGTCTTTCCTGCAGAGAAATCTCCTGTTGCCGCCACCCTCCTAGCCTTTGCCGCAGGGATTGTCCTCTTCCTCCTTTTTTTCTTTGGCAGAACAACAATCCACGGCGTTCAGCAAGTTGATCCGGCCTTGCAGTCCGGCGATTGGAGAATGAGGGTGGCGGCGCTCAAGTTCATTCATTACAAAGGACTCGATGCGGCTCGCTACCCGGCTTACCGAAATCTCATGCAAAAAGCCTCGGTCCCGGAGAAATACTGGCTCGCGAATGCGCTCGGAGCAGGCAGAGAGACCCATACTTTCAAGGATCTCTTGTCCTTACTGGATGATCCGCATCCGAACGTTGTTTCGGCAGCCTTTAGGGCGTTTGGAAAAAGAAAGGACCCCGCCGGGATTCGGCCCATTCTGACAAAACTCACGACGTCAAAAGACTGGTACAGCCAATGGAATGCTTACAAGGCGCTGAGGGCTCTTGGATGGAAGCAAAGCATCTCACGGTGAAAAACCTCGTCTTCTCGCTTTCGGCCGTGTCGATTCTCGAGGGATTTCTGAGACTGACCTCCTTGGGCTCCTCCATCGCAGCTCTGGGAGCAACAAGGTTGATTCAAAGCGTGCTTGTGGTATGGATTGCCATGATCTCATCCGGCGGGGCCGCCTCCATCGGTCTCGAACGTTCAGGATGGCTTCATGGATTCCGCAAAGGAGTACTTTGGTCCCTGGCTTTCGGCGCTCTTGCCCTCTGTGCCTTTTTTCTTCTTTTCTTAAATGGTATTAATGCGCTACACATGATTCGAGGGTCTCTTCCCGGTAATGCCCGAGACATGGTTCTCCTCTTTTTGGTAGGAGGGATTTTGGCGCCTTTGACGGAAGAAATGGTTTATCGGGGATTGCTTTACGGATTTTTCAGACGATGGGGAGTTGCCACAGGACTGATTGTCTCGACCCTTCTATTTGTTTTTTCTCATCCCATAAATCGTGGTTTTCCTTTTACGCAGGCTATAGGAGGATTAGTCTTTGCCGCTGCATACGAAGTGGAAGGCAACCTGCTCGTGCCGATCACCATTCACATATTGGGCAACCTCGCAATCTTAACGCTCTCGGCGCTTGCATGATCCTACCGAATCCGCAACCGGCTTAGGCTTTCTGCATTCTCCGACGCATCTGCGGACTTTCAGAAAACGATTTCGGCAAGGTCTGAGGGAGGAATCAACAGAGGCGTAATACCGTCGCACTAGGAACTCCGATCGATAAGGCAGTCCGGAATCGCAAAAGCTCAGATGTTTGAAAAACCGCGAACATCAAGCATGGTAAAGAGTGAAACGCGCCTTAACGGGGATCGTATTTCTGGGCAAGCTCACATTCAAAACGGTCCACGCAGATTCGTGAGCAGTAAAACTCCCGCATGATGAAACCGTATTTCTCAATGAAATCGCATACCGCTCGTTCCTTGTCTTCGATTCCTTGAAACCACTTATGTTGATCCACATGACGCTCAATAATAGCTTTCTGAGCGTCAAGGATGTCATGAAGATGTTTGCATTCGTTAAACATGGCCCTATCCACCCGTTCATGTCTAAATGTATGGGAATGATAGCATTTAATTGGGATTCCGGCAATGAGATTGTTTTTGGAAATAGGGTTTTGAGACCGAATAACCTGTTTTGCTCGAAAGGCCTCTTGCCCGAATCGATCAAATCTCTTAGTATGCCTGTGAGAATTTAGGAACCATCCCTTTTGATGGAGCGAAACCCTGTTACCGCGCAGCGCAGATGTGATTGTTATCGGAGGGGGCGTCATAGGAGCCTCGGTAGCTTATTATCTATCCAAGAAAAAGATTGGCGTTTTGCTCCTGGAAAGATCCGATTTTGCGTCGGGGACGTCCGGCGCCTGCGACGGCATGATTTTTATGCAAAGCAAAAAGCCGGGCCTCCATCTTGCGCTTGCCCTTAAGAGTAGACGAATTTTCGAAGATCTGCCCGAAAAATTGGGTTCGGACATCGAGTTGCGGCGTAACGGAGGGATGATCATTTTCAGAAGCGACCTGGAGCTCAAGGCCATGGCACCCTTCATGGAAGAGCAGAAAAGGGGCAACCTCGGCGTCTCCCTTCTAGATTTACACCAAGCACGTGAACTCGAACCGTGTCTTGGCCCCAACATCGCGGCAGCCACCTTCTGCCCCCTGGATGCCCAAGTCAACCCTCTCTGCCTAACCTACGCTTTTCTAAAGGCTGCGAAAAGGCATGGAGCAAAGCTTTTCGCCCGCACCCCGGTAACCGGCTTTCATGTAAAAGGCAACCGTATTTATGCCGTCGTTACCCCTCAGAATGTTGTTGCAACCCGATCGGTGGTAAACGCAGCGGGCGTTTTTGCATCACAGGTAGGGGATTTGCTCAGCCTTACTATTCCCGTCGCGCCCCGGCGAGGCCAGCTCCTTGTCACCGAGGTTCTCCCGCCGATCCTGACGAGATGCCTGCTTTCCGCACGATATATCGCTGCCAAGTACGATCCCGCATTAGCCGAGGGCCAAAATCCGGGTTTCTCCATCGAACAGACCGGGAACGGAAACTTCCTTCTGGGTTCAACAAGAGAGTTCGTCGGTTTTGACAAGCGCACAACACGGGATGCAATAAGAACAATCCTTATGGAAGTCACCCCTATCCTTCCGCGACTGAAGGAAGCTCACCTGATCAGAACCTTTGCAGGCTTGCGCCCTTATACGCCGGATGGCCTCCCTATCCTGGGCAAGGTCTCAACCCCGGAGGGTTTTATCATGGCCGCCGGGCATGAGGGAGACGGAATAGCTCTTTCCCCCATCACCGGACAACTCATAGCCGAGCTCATAGCGGACGGTAAAACAAGCATTTCCCTAGAGCCTTTCTCTCTTGAAAGGTTTATTCCGAAGGAGCCGTCATGACCCAAGACTTAAGAATCCCGTCAATTTCCAGAGGGCCCAAAATCAAGGTTTTTGTCAATGGGCAGGGGCTTGTCGCATATCACGGTGAAACCGTGCTCGCCGCGTTGATCGCTGCAGGTCGCAGGGTTTTAAGGAAAAGCCGAATCGACGGCGAAAATCGCGGGCCCTTATGCGGCATGGGCGTTTGTTACGAATGTCTTGTATCCGTGAACGGAAGCCCCAATCGGCGCGCTTGTATGACCGACGTAGAAGATCATATGGAGATAGGCATCGATGATTCGGAAGACATGTGATGTTGTTATCGTGGGTAGCGGTTTCGCCGGTCTTTCGGCGGCAGATATACTCGCGGAACGAGGTCTTAGAGTTTTGCTCCTTGACGAAAACCTCCACTTAGGCGGCCAGTTGCTGAGGTCCCCACCCTGGTCTGGAAAACGATCGTCTGCAGGTGGAATAATGGGTTACGGATTTCGCCTGATCGGCCGGATAAAAAGTCAACCCATCGAGGTTCTTAACCGCACAAATGTCCTTGATATCGATGAACGGGGTATGCTTCTTGTTGAGAGGGAAGAAAGAATGATCTCCGTGGCATCAAAAATGCTGCTCCTTGCCACCGGAGCCAGAGAAAGGTTTATGCCTTTTAAAGGCTGGACGCTGCCCGGTGTGATTTCTACGGGGGCGGCCCAAATCTTGATGAAAAGTTACGGGGTTTTGCCTTCCAAAAGAATGCTTATAGCCGGCATTGGCCCTCTTCTGCTTGCCGTAGCCGGCGAGTTCCTGAAAAATGGGGGCAGGCTCCTCTCTGTTCTTGACATGGGTGGAGCTCGTGAAAAATTCCTCTTGCTGACACGGGGGATCCAACAGTTTTCAAAGGTCACGGAAGGCATTGTCGAATCGGCACAAGTCTTTCTGGCCCGAGTTCCTTATCATCTCAGAACTATGGTTGTGGAAGCAAGAGGGGGCCCCGGACTCAGTGCGGTTGTCGCCGCCAAGATTGGGAAGGACGGTTCTCTCCTCAAAGGAACAGAGATGATTTACAGGACCGATTCTCTTGCTTTGGGCCACGGGTTTGTCCCTAACATCGAGCTCGCCCAACTTGCAGGATGCGCAATCGATCATGACGGTGGGAAGGGCGGTTGGGTGGTCCGAGTAGGCGAAGATCTCCAAACAAGTGAGGATAGAGTATTCGCAGCAGGCGAGATCACAGGCATCGGCGGTGCGCTAAAATCCATGGATGAAGGGCGATTGGCCGCATTCGGCATACTTAATAAACTGGGCAGAGAGGTAGATCCAAAACGTCTGATTCATCTTAAACGACAGAGAAACCGCCATCTTCGTTTTGGAATCCTCTTCAATAATCTCCACAGGATGCCGGATCAGGCCTTCCTCTCTATTCCCGGTGAGGTCACCATATGCCGCTGTGAAGATGTGAAGATGGCTGATGTCACGCGGGCTGTGAAGGACGGCTACGACACGCCGGCAGCACTCAAAAGAGCGCTGCGGATCGGCATGGGCAACTGCCAGGGAAGAATATGTGCGCCCCTTGTCTACGACATCCTGTCAGCTTTGAAAAAAACAACCGCAAAAGAATTTCCTCCATTTTCCGTGAGAAGCCCGGTTAAGCCTGTTGCCATTCGCTCCTTTTTAAGCTAAAAAAACAACACCGGCCGCAGCCTCTGCGCGCCCTGTAAATGAAGCTTTTTTGCGTCGTTCTAATAGCCGACTTTTTAGGAAGTCATTATCATTGTGTTGAGAAGCTTACGGACTCCGTGAAAGGAACAATCTATGAAACCAGAGGTCGACACCGACACACAGGAAATTTTTGAAGACATGGCCGAAGATTTAGTAAAAAGCCGAAAAGATGATTTTCGCCTTCGGCTCCAAAAGGGTTCTTACGGTTCCGGGCCTTCCGGAAAGCTCATTCTTATTATGGGGCTGGGAGCCGCAATTATAATCTTCCTCATTTTCCTCTTCCTCAGGGGAAGCGGTAAACCGGACCTGACTCCCGTTCAAAGGAGGATTGACCAGGCTGAAAATAGACTGGCTCTCTTTGAGGGTAATCTAAAAAAAATCGCAGTTCTCGAATCCCAATTGAAATCTCTACAAGAGACCCAAGCCGGGTTGGTCGCTTCTGGTAAAGCCGTCTCCGAACGCCTTGATCATCTGGCCAAGCAAGTGGAAAAAGCAAGGGCTTTGCCGGAAGCGCCGAAAGCGGCTGCTCAGGCTAAAATGCAGGTTCATGAGGTTCGCCGTGGAGACACTCTTTACGGCATAACCGCTAAGTACGGAATTACGCTTGAGCAGCTTCTACGACTCAACAATTTGAACAAAAATGCAACCATTCAACCCGGACAAAGGCTTTTAATTTCCCCCGGTCGTCCATAGATTCTAACTTTTCAAATCTGAGAGATTATCTCTTAGAAAATTGGTAACACTTCGGCTTTTTGAAACTCTTCGATTCCGGCGTTG
>JAFGDM010000159.1 GCA_016932115.1 Deltaproteobacteria bacterium | reverse complement strand
CTCGACACCCGGAACGAATCGATCATCATGAATAACCTCGAGCAGTTCTTCACGGGAAAGACCGTCGTCGTAGTGGCCCACAGGTTGAGCACCGTAAGGTACGCTGACCAGATCATTGTTATCGAAAAAGGGGTTATAGTCGAAACGGGTGAGCACAGCGGATTGATCTCAAAAAAGGGAGCCTACTATAACCTGGTAAGGGATCAACTTGAATTGGAGAGCTGACGATGAGTGAGGGAAGAGAACGCGGTGAACTCGACAGGCTCGTAAAGAAAAAACCCGGATGGCTCATCCGCTGGGGAATGACGCTCCTGTTCGCGGTCATGGCTTTGATATTCTGGGCAACGAAAAACATCCTTGCCCCCTGACCCCGGGTTTGCAGGAAATGCGACATAAGGCAACGTTTTGAGATATCTTTAAAAGACACAAATGATCCTGAAAGGCGGCTGGAAGAGATGAAAGAGGAAAAACGCACAGCAACGATAAGACCTTCGCCCTTTGCGTCTCTTGCAGGCGCGATCGTGAATGCCCTTTTACTGCTCTTCGGGGTCACCCTTATTTCCTCCGCACTCCTGGAGAACAACAGCGAAACCGGAATGAATGTGCTCATCGCGATGTTCGGTTTCATCTGGGTCATCGCGTGCGGACTGGGGATCTTTTACAACATCCGCAATTACAGGACCTGGTCCCGATCCTCCCCCAATAACCCTGCTGCGGCAACGTCACTCGGAGTGATCGAGTACGACGTGGCCCCGGATAAGGAAAACCCCGCCGACTTTGAGACAAAACTGCGCAAACTCGAAAGTTTGAAAAAAGACAGCCTGATAACCGAAGAGGAATACAAGGTCAAACGCAGGGAGATCATGAACGAAAAGTGGTGAGGAAAACTTCACAAACTGATCATTGCGTCCAAAACTGAACAGAAAAGGGAATAGCAGCCATGTCCATTTGTATGGTTGTGGGCATCATTCTTATTCTCACGATCGTCGTGATCATGAGCGGATGCGACGGCGGCAACTTCCCTGACGGTTGTACCGGCAATGCCTTTCATAACGGGTTTGATCGGACATTGGCAATCCCCTGTGGGGCTGTCGCCGTTGCAGGCGATCTGGTGGGGAGCGCAATGACGCTCAGAACAAAGCCGAACAGCCTGAAACCATTTCCCGGATCCTCGCCATAATAGCCGCGCTCATCATGTTGGCAAATGCGCTTGCAGGCAAGTAAAACCCGTCAATCCGGAAGCAAGTTTATCTGACAACCCACTGATGGCGGCGGACACCCCCCGCACAGCCGGACCCATGGCAGAACATGTTCAAAAGATACCTGGAAAAACCCTTTTGCCCCTCTCTGTCCCTTTTTACCGGGCTAAGCACGAACCATTGGGGAACCGCATTTGGGACAGCGCTCACTAGTGCAGGGACTTCCCTGGCGATGGGGCGCTCTCTCTCCGCAGGACGGGCAGACACAATCACTGCCTGGCCCTGCACCCGCCCCCATTCCTCCCTGGCTCCTGTTAGCCATACCTCTTCCTGTTCTGGGGCCCTGCCCCCTCGGTCCTGTTTTGTCTCCTCCGGGCATAAACTTACCTCCTTTAAAGTAGAGCTTTGATCCTTTGGGAACATCATACCACCCAGGGAGGTCACGGACGAAGATATCGATAAGAACTGTTTTGTACAATGCGTAGGGCCGTCATCCACGCGCTCATTAAAGGGAAGGAGCAGAAGATATTTCTTCAACATCTGCCTATGGATAAAGGATACAGGATCATCAGGAAAAACAAGGCCAGAAAAACGGAGTGGTCCGGAGGTACCGTATCGTAACTCTATATCTATCCGGAAAATGCCGACTTTAGAAACAGGGACTTTATTTTCAGGATCTCAACAGCAACCGTAGATGTCGAGAGATCGGGTTTCACTTTTTTGATGACTATTCCCGGATCATCATGACGCTGGATAATGAATTGCTTCTGACCCATAACCATGAGGAAAAGGTGGCATACCAACACTTTCTGCAAGATCAAAATCACTTCGACCCCGTTCAGAACCCAAGGTTTGATTTGTACCGTCAGCTGATCCCCTCATATCGGCTTCCATAAGCGACGGATTCTCCGCAGGTACGCCCCACCGGCCCCGCATCACCGCGCCATAAGCGCGAACACGCCCCAGCCCATGTATTCACGCGTGTACCTGGCGTAGCGTTCGGGTTCCGAGGTCAGTTTGGCTCGAACATCTTTCGCGAGTTCATCGTCGGGATTCGCCTCTAGCCATCGGCGCATGGTCAGCCACTTGGCCGCCTCGTACCTGTCCCAGCCTTCCCGATCCGCCAGAACCATTTCCACAACTTCGTAGTCCATTTCGCCGAAAGACGCGAGAAGTTCTGGAAGCGTGAGATAGTCGGAGATCGAACCGACCTGGCATCCTTTGGCAACGTCTTCCGTCGGCGGCAACTGCAACCAGTAAGGTTCTCCGATGAGGATGACCCCTCCTGTGCGGAGGCTCTTCTCCAGAAGCTCGATGGTGCCGGCTACTCCTCCACCGATCCACGTGGCACCGACACAGGCTGCCACATCGACCTTCTCGTCTGCAACATAACCGGCAGCGTCGCCGTGGATGAACTCGACCCGGTCGGCGACGCCGAGTTCTTCAGCGCGAAGCTTCGCCTGCCCTGAGAACAACTGGCTCATGTCGATGCCGGTACCGAAAATTTTAAAATCTCGTGCCCAGGTACACAGCATCTCGCCCGAACCGCTGCCAAGATCGAGCACACGGGTCCCAGGTTCCAGGCGCAACGCCCTGCCGAGAGCGGCGAACTTTTCGGGTGTGAACGGATTATGAATGCGGTGAGCGCTTTCTGTGATGTTGAAGATCCGTGGAATGTCCACTACAAAAGCCTCCTGTTGTATTGATAGTTTCAGGGTTGCGGCTGCCTGCATGACTGCGGGAACCGTATTTCATTATTTTCATTCTTCCTTTGCGCTTTGCACATCAGCTTTGTGTCGTTCAATCAGTCGTACCGTCGCGTGAATAGTAGCCAAGTAGTAGTAAAACATCCAGCTGTACCAAATCGGTTTGTTGTAATTCAACTTCTGTGTGGAGTTGTGGTGGCGGATACCAAAGTTATTCGCCAGATTGAAGAGGTCAGACTCGTCTCCGGACTCCATAACATCTTTAAGTTTGGGCCGAAGATATTCCATCACATCAGCTAAATCGCGAATCGCATCCCGTCTTTCGTCCATAGAAGACTTATAACGGAGAAACTTGTTACGCGCAGATTCCACACGTGCCGAAATGTTCTCTGGATCAACACTTGGAATAGGAGCCTTTAACAAACCTTCTAGCCCTGTGTCTGCCAAGGCTAAAATCTCGCCGTCCGTCGACAATTCGTATCCTGATCCGTACAGAGCTAAGATTTGATTCACTTTAGCCCGGAACTCTTCCCGCCCTGGTTCTCGGTCAAAAGTCTCGCAGTGCCACCCGCAGTCGTTAAAGTTATGGTAGGTACGTTTGATGGGTTTTGAACAATGCTCGTAGAGAAACTCTATTATGTCGAACAAATCGTCTTCCACGTAGCCACATATCTTCTCTCGTATCGGCGTAAGGTTTCGTTTACGTAATTCGAGTAGAAGAGCCCCATCTAGGTCATGGCCAAGCGTGCCGGAAACAAATCCTGCGTCAACGCAATAATAACCAAGAGATTCCTGGAAGTATCCTTCGTCCTCTAAATGAGCGAAGGATGTTCGGAATAACTCTAAAAGCATAGGAAGGTCAAATCGCTCTGAGAACGGGTTCTTGCCCGTACGTATCGAATAATATGGTTTTTCCCGCATTCCATTCTCCTCTCAATGTAGAGCCCAAGAAGGTCAGGTATCCACAATCCACAGATCCAAGATTTCTCTGATCCCTACTACGTGGGGAAATTACTTTGACTGCCTGTATTCCCCAACGACTCAATCCTGTCTGTGTCCGCCAGTATCTCCGATTGCTCAAGGAGCCCTTTTTTCAAAAGTTTACGGGCTGATTCTAATGCTATTTCCATTGGGATTGTGCAGATCCAGAACATTGATTGGGTATCGCCTAATAATCACAATAACTCCTCGTCTTCATCGTCGGAGTCCAGCGGATCAAAATAGACATTGATATTACCAATTACTCTCATCATTTCACGACGTTCTCCAGGTTTTTCTATTTCACGATATAGTTCATCTAACTCTCCCAAAACAACCGCTTTCGCTGCATCTGATTGGAAACACTGCAAGTAATCTCCTGCTAGTTCAGGATCGAACTCAAGAGGCTCGATCGATCTCAAAAATTCCAGGTAACCTGAGGTAGATTCCGTATTCATGAAGAAAACCAACAACTCTTTCCAAAGAACCTCCTCGGCAGGAAGATCAGCCTGACCTAGGAATATTGTTTCGGCTCTCGAACCATGACGCAACTCATAAGTGTAGAGGTTTAGCTCAAGAGCCTTTTCCCGTACCACTTCAAAGAGAGCACTCGAAATCTTCGTTACAATTTTTCGAATATATTTGCGGTACCTCGTATCGTTTTGAGTTGCGGAAAAACCAGGTGATTGTTTTAAGTCCACTTTGAGGTGCTTGCTGAGAAAGTCGAAGAGAGTTTTTCTCTCTAAGTCTAGGTCGTACACGGACGAAAGTGTAAATCGATCATAGCGAAGGGATTTATAGAAAGTACCTAGAAGGGAGAGGAATTCGTTATGCGGCGAGGCAAGATTGAGCTTGCAATGCTGCCTTACGCGTTGAAGCAACTCCAAATGGTTGTGAGTGATGAGTGATTTCTCAAGTGCATCTTGAACAGTGTCATCCTTTTGTTCTAGGAAGACAACGGCAACCTTCAACAACCGCTCGAACCCGATGGAAAGGTTGTATAGGAACTCAAAAATTTCATCGGTGTTGTCAAGCACCTGCATTTCGTGGAACCGGCGTAGTCCATTATAAATGAAGGTACCAGAGATGCTCAGCTCTTGTCCTAGATTGAAGTTCTTCCATGCCTCCTGTTTATTCATTCGCATGAATCAGCCTCCTTTTCTTCAACCAATTTGAATGCCCAATAATCGCCACGTGCGGTTGCCTGAACGCACAACGTTTAATTAATCCGAAGTAGCATGGTTATGCACACTTGCTTTTCCTTCTGCTTAAAGCAGATCAAAAAGGCAATTCATCATCTATAGTTGTGGACATTTCCGGCCTGGCCCCATTAGGGAGCGGTAGATTAGTAACGATATAAAGATTCAGAATATCGTCCACGTCCATGAAGAGAATCTGACAACGCCTAGAGGCATCGAGATTATTGCCAAGCCAGTTTCGTGCTGCCTTGGTAATCTCCCCTGCGGCGACGATGAAGGCATGATCAACGAGCACACGCTTTCCAATCTCAGGGTCGAATATCTCGTGCCCCAGCATCATCAGAACCTGACTGTGAATCTCGGCAACATTGGTACTGCCCTTTTTGTTAGCACTAGAAGAATCAATCTTGCCTTTCTTTACCTGGATGCCAAAGTAGATAACGTGCTGCGTCGGGAGAGCAAATCTCATCCAGATGTCCTTACCATACTCTAGTGCCTTATCTTTATGTCCGGTTGCAGTGATACGCTGGAACCCCAGCTGCCGGAACAAGGGTAGTAGAACATCATCAATAAATTCGTCCTCAGATGCTGTGTCTAAATAGGTGCGGAGTTGTTCCCTTCTCTTCTGCTCTAAAACAGAGAATGGGCGGTGTGGGCTTGCCGCCACCGATAAAATGGTTTTTGTTGCAATGTGCCGCAAATAGCACTTCTTATCTTCAGCATAGAAGGCCTCAAAACCTTCGCGCCCCATTGCACCATTGAGTTGAGCCAGAGCACCCGACCTATCATTTCCCTCGTTAACAGCATCCATTGGATCCATCAAGGCCTGTATGACGCGAGAGAATGTCTCTGGCAGCGTCTGTGCATTTGGATGAGGTTCCTCTAAAATCTGCCGAAGCGTATCTGCAACCCAATATTTGCGTGTAGAACCGTCATGGGCATAATCAGTATCGCAATCCTGAAAGAATTGTGTCAGATAACTGCTGCTGCGATAAACGAAGAAGCTCTTCTCCGCATCGAAGTTTCCGCAGATCATATCCGCGATAGCCTTTAGAGTACGTTCTTTGAATTCCATATCCACAATCTAACTCGTCCATCAAAGTTAAACAATAAAATCGCGCATCGTTCAGACCACATGCAGCAACACGCTCCCTTTCAACATCATCAAAGGCAAAGGTATCAGCCCTCCGCTTTTTACAGCATGATCGTTGGTCGTGCCCCCTGCCCGCCTTGCCTTTCTGTTTTTTCCCCTGGAACTAAAAGCCCGCCTCCATCCTCATGGGGCAAACAAAATCAGTTGCAACTATTTTTAGGAATTTCATTAACAACATACAACAAAGTCGCGCAAAAGCTCAAGTTTTATTGCGGGACTCGAGACTCGCGACTGTGAAGTCTTGGCCCCTTTGAGGTTACTCTTGGTCTCTGAGAAAACCTCTACATGCATCAGGAAAACTCCTGAATTGCAAGAGTTTCCATCAGACTTTCCTCTGATGCAAAAAGGGAATAGGGATTGATATTGGAGGATTTCAAATCATCATTAACTTTCTTCCATTCATTTGAGGGAATTACGAATTTCCAGATTACATCCTGATTCTGCCCATAGCTATTGCCCGCAGAAAGACCTTCTTCGTGTTTTGCTAAAAAATACTGACCATCGTCATTTTCTCTTGTACATACGGTGTATCGACTCTGTTGAAGATAGTGGCGATTGTGTGTCTTGATATAGGGATGGAGAGTAAAAATCAATGGAGAATTTCCCGAATGCATTTTCCCTCTTGCCCCATACTCTCCGTAAGCGAAAATAGCAACGCTATTATCATTCCGCTTTGCTCTTCTTAATGCGAAGAAAGCAGCAATAAGAAAAGATTCTGTCCAGTCCAGAAGGGGAGAGGGAAATCCATTGTGGCGAAGGTATGCCATATATTCATAGGCGGGCAAGTTATCTTTCAGCAAGAAACCTGTTCGGCCCATTTCTTTTATCCATGAAGAGAATTCAGAACGGCTGGGAATGACCCACTCTTTCCCCGTGGCACTCTCAATTCGTGGTTTGATCCTTGAAATGATCCCGTGATAATCGAGCAATCCTGTTTCCTCTCCAGATTCACGTTCAAGGGTAGTCGACAAAGGCCACGTCGCATCAGACTGCCCTCTATAAAGGAGCTTTGATACATGGGTACTCTCCGGTTGCCTTGCCAATTCTTCCCGTTCCTTTTTAATCATTCTCAATTTCTCTTTGAGATCTTCCCATGACTCCAGTACGAATTCGTTCAAATTAACCACCTGCTCCCTTCGCTTCAAAGGAGGAAACCATTCAATGTTTCATTGCCTGAAAATCCAGAGGTGTATACCCTGAAAAAACAATTCAGATTTGGAACCTTGGTTTGGTTTATTGGTCCGCGCAGAGGTCACAATTGAGAAGTCCTGATTCATCCGACATTCTCGAAGACTTGAGGGTCGTCTCCCGATCTCAGGACAGTATCGTATAGGCCGATATCCTCGCCCTCGTGTTTGTTGATGCCCATATAACCAAGGCTGGAATCCTCGTATCTCTTGAATTTGTAGACGGCGTCGTTCATCAGGGCACTGTTGAAGATCCCCAGGCTGACCAGCAGTTCGAAATCTTTTACGGTAAGGCCTGTTACCTTTTTGAAAAGTCCCGGCTCGAGCCGGGTAATGACGTCCCTAAGGGTCCGCTCCCGATAATCGGTCAGGTACATGAAGACCGGTATCCGAGTGGCAAATTTGATGAGCTTTTCCTGAATCTGCTTCCGGAGACTCTTGTACTCCTTTTCCTCATCTGTTAGCTTCGTTTTTCCCTTCGGAGTCAACTCTTTGTCGTTGGTCTCTTTTCTTGTTTTTTTAACCGATTCCGATTTATTGATTATTGTTTCAATATCCTGATTCAGACTGCGGAATCCTTCGATGCGCATGAGCGCATTCATGGCTTCTCCGTTGTTCATCAGGCGCTGCAGGGTTCCATTGTCAACGTTGACCAGAAGAGCGCTTTCCCACCTTCTTGCAAGCAGTGTCGCCGTCGTCCCGCTCAAAGCCATGTCGAGGATTCCTGCCGCATCAATACGCTTCATGGAGCTTCCATCATAGGCCAGTACGGGCAAAAAATTGATGAACTCCTCTACCTTCTTTTCAGGGTTTGCTCCATTGACATTCAGCCTGCAGCTGTAATCAGCGATCTGACGCAAGGCCCTGTCCGGCGCGAAATCAAAGACATAGCATTCCTCTTTGATGATCTGCTCAAGGTTTGGTGCGATGCTTTCAGGGTTTTTTATCGTCCACGGAGACTGGACACGAAACGCGGCCTGGAAATACGTCTCGGGGCTGGAAGAGTTGCGCAGCATAAATATGCCGGTCCAGGGTTTGACAGTGACCCCGGTGGTCAGCTTCCCGCAGGAAAGAGTGATCGTCTTCGTCTTCAGGGGGTCGTCCATCGCCTTCTGAACAGGCGGCAGCGCGGCAGCGCCGATCCCGGCACTGCTTCCTGCGGCAACTACAACCCTGTAGTCATGGTAGAACCCGTTCTGCTTCTGGGCGAGGAGATTTCGCATTGCGTAACAGGATGCAACGCTCGGCAGGAACCAGAATGAATGGGACAGGACATTCAGGAGCCGTATGTCGGAAAACGGCATCGGCGGCTTTCGAGCGCCAAGTTTCAGGTTGTCAATTGTGGTTTCAAGAAACGCGCCCCGGATCAGGTCCAGCCACTTCTGCACTTCTTCCTGCCGAGTGAACTTTGCCTGTTTGCCGGATCCTTCGGCTGAAAAAAAGACGTTAAGGTCAAACTCGTTGTACTCGCCCTGCATGGCTATCTCTCGGATCGAGTCGGGCATCTGGTAGGTAAGCAGAACCATTCGGGGCAGCGGTGCGTAAGGGTTATCATCGCCTGACCATTCCAGCTTGGCCCGCTGCTCATCGGAGTAGGTCCAGTTGAATATCTGTTCCTCGATGAATTCACCTGTCGCAATTGCCCTAAAGGGAGTGCCGGAAAGGTAGAGATAGGCATCGGTTGTAATGGGCATTATTCCCTCGTCAAAAATTTCGATGCCCTCGCCTTCTCCAAAGGCGATCTCACTCTTATCCTCAGCCTCGAAAAGATCCTTTGCGTTTTCCCGCCATGCCCCGTAGTGGTATTCGTCGAAGATCACGCAATCCCAATTGGTCGTATGTACCCACTCGTTTTTGGTCTTTATCCCGCCAGTGCTTTTGTTCTTGCCCAGATAATCCTGAAAAGAACCAAAACACACGAACGGCCTTTTTTTATCCGCCTCTTCGTAAGAGAGGCCGCCGGGGGAGATAAACTGCCATCCCGTAAAGTCGACGTGCCGTTTCAGGTCCTCTTCCCAGGAGCTCTGGACAGCAGGCTTGAATGTAAGTACGAGAACCTTCGACCATTTCATTTTTCTTGCAAGCTGGTAAGCGGCAAAGGTCTTGCCGAACCGCATTTTTGCGTTCCAGAGAAAATGAGGGACCTTGTCAGGGTTTTCGCTGGAAAAGGATTTGAAATAGGTGGATGTTTTCTCCACCGCCTCCGCCTGCTCGGGCCTCATCCTGAAGTCAAGCGAACGGTTTTCCTCGTTCATTTCTCCTGACCGGACAGCTATGACAGCCGCCTTAACCTGGTCGACGCTGCATTCGAACCATTCTCCATCCGGGTTTTTGATACCACGGTTCCTCAGATAGCGGTGGATATCATGATCTGTGAAGGTCGTGCCGTCATTGCGCATTGCCGTCTCTTCGAGAAGTATCCGGTATGGTGGCTTGCCGGGACGAAGTGTCGGATACTGCTGCGCCACCCGGGTTCTCGCATCCAGGGTGGTATAACCAACTTTTATCAACTTGCGGTATTGAGGGTTCGTATCCTCGTAGGCGTAGATTGTAGGGATAATATCAGGACGTGGTGGGAAGAAATCCCTACTCATCTTCGAGCTCCATCGGGCGGATCTTGGATTCGATGAAAACAATCTCGTCATCAGTAAGCCCATAGCGTCTGTTCAGCAATTCGTCAGTCCAGCCAATAGACATGTCCAGAACAGGAACGAAAGAATATGCCTCCTTCGTAATGTGATGTGAATACATGAATTGGGAAACAAGGAAGCGGAAGAACCTGGTCTTCATGTAACTGACCAGATTTTGTGCCTGCTCCGTGTTTTCGAATGACCCTATCACAAGATAGGTTTCTGTACAGATAGTTCCGGGCGGGAGAATATTAATCTTTGAAAACACCCGCCTTCTGCCGTCCTTGCCGGGGTTTCCGGCATGGTCATAGCCCACATAGGACGTAATGACATTCCACTTATCGATCATCTCTAAGCCAACTGTGATGTCTTTACGGTTATATGGACCCTCGCCTTTTTGCCATCGCAGGATAATATCACCGCTCTTCTGAGGTCTTACAAAAGTTCGCAAACCAAATGGTTTACTGGCAGATACCTGTTCGGCCATGCTTTTCTCTTTCTTCGACAGGATTTTTCTAAGAATGGGCACAGCCTGGCCGTGACGTATGAATGTCTTGAACTCATTCATAGGCCTTATGGTCATAACCTCTGAATTGTTGTGTTTGTTAACTACTTCGCATGGGCCGGTCGAATCTCTTTCCCAGAGGAAGTAACAGATTCCACCGGCAATATCCACTCCAGGGAAGCATTCCGAAGCATCCTCTAAATCTACAATTTTACGGATGCGGCTGTCGTTCAGCATCTCATTTCGAAAATCATTTAGCCCCTTGCCCCCTGCAAACCAGCGGGAAGGGATAATCATGGTCAGATAACGAGGGTTAAGTTTTTTCGCCTGTTGAACAAAATGCTGGTATATAGGGGAGGCACTCCTTCCAAAACCTCCGTCGCTAAGCTGATACGGGGGGTTTCCCACGATGACGTCGAATTTCATTTTGAACAGCTCCTCCGGTCTTTCGGTGTGGATAAAATGATAGGCATGAGTTTCGAGGTCTTCGCTCCGACCGTAAACTTCCTGATTGGCCCCACAAAAAAGACACTGTCCATTTTCCCACCTGTGCTCGATCCGGTCGAACCTTATGTTGCCCTGTGGGTTGCCGAATGCTTCACATACTGAGTATCTCCCGTTGGCGACCCTGGAACAGTAAAGAGACCTGCGCGAAAGCAGTGACGTCATCTCGGTGATGGCAATTCCGAAGACCTGGTTCTGGAAGATGTGGTCGATGCGGGCCTGCTTGTCGGGAATTTGCTTTTCCAATCCCTCGTCCAGGCGCCTTGCTATCTCCCGAAGGAAGATTCCCGATTTACAGACCGGATCGAGGAAACGGGCATTTTGGTTGCTCCATATCTTCATTGGAAGTAGGTCAAGAATCTCATTTGCCATTCTGGGCGGTGTAAAAACCTCATCACTGCTCAGGTTAGCAAGGCAGGTAAGGACATCGGGGTTGTAGTTATTTGTTTTCAGCATCGGCAACCCTCAGGAAGTGGATCAGGGGGTATTCTTTAACCGGCGTGGGAATGAAGACATCTTCCCCAAGGTCCGAGAAGAGCGGAAACTCTTTCGTACTCTCATGGTCAAGCAGTTCCCGAAAGGCAAAATCCCGTCGCTTGATCATGTTGCCGTTGACCGGCGACCACTCAGGAAAAACGATTGGTTGATTGTTTTCCCCAACAGTTTTGAGCGTTAGAGCATCGCCCTGGATGATATTTTGGCTAAGGATGTATTCGACAGCATTCAGGAATTCCTCTTTGGGAGCATCCCTGAAAATGTCGCTGAATCTCCGGTCGACGATGTCGAAAAGCCGCTTGCGGCACTCGATGACATTGTCCTCGAGAATATCTATGCCGTAGACGGAAGATACGGCCAAAACGGCGTACCGTTCGAATTCGATCAGGCTTTTCCTATAACGGTTTTCGACGACCCCAAGCTTTCGCTCCAGAACTTCCGCAAGGAAATTTCCCGTTCCGCAGGCGGGTTCCAGGAATCGAGATTCTATCCTCTCAGTCTCCTGCTTCACCAGATCAAGCATAGCGTTGACCTCGCGCTTCCCTGTCAGAACC
This sequence comes from Deltaproteobacteria bacterium, assembly GCA_016932115.1. GTDB lineage: Bacteria > Desulfobacterota > DSM-4660 > Desulfatiglandales > HGW-15 > JAFGDM01. Next base: position 1,793 of record JAFGDM010000159.1, on the reverse strand, counting down.
TCGCCGTGGTCGGCGACCCTTTTCCTTGAGATAACCTGTTTTTCCGTCATTTTTTATCCACCTCGGAACTATCTTGTTGCGTTGAAATAGACTGAATTGATAACGATGATAAAAAAACTTCTTTCATGGCAGTTGCCGCAGAAAAGACGCCAACAAAAAAGGCACAATAGGAAAATATAATTAATGCAATAGCAATCCTTTTCCAGCAATGCCCCTTTTTTGTTTGGGGGCGATCATGATCACCTTGTCGAATAGTTTCTGGAATTGCATGAGTGTAGTAGCCTTGACTAAAATATGATGCTCCAGAAGAAATAGTGGTTGCCAGAACGCCAAAGGCAAAACACTTCAACGAGAAAACAATATTTACAGCTTCGCTATAGAGGGCTGATTTTGACCATATGCTGCCAATAAAGGCGAGAAGGGCAACGCAAGCCCCGCCATTGAGAAAAAATGAAGAGTTTACAGAGGTTTGACCCCAGGCAATGGTAGATCGGAACGACTCAAGAGATGCATCGTTGATGGCTCTAAACTGTTCTATGTTGACTCCACCCGGGGAGGGGGAAGCTTCTCCCTCCTCCTGCGGGCTTTCAAGAAAAGCAAGTAGAGAATCAATGAATACTTTTTCGAGGCCTTTTTTTCTCATTTCAGTAAGTTCATTCTTTAATGATTCAAGGATGCTCATGAGGAAAACCTCCAACCTGATTTTAGGGGAAGTAGACCTAGGGCCTCTTGTCCTCAACATGAACAGGGAGACTAATTGGGCCTCCCTCTAAGTTTTATTGCCGCAATGGCCATTTATGATAGTTTTTGCTGAATGTATTGCTTTTGATGATTCGGCCTCTAAGGTAAGACGATTAATCCGTTTAAAGGGGTTGTTATAGTCACAGTCAACCCTGCTCTGACGAAGCTCATTAAAATTTCTGATCACTATAGGATCAATACCGGGTCTTGCTCTAAGATGCTGATATAAGGCCTCATGAACGCTGTTGCTTTTTGAGCATAAAAATTTATGGAATAAGAGAACCTAATAGGTGTCAGACCTACACTTTTGACAAAACGATCGTTCGTCAGGCTCTGCCTGAATCCTCATTCTGGTTTTTCCTGAAACAAAAAACTCATCTACAGCCGCAATGCTGTAAATCCAACCAACTACAAATATTATTAATGAATTTCATTAATAACATACAACAAAGTCAAGCAAAAAGACAGGCTTTCTGAGTAACTTGTTCTTCGGAACTCTCGACTGGGAAATCTGCTTGAACTCTTTTCGGGGTGCTTCACAGGGAACACAGGAGCCGGTTAGTTTCGAAGTCGTCGCGGAGGGGCAGGGATAGCACTCTGGCGGGCGCTTTTTGCCCGTCTCTGTGCGGTCGTCCCCGAGCAGACGTAGAAACGAACGGTTTGAGGCAAAGTCCCCTTTTCGGGGGCGAGTCGTTCCTGGGGAAGCACACTGAAAGGGGGAGTAACACTTATTTGAAATTTACGGCAGGGGTTAAAACAATTTTTCACGCTGAAAAGACATAGGTTGAGACCTGCACTTTTGAGTGCAGTGTCCTTTTATGCGGATCCTGCCGTTGTTACCAGTGCTTCCCCTGTGCCTTACGCGCTTTTTCTATTCGGTGCCCGCATCCACCGGGATCAGGACCTCGTTCCGCCGAAGGAACCACGGCATGAACGGGGAGTTGTAACGGGCCCATATCGGAGCACCGATAATGGTAAGGCTCCTTTTCTGGATCCATGACTCCAGTTCGAGTTTGTATCGAAGATAGTTCTTCTCGCTCCAGGAACCGGAG
>JAFGDM010000158.1 GCA_016932115.1 Deltaproteobacteria bacterium | reverse complement strand
TGCTCTCCTCAATGAGCATCCGGGCGAGAGAGCGATTCAAAGGCGGAAGACCTGCAGCTCTTTTGCCCGATGCATCTGCAAAGGCTCCTCCCATGCCGAAAAGGATTGCGGGCCCGAAGCTCGGGTCACGCTTCGCACCCATGTAAATTTCGTAATCCGGATTTATTATGAACGGCTGGAGGGTTACCCCATTAATCCTATAGCTGCTATTTTCACGGGACCCATTCGTCATGATTTCATGGTAAGCCCGGCGTACCTCCTCCCGACTCCGCAGATCGCTCCAAGAGCGGTGCCCCTCAGGACTGAAGGAGAAACTTCCCGAATGGGGCGTCATGACCAACGGGTATCCCGTTTCTCCCGCTACTTGGAGGGCTTCATCGAGGGAGCGAGCCGACTTTGTAGGGTTGACCTTAATTCCGAAAGAAGCGAGGAGTTGCTTGGATTCGACGTCACCCAGAAGCCCTCCCTTCTTGAGCCCTTGCTTGATGAGGGAAGCGGCCCCCTCATGATCCGCTTCGACACCACTCTGTAGCCGGGGGGGTATTTCCTGGAGCATCTTAAGGTTACGGCCGTATTCATGAAGGTAATAGAGGGCACGGACGGCCCTTTCCGGTGTCTCATAGGTTGGTATGCCCGCCCGGTTGAGGACTTCCCTCGCTTTTTCAGCTACCATTCCTCCCATTACCGAGGTGACCACGGGGTAAGGTTTAGGATTTAGATTACCGGCAAGGGTCTCAGCCGTGTCCGCCGGGTCGGTCATGGCCTGGGGATTAAGAATCACAAGCATCCCATCCAGGTCTCCCGCATCAAAACAAGCATCCACAGCATCCACGTATCGCTCTGGTGTCGCATCTCCGAGGATGTCTAAAGGATTTTTTCGGCTCCAGTGAGGAGGCATTTTTTCATCCAGCTTTTTCAGGGCTTCTTTGCTGAGAGAGGCAAGCTCAAGGCCATAAGACGCAACGGCGTCCGCCGCCATAACACCGGCTCCCCCTGAATTTGTTACCACAACGAGCCGGTTTCCCAAAAGGCGGGGTTGTTTGCCCAGAAGCTCGGCGCAGTCAAAAAAGGCCTCCAGGGTTGAAACACGCACAATGCCTGCCCGCTTAAAAGCCGCATCATAAAGAGCGTCTTCCCCGGTTGGAGAGCCCGTGTGAGAGGCGGCGGCCCTTGCCCCTGCTCCGCTTTTTCCGACCTTGAGAACGACAATCGGCTTCACTCGGGAAACCGATCTAGCAGCGCTCATGAATTTTCGGACATTGGGAAGGGTTTCGATATAAAGTAGAATGCTCTTTACAGATTCATCCTCCCCCAGGTAATCAACGAGATCCCCGAAGTCCACATCCAACATGGAGCCGACACTGACCAAATGACTGAACCCGATGCCTTCCTTGCTCGACAGGTCGGCCATGGCTGCGCAGAGGCCCCCGCTCTGGGAAATGAAAGCCACTTTCCCGGACAAAGGCACCTCGCTGATGAAGGTGGTGTTGATACGCCGATCGGGGCAAACCACCCCGAAAGAGTTGGGGCCTAAGATACGCAGAGTGCTCCCTGCTATTTCTTTGCGGATCTTCCTCTCGATTTTCAGGCCGACCCCTCCGGTTTCCCTGCCCCCTGCTGAAATGATGATGGCCGCACCGACCCCTACGCGCACACAGTCTCGTATAATGGAGGGAACCGTAGAGATAGGCGTGACGATGATCGCCAGGTCGACGGATCGGCCTGCTCGGGAGAGAGACGGATAAGCTTTGATCCCCTGAATATGGTCATACTTAGGGTTGATGGGAAGGAGGACGCCATCGTAACCGGTTCCCGTCAACTTCCTCATGAGATCCCAGCCAATGCTGGCTTTTCTCTCACTCGCGCCGATCAACGCGATTGAGGAGGGCTTGAAAAATTTATCCAGATTCTGAACAGCCATAGAAACGCTTCCTGTGGGTGAGGCTATCCCTCTAAGACTATTATTTCCCGGCCCTATAAGCAACTGCCTTTTTGGTGAAAGGGCAAAATACCGGACTTCGTTCAAGAACAGAACAAGCGCTTTCACGAAATATCTCCAGCCGGAGTGCAACGCGGAAAATGCCGCCGCTTTACCACTTTGAAATCGGGGCTATCCAAAGCATGAAGAGGTGTGATATCTTTAAAAATAAAGACGCTTCTCAGGGAAAGGGCGAGCTAAGAGCTTATGGAAACATCATGCCTCCTCGTTAAACCCGGCCGAAAGAGGTTTAAGAGCCTGGTGGTAAAGACGGTCTTCCTTATTCTGGGCAGGTCCTTCCATGCCGCCTCCAAGCTGGATTTAGATATAAAAAAAGAGATTGAAACCTGGGACGAAGGTTTTAAGTTCATGATGAAGGTGTTTCCCGAAAGCCCTAGTATGATTGTAGAAAAACGAAAAGGGATCCTGGTATACCGTGGATCCAAAGGAGGGAGCGCCGATCTCACGATCATCTTTAAAAGCATCGAATCGGCATTTCTTGTGTTTACGGCCCAATGCGGCACCTGCCGGGCCTTCGCAGAAAGCAGAGTCATTGTGAGCGGAGATATTTCCAAGGCCATGTCGCTTGTGCGCTGCCTCAACATTTTGCAGCGTTATCTTTTCCCCCTTTTCATAAACAGGTTTATCCTTAAGCGCCCCCCTTCCATGCCATGGTACAAGCAGTTTATCAGAGCCTACATATATTTGCTGGGGGTGCCGTTCGGCTTGTAACAAGGAGAAATAATGCATGCTCCCTTCCTACTATGAATTTTATAATCCCGTGAAAATCATTTCCGGGGAAAAGGCCCTCGACAATCTTCCCTATGAGCTAAACCGGCTCCAGGTGACTAGGCCCTTGATCATCACTGACAAGGGCGTTACCGACGCCGGTCTTGTCAAAACCGTTATCCGCGCCTTCGCCGAGTCGGGGATCATTTTGGGTGGTGTGTACGATGACGTGCCGTCTGATTCCTCCGTAACTGTGGTCAATGACATCGCCGGGGTGTTCCGCCGGAATGAGTGCGACGGTCTGATCGCAGTGGGCGGGGGCTCGCCCATCGACACGGCCAAGGCGGTCAACATCCTGGTGAGTGAGGAAGGGGATAATCTTTTCCAGTTTGCGGGTCATGACGTGCTACGACGACCATTGAAACCGTTAGTCGTTATTCCCACCACGGCAGGTACCGGTTCCGAGGTGACTTATGTTGCTGTCATCGCCGATCCATCCCGCAAGGTTAAAATGTCTTTCACGTCAGCCTACCTGTACCCGCGCCTCGCCGTTTTGGATCCTCGCATGACCCTGTCCATACCTCCCGGGATCACGGCGGCCACGGGCATGGATGCCTTGAGCCATGCCATGGAAGCGGTCACATGTCTTCAAAAAAACCCGATCAGCGACGCCTTAGCCATGGCCTCCATTGACCTTATCGGAAAGAATCTGCTGAAAGTTGTTGCCCACGGGAGGGATGAAGAGGCCCGGCTTGCAATGTCCAATGCGGCATGCCTGGCAGGTGCGGCTTTTTCCAATTCCATGGTGGGGCTGGTCCACAGCCTAGGGCATGCCGCGGGCGGAGTTGCAGGGGTTCCCCATGGAGTCGCCATGTCTATTTTCCTCCCCTACGTCTTCGACTACAACATGGAAAAGACGGCACCTGATTTGGCGCGCTTGCTTCTGCCTTTCGGAGGTCCCGAGGAATACGCAAATACTCCGCCAGCCCACCGAGCACGCCGCACAATTGAACTGATCAGGGCATTGAGACAAAGCCTTTACGATCTTTGTCAACTACCCAGGACCCTTAAGGAAGCAGAAGTGTCAAGAGACAAGCTGGAAGCCATCGCCCGCACCGCCATCAATGACGGGTCTCTGACCTTCAACCCAGTGGAAGTAACTTATGACGACGCCCTTCTTCTTCTAAGAGAAGCCTATGATTAGCTCATAACACGAAGGGCGCAACGGAGAATGAAAAGGAAACTCACAGGGTGATGACAATGCAGGATATCGTGGGCACGGGCAACAGGGTTCTAGACATCGATCTCTCCACAAAAAAGGTGAAGATCTATCAGGTTAAACCGAGGGAACGACGACTATATTTGGGAGGCAAAGGGTTAGGACTCAAGCTGCTTTATGATAGAATGCACCCCGGTCTTGATCCATTGGGGGAGGACAACATAATCGCCTTTATGCCGGGGGTTCTTATGGGTACCGGCGCCCCATGCTCAGGGAAATTTGCGGCAGTGACCAAATCGCCTCTGACCCGCCTCATGGCCTCTTCCTCATGCGGCGGTCCCTTTGGCATGAATCTCAAAACCGCAGGTTGGGACGGCCTCATGATCCGTGGCAGGGCAGGAGAACCTACCTATCTCCTGGTTACCTCGGAAGGTGTTGAATTCAAAGACGCTTCCGGTCTCTGGGGCAAGGATACTCTCTCCTCCCAGAAAGAAATCATCGGTGAGGGCAATGGGGGGCTCGTTATCGGGCCGGCCGGCGAAAATCTGGTCCATTTTGCCAACATCGCTTCAGGGGATCGCTTTCTGGGCCGTGGAGGCATGGGCGCAGTGCTGGGTTCCAAGAATATCAAGGCTGTTGTGGCAAAGGGTGGCGACTATAAAATCAAACCTGCGGATCAAGCCGCATTTGAGAAGTTAAAAAGAAAAGCCAACGCCTATATCAACAACAACAGGATCACCGGAAACCTTTACCGTAAATTCGGCACCCCGGCCAACGTGGCCCTTTGTCTCGACGGGGAAGTTTTGCCGGTAATGAATTTTCGCGACGGCGTTCACCCCCTTGGATTGCAGATCAGTGGTGAAGAAACCCAAAAGCATCGCAACACACGCCACCACACCTGCAGGCCCTGCAGCATACTGTGCGGGAAGAAGGGATTTTTCGGAGGTGAAGAGATACCAGCCCCTGAGTATGAAACCGTGGCATTGCTTGGTTCCAACCTAGGCGTTTTCGACATCGACCGAATCGCAAAATGGAACCGAATATGCGGCATGTCCGGCCTGGACACTATCTCCGCAGGGGGCACCCTGGCCTGGGTGATGGAGGCCGGAGAGAGAGGATTGTTGCAAAGCCCTTTAACATTCGGTTCACCTGACGGCGTTTCCGAGGCCCTGACGGACATTGCCCTAATGCGTGGGTTCGGGAGGGAAATGGCGCTTGGCAGCAAGGCTCTCTCGGAGAAATACGGAGGGGCGGCTTTTGCTATGCAGGTTAAGGGACTCGAGCTGGCGGGATATGACCCAAGAGGCTCATTCGGTCAGGGCCTTGCTTTTGCCGTGGCTAATCGGGGGGGGTGTCATCTGTCCGCCTTTCTGGTAGGTCAGGAAGTGTTTTTGGGTCTCCTAAGACCTTATGCAATCAGGGCCAAAGCCGATTACGTGAAATTCTTTGAGAGCCTCAACAACTGCGTGAACTCTCTTCAGACTTGCCTCTTCACGTTGTTTGCTTATCTCATGGAATCCCCTCTAACCAAGTACACCCCGAATTCGATCCTGTCTTTACTCATGCAGGAACTTCCACAGGTTGCGATTCCTCTTATCGATTACAGTATTTACCGGGATTTATGGTCTGCTGTGACCGGTATCAATATGTCCCTACGCGAGTACCTGGAAGCAGGCGACCGTATCACAGTCATTGAGCGATATATGAACACCCGGGAAGGGATCTGGCGACTTCACGATACACTGCCCGACCGCCTGCTCAGGGAAGGACGCCGCTCCGATCCCGCATCGCGGACCGTGCCTCTTGAAAAACTCAGGGCCGTTTACTATAAAAAACGAGGATATGACCACAATGGGATACCGACACCAAGGACCATAAAGAAACTCGGTATAGATATCCATGAGCAATAAAGTGAAAGCACCACCGCTTGAAAATACCACCAGCGGACCGGTGGTATTCTTTAATTGACAAATATGGTAAATTATAGTAATTTATGTAAAAAATCCGGAGGGAGTCAGTTGGTTACAAATCGACTGAAAGAGGTGCGAGAAGATCTGTTAATCAGCAAGTCTGAGCTTGCGAAAATGGCAGGGATTTCCCATTTGACCATTGCCCGGGTGGAAAAAGGCGTGGCCTGCAGGCAGGAGACAAAAAGAAAAATCCTAGCCGCTCTAGGGCTCAAGCCCTCTGAAAAGGAACAAATATTCCCGTAAATCAGATCACCACGGGGCGCGGTCACGATCACCGGGCGTGAACCGTTGGTGATGCCGAGGCCCACCCACCATCTTAGAGGGGGTATGAAGAGAATTTGTTCAAAATCTCTTTGCTAATACCGCCTCTTCTTCTTGGGCGCGCCTATCCCCAGCTCTCTGAGCAGCCCGCCGACAAATTCCATTCCGTCCGGTTTATAGGCAGGCAAAACCCACGGCATTTCCTGCAAGGTCTGGAGCATGGGCGACAGCAGGTCAAAGGGTATGGAAACCAGTTGTTTCCCTTCAGGAAACAGCTTTCGGCGCTTCATCCCGTGGCCGAGACCGGTTACGGTGTAATTCAGTTCGCCTGTGATGTAGGGGTAAACAAGAACCCATGCGCAACCGATCGCAGCGGAAAACTTGCTGGACCACATTTTCCCGTTCTTGTAACTCAGTGCTCTCAGTAAAATCTCTGTTTGGTCGGCTTCGGCAAGGACGACCAAGACATCCGGGTCAAAGGAAAGCTTGTTCAGAGGGGAAAAAGCCACATAGTCGGCCACACCATTGCCTATCCTGGGCAGATATCGGTACAGCCGACTCGCTGCACGAGGCCCTTCAAAGATTTTCAGGCCGGCACCGAATTTCCCACTAACAAAAGGACCCGAAGCATCCTCCTGCCCGAGCACATGAAGCCCCGCCTCACAGGTATGACTGTCCCGATCAGCAAAAAATGCCTCACCCTCCTGAGCCCTTTTGAGCATCTCACACAGAGCCATTTTTTCTTTGAGGCGTGGAAGACCCTCCGGTTTATCGGCCGGAAAGCTGACGCCTACAGGCGTTAGGTTGAAGCGAAACTTTTCCAGAACTGACACTTCTTTTTTAGTAAGCATTTTATAAATCAGCCCCTTTCTGAATTCCCCCAACCTCTTTTATAAAATGGGTCGGGAGTGATGGTGTGGATAAAATGACACTTGCTCACATCG
>JAFGDM010000157.1 GCA_016932115.1 Deltaproteobacteria bacterium | reverse complement strand
GCATACTCTTCGTTTTGCAGTTTTAAGAGGGACCCCCATGCCTGATGCTTGCGATTTTTCAAACAGCTAAATTGTTAAATCCACTTAATATAATTCGCAGAAAGGGTGAACGCAAGAACCGAAAGGAAAAAATCATGAAAATCAAACACATCGACCACATAGGCATCGCGGTTAAAACAATCGACAAGGCGGGTAAATTCTACACCGACCACCTCGGCCTCAAGATCACGGAAATTGAAAACGTGGCGGATCAAAAGGTAAACGTGGCCTTCCTCCCCATCACCGACAGCGAAGTGGAACTCATCGAATCCACGCACGACGACGGTCCGGTGGCAAGGTTCATTGAATCGAAGGGAGAAGGGATCCAGCACATCGCTTTCCGGGTGGAAAATATTGAAGATGCTTTGGCGGAGCTCAAGGCAAAAGGAGTCCGGCTCATCGATCAGCACCCTAGACAAGGCGCAGGCGGCGCAAAGATCGCCTTCATCCATCCAAAGGAAACAAACGGGGTGCTGGTGGAATTGTGCGAAAGAGGATGAATGCCGCTTACCGTTCTTTTTGTTCCGCAAAAACAACAGCAGCAAAGCTCACTGCCGAGCCGGTCGCCTCTTCATGCCAGGTCTCGTAATGGAGGATCCGGCCTCCGGCGGGCGGTAGCACTTCAAGAAGGCAAGCAAGGGCGGCAAAACCGCATACGTTGTACTGATCATTAACCCTTTTTGATTCCTCCCAAAAAGCCTCCGCATCGAGGGAGACAAGATGTTGCAGCAGGCTTCTGTCGTGGGCTTCACTGTGGCTGTCGAGATGACGGGCGGGCACAGGATGCCCGAATTTCGGTCCCACATGGGAGAAGTCCACTCCTGTCACCATCAGGGTCTCCGGATCTCTTGCAATCTCGCTCAGGACCGCCAGGAAAGGGCCGGCTTTCTCCAGATAGGCCGACCGGCCGTACTCCCGTAGCGCGGACAAGAGAGACCCGCAAAGGATGGGGATGATCTTGAAGGGCTTCTTTTTCAGGACATGCTGCAGGAAGATGACCTGAAATTCGATGGAGTGCTCGGCTTTGTGTGCAAAATCATTCGGCGCGATAATCCCTTCTCCCGCATCCTTCAGTTTTTCAAGCGAAACGTTTTCCGTCTTTGTATTCCCGAGAGGGGTGAGAAATTCCTTGCCCGTGAGGGCAAACAACCCCTCGAACCCATGATGGCCCACACCGAGGACGATCACCTTCGCAGGCGAGGCGTTCTTCAGGCACCCATAGGCGCATGCATAGCCCCTGCGACCCACGGAAATGTCGATATGAGGAGAAACCAGGGCAACTGGTTTTCCTTCTAGGGCGGGAACCGAAGGTGAAAGACCCATAATCTCATCCAGCTTGCGGGACAACTCAACTGGGTTTTCAGGATAGGCCTGACCGCTGTGCGAGCAGGGCCTGAACCGGTTTGAAGTGAATTCCTCCACAATCCGATCTTTGGCCTTTTTGAAGCGCTCGGAGTCAAGAAGAAAAGAGTCATCAAGGTGGCTCAGAAGCTTTTTCACCTCATCGCTTGCGACCAGTGTTCCTCCATGTTGTCTCATCAAGCCCGTCTGGATATCCAGGATCGTCGTTGTCCCGTCCAGCAGGCTCATGAGCCGGTAAAGGCCGATTTCGATCGCCTTTCCTTCCGGCACAAGACCGAGATGATCCCTGATCAGGATAAGCTGTTTGCCTTGATGCTGAAAAGGAAAGAATTCAAGATCCTTTCGTATGGATGGAACAAGGTCATTCATTTTGCCGCCGCCCCTCTTCGCGATTTTGAGATAATGAACGCCGAATGTCAAATACGACATCACAATCTCATGCGCCTTTATCATATCCTCCTTTTTTGATGAAGATCCTCCTCTTTTTTTGTATAAACGAATGACAAGCCGCTCTCAGAGAAGTATTGATAGATATGCTCACGCAAATCAGCGATGAAAGGCAACCTTTGAACACCCTCACCGGTGTGACGGGAATCATTCTGGCCGGAGGCAAAAGCTCCCGATACGGCAGCAATAAGGCCCTCGTGGAGCTCAATGGTATCCGACTTATTGAGCGTACCGTCACGGTGATGAAGGCCGTGTTTCAGGAAATCATCGTCATTACGAATACGCCTGCTGATTACGCTTTTCTTGATCTGCCCATGGTCCGTGATTTGATTGAAGGCCTGGGGCCCATCGGCGGGGTTTATACGGGCCTTGAGACAATCGCTCGAAATGCGGGGTTTTTCGTGGCCTGCGATATGCCCTTGCTCAAGGAAGGACTCCTTCGCCACATGGTGGACGTGCAAGAGGGTTTTGACGCTGTGGTTCCTCGCATGGGGTGGATGATAGAGCCCCTCCATGCACTCTACACCAAAAGCTGCCTTCCCGTGATCAAGGCCTCGATTGACGCTCATCAGTATCAGATCGCAAAGTGCTTTCAAGGGCTCCACGTCAGGTACCTGGAAAAGGAAGAACTTCTGGCCTTTGATCCGGAGCTCATATCCTTTTTCAATATCAACGAACCCAAGGATCTACCCCCATGTGCGAGCTAATTCTTGCCGCAGGCTTTATAATCTTCGTTTCGGCCGCCTGCTCCCTTTTCGGAGCGGTTTCGTGCTTCATTCCCCTAAGGCATACTCCCTGAACGGAGCTAAACCGTGACCATCCCTGAACCCACCCTTTGCGCACCTGACGGGCAAAAAACCTGTTTTGCCTGTTGTCCCCCCATTCGGCCGTCCGGGTACGAGCACATCCGGCACATGAACATCATCAAGCGCATTCTCAGGGAAAACACCGCCGGTTTCAATAGAGACGACAGAAGCCTTTCGCCGATCACAGGGTTCAGTTGCTGGGCCCTTGGGTACCTGGATAAGGGGTACAGCCGCATCGGCTGCCTTCTTCACCCGGCTCAGAACGGGGGAACAGACCTTCGCTTCAGGGTCGACTACGGGAATAAATGCAGCCGCGAATCGTGCCCTGAATCGGAAACCTTTTCTCATCTCGATCACGATTCCAAAAGCTTCTGGCTTCACCTTGCCGACGGTCTTGACTCCTTTTCCTACTCCAGTAAAAAAGATAATCCTCTGTTTCATATTCTAAAGTGGGGAACCGAACTGCTTGAACTTATCTCCTCCGCCGAAGGCTATATCAGTCACAGCAAAGAGCATTTTCTTGAAACCTACCCCTTTTTTCTACCTCGCAACTCCCTAAGGCCTCCTGTATACTTGGTAAAGAGCCTGATCAAACGGGACAATGTTCATCTTCTTAGAAGCGCAACCTTCAGGGACAGAGTTGAGAGGTTTTCGTCCCGACTCTGTTCCGAATTGGGCCGGGCCTTCGTCCAAACCGATTCCTATTTTCCCCATAAGTTCAGTTCCCCCCGTGTTCTACCCTTTCCGGGGAGTGTGCCGACCGAAACAATTTCACATCAAAAAGAAGGAAAAGGGCTTGCCGAAGATCGCCCCCATTTTGAAGAAGTGCAGGGGGTCCTGCCTCCTGTTCACCGGCTACCCATGGACAGGGATTTCCTTGATTTTCTGCGGCTTTTTGCGAAAATCAGAAGGCTCACCATGGAAGATGCTCTCCTACTGAAATGCCTTACCGATGAGAAGCTTTCCCGATTCGGCAAGACCCTTTGAGAAGGGGCGGCTTTGGGATTCCCTTTGACATCTGTAATCCAGGTCTGCTATGTTCCCATCCCAAGTCAGTGGGTACCATTTTAAGCTTTTTGAAAAAAGTGCGGGCATCAAGCAGCAGGCTGCGGTGCATTTTAAAAACCTGAGTTTATACATACATTGTTGTTTTAAGCTGCGCGGCCGCGCAGCAAAAAACCGCAAAAGCGGTTTTACAAATTGATTGGGAGGTCAAGTATGGGAAAAGTAGGAGTCATAGCAGTAGGCCAGAGCCCCTTCGTTCGAGGCTACCCGGGATCGATCAGAGAGCTCGCCTTCGAAGCCTTCAAGGAAGCCATGCAGGATGCCGACATAACCGTCAAAGACATTGATGCGACCATTGTCTGTTCTGCTCCCGAGTATGACAAACAAAGATCACCGGCAGGCGTTTTTGCAGAGTATCTCGGTCTTACGCCGCAGCCGACCTTTTATGTGGAAACACTCTGCTCTTCGAGCACCACCGGGTTGAAGCTTGCGTATTCTTTCGTTAAATCAGGGCTTCATGATGTGGTGCTGGTCCTCGGCTTCCAGAAAATGTCAGAAATTTCTTCTGCCGAGTCCCAGGAACGAATGGGAAGGGGAGCCGACATTCAGTGGGAAAGCCCTTTCGGGACCATGATGCCAGCCTACTATGCCATGTACGCGAGAGCCCACATGGCCAAGTACGGCACCACTTCCGAGGATCTGGCCCTGATCAGGGTGAAAGCCTCCACTTATGGTCAAATCAATGAGAAGGCGGTTTATCGCAAGGCGGTCTCACTTGACATGTTTACGGACCCTGAAAGCCCCATATCCGGCCCGGTGGCAACCCCCCTTCGGGTCGGAGACTGCTGCGCCAATGCCGACGGCAGTTCATGCCTGATCGTGGCAAGCGAGGAAAAGGCGAAAGCCCTGTCCAAGAATCCCGTCTGGATTCTGGGCATCGGCGCCGCATCTGCGCCTGTGAACATGGCGGGAAGGGATCTGTTTACAGGTCTTACCGTCGGCGAAATTGCCGGTCGGCAGGCTTACAAGATGGCCGGCATGACGCCAAAGGATATAGATGTCGCCGAAGTGCATGACTGCTTCACAATCGCCGAGATGATGGCCTACGAGAACCTCGGATTTGCAAAGCCGGGTCAAGGCAGGGAACTCATTCGGAACAAGGAGACCTATAAGGAAGGAAGCATTCCCGTGAATGTGGACGGAGGCCTGCTTTCAAAAGGTCACCCGATCGGCGCCACGGGAGGGTCCCAGGTCAGGACCATCGTGCTCCAGCTCAGAGGCGAAGCCGGCGCAATACAGGTCAAGGATCCTGAAATCGGGCTGGTCCACAATATAGGCGGTGTCGGACTGTACGGGAATGTCGTCATTTTGGGGAGGTCATAGCAATGGCAAAAAAAGAACTGGATACACGATTCAGCAAATTCGGTACTGTGAGTTTCACCTCCATCTCCAAAACCAATGACTTTGTCGGTTATCTGGAGCAGGGCAAGGTCATGGGAACAAAATGTAAAATCTGCGGGCTCGAGTTCTTTCCTCCAAGAGCCGATTGTTACAAATGCCTCTCAAGCGATATGGAGTGGTTCGAGGTAGCAGGCAAGGGAAAGCTCCTCACCTTCAGCAGGCTACAGTACGGGCCTGTCGGATTCGAAGGAGATCTCCCCTATGCCATAGCTCTCGCAGACTTCGGCTCCTACAAGGTTTTTGGAAGAATCGCGGGCGACATCCCCGCCGACGACATCCGGGTGGGCATGGACGTCACCGTGGCAGCCAACACGCTCCCCAACGGGCAATTGAATTACGTCTTTAATAAAGCGTAATGGATCGGAGCTTCGGTATCATGGAACAGTCGGGTGGAAAGCAAAGAACACTATGTCGGTAAACAAAGAAAGGGCACCCTTCCTCCAAAAGAGCTTCCCCGATGTTTCAGTAACAGGAACGGCCATGCGCAGTGGCTGCGAGGAAAGAATAATGGAATCGTGATTTGGTTATGCGTCGTTTTTTTGTTGAACAAATCCCGTCCCAAGGAAAAAATTTGATCATCAATGGCGCTGAAGCCGGTCACATCACACGGGTCCTTCGAATGGCTCCAGGTGCTCACATCCTTCTCATGGACGAAAGAGGGGCACTTTGTGAGGCAGTCATAGTCTCCGCCGGCCGCCGTGAGGTTGATGTCCATATTCTGAGAGCCCTTGCGCCGCCCCTGCCCTCACCGATTGAAATCACCCTTTGTCAGGCCCTTCTAAAAGCCGCAGCCATGGATTTCACAATTCAAAAGGCATCCGAGCTCGGCGCTCACAAAATCCTCCCCTTTTCCTCTCAAAGAACCGTTGTGCGGTTGAACAGAGACGGACATGCCGCGAAAACCCGACACTGGCGTGAAATCGCCGTTCACGCTTCCAAACAATCCGGCCGAACCAGACCTCCGGTAGTGAACCCGCCCTCCTCTCTGGCCGATTTGGCGGAGCAATGGAAGGACGAAAAAGCACTTAAGCTCATCCTCTGGGAAGATGAACACACGCAAAACTTTAAAGACCTCTTGAGAGGATCCGACCCCTGGAGAAAAGTCGTTGGAATAATCGGGCCCGAAGGTGGCTTCAGCGGCGATGAGGTGGAAAAGCTCCGGCAGGCCGGATTCCGTTCCGTTACGCTGGGCCGTCGGATTTTGCGGGCTGAAACCGCTGCCCTCGCCCTTCTCGCCATCCTTCAGTACGAATGGGGAGATATGGGAAATACGGCATAGGGTTCACGGCACAAGGCGCACGGAACCCCGCACCGTGTTCCCTGCACAATTACCTCTCCCACCCGAACTGCGCAGATTCGCCCAATTCCTCCTCGATGCGCAGCAGTTGGTTGTACTTGCAGACCCTCTCCGACCGGCACAGCGATCCGGTCTTGATTTGACCGGTTCCGGCGGCAACGGCCAGGTCCGCGATAAAGGTATCTTCCGTCTCTCCGGACCGATGGGAAACAACTGCCTTCCATCCGGCCTTCTGAGTCGTTTCAATGGCGTCAAAGGTCTCGGTGAGTGTGCCGATCTGATTGAGCTTGATTAGTACGGCGTTCGCCGACTTTTCTTTGATGCCTCTGCCGATCCTCCCGGTGTTGGTCACAAAGAGGTCATCTCCCACTATTTGAATTCGATCTCCAAGTTTTACCGTCATAGCCTGCCAGGCCTTCCAGTCGTTTTCAGCCAGACCGTCCTCAATGGAGACAATGGGATATCGCTTGACCCAGTCCTCCCAGTAAGAAATCATCTCCTCCGAGCTTTTCTCCGACTGATCCGACTTGAAGAAAACGTACTTCCCGTTCTTGAAGAGGGATGAAGAAGCAGGATCAAGGGTCAAAACCACGTCTTTGCCGGCCTTGTATCCGGCTTTCTTTATCGCTTCGAGAACGACTTCAACGGCCTGTTCGTTGGATTTGAGATCGGGTGCAAACCCTCCTTCATCACCTACGGCCGTGGAAAATCCCTTGCCCTTCAACACAGCCGCCAGCGAATGAAACACCTCCGCTCCTATTCTGAGAGCTTCCCTAAAGGTCTTCCCTCCAACCGGCATGATCATATACTCCTGGAGGTCCACATTGTTGGCGGCATGAAGGCCTCCGTTAAGGATGTTCATCATGGGCATGGGAAGCCGGCATGCATTGACGCCGCCGAGATATTTGTAAAGAGGCATGCAAAGCGAGTCCGCCGCAGCCCTTGCAACCGCCAGGGAGACACCCAAGATCGCGTTGGCTCCGAGCTTGCCCTTGTTAGGCGTAGCGTCCAGTTCGATCATCGTCGTGTCCACCAGCCGCTGGTCGGAGGCGTCCATCTCAAGGATGGCCGGCCCAATAATATCATTGACGTTTTTCACGGCCCTCTCAACGCCTTTACCCCTGTACCGTTTCCTGTTGGTGTCCCTCAGCTCAAGTGCTTCAAATTCGCCGGTGGAGGCCCCGGAAGGGACTGCGGCCCGTCCATACGCCCCGTCTCCAAGACCCACCTCCACTTCGATCGTGGGATTGCCTCTTGAATCTAGAATTTCCCTTGCAATGACCATTTCTATTTCCATCTCTTGCTTCCTCCCGTGCTGGTTTAATGCTCGACCATAAGCGATTTTAGGGGTTGATTACAAGATTAAAGCCTGGTAATGATGAAATCCGCCTTTGCGGATTTCATATGATGCCTGAATCATCCTTCTTCGAAAACATGAATGCCCTTTTTTATCCGGGAACGGTGGCCGTTATCGGGGCTTCAGACAACCCTGGAAAGCTTGGATACCACGTGATGACGAGCCTGAGCGCAGGCGGATACCCCGGCGCCCTCGTCCCCGTGAATCCCGGCGCTGAAAGCATCATGAACATCAAAGCCTACCCTTCCATTGAATCATACCGAGGCGATATCGATTTGGCGATCGTCGTATTGCCCGCCAAGCTGGTGTCCGGGGTTTTTCATGATTGCATCCGCAAGGGAATCAGGGGGATTGTTCTAATCACCGCGGGCTTTAAGGAAATCGATGATCCCGAGGGTGGTGAACTTCAGGAAGAACTGGCCCGCATCGCCGGTGAAGCGCAAATTCCCGTCATAGGTCCCAACACGTTCGGGATGATCAACCTTCCCCTTTCAGTTAATGCGTCCTTCACCCCGGAGTTCTCCCTTCTCAAGAAAGGGAGTATTTCCCTGGTCAGCCAAAGCGGCGGCATCGCTCACCTAATGGCCTTTTTGGCTATGGAGCGAGACATAGGCATGAGCAAGATTGTGGGTCTCGGGAACCGCCTGAACGTTGATTTTGCAGAGATGTTCTCCTATCTCTCGACCGACCCCGACACCAAAGTGATAGCTCTTTACCTTGAAGGCCTCGATGACCCGCGCAGGCTTATGGAGGTTGCAAAAAAACATCGAGGAAATAAACCTGCCGTGGCCTACAAGACGGGAAGCGCTTTTTGCGGGGATCAGGCTTCCCTCTCCCACACCGGATCATTGGCCGGAAGGCAGGAGATTTACGAGGGGGCATTGAAGCAGGCAGGCATCCTGCCCGTGAGGAGTGCCGAGGCGCTCCTGGATACCGCTCGCAGCCTCGCCATGTCTCCCCTTCCGAAGGGTTCAAGAATCGCTGTTTTGTCCGGTCAGGCCGGGCCCGGAATGGCGGCCTGCGACCTTTGCGAAGCTCAGGGCCTCGATCTCGCCGTTTTCAGAGCTGAAACGCAGCGTCTGATCAATGACCTCCTTCCCCCGCTGGCCCTGAGAACCAACCCTGTGGACATGGGTCCGGCCTGGTACAACGCCTCAGCCATAGTGGGCATCATCCGGGCCGTTCTTGAAGACGAGGGTGTGGACGGCCTTCTTCTTCTCATGATGTTTGCCTCGGCCAACCGAGCGGCGCCGGCGGCGATCTCCCCTCTTCTTCTGGAGTGGAAACAAAGGAAACCCGTGGTCTCCTGTCTCGCTTCACCTCCGGGCATTTGGGACGAAGAGATCCGTACCATGGAAGCAGGGGGAGCACTGATTAATTGCCCCACCCCGGAGAGGGCGGCTATGACCATGGCATCGCTGTGGAATTATCAAAGGATGAGAAAATGAAAGAATCGCAGATAATTATCGAGAAAGCACGTGAAGAGGGCCGCACGACCCTTTCCGAACATGAATCCAAAACCCTGCTCCGCCAATACGGAATCCCTGTCGTGAGAGAAGTTCTCGCAAAGGACCGCAAAGAATTCCTGAAGGCTGTTGCTGAAATCGGCTTTCCCCTGGTCATCAAGGGATGTGCCCCCGATCTCGCGCACAAAACCGAACAAGGCCTTGTCCGTGTGGACATTCGAAATGAGCAGGAAGCCGATGCCGTCTTTCATGATCTCCTCGAACGAATGGAGGGCGAAAGCCGGTCCCTCCTTGTCCAGGAAATGGTCAAGGGGTCGAGAGAACTCGTGGTCGGGATGACGCGAGACCCCCAATTCGGGCCCTGCGTCATGTTTGGACTTGGCGGGATCTACACCGAAATATTGAAAGATGTTTCCTTTCGTGTAGCGCCCTTGGAGGAAAGAGACGCCCTTCAAATGACCCGGGAAATCAGGGGGAGGAAGATCCTCGAAGGCGTTCGCGGGATGCCGCCTACAGATGTGGAAATGCTCTGCCGCATTCTCATCACCGTAGGGGAGATCGGCCTGGAGCATGACGCGATCAAGGAAATAGACATCAATCCCCTGATTCTTTCGGGTGCCAAGCCGATCGCGGTGGACGCTCTCGTCGTTCTGACGGAATCGCCGCCTTCATGATGACAACCGGCCCATTACCAGTTCGGAGAAGCCACAACCAGAACCTGACAGTTATATTGTCCTGTGTTCGTGAGGCTGTGCGGGGAACCTGCGGGGACCCATATCGCATCCCCCGGCTTGACCCGTTGTGTGTCTGAACCCACCGATATGTCGCCCTCTCCCGTGAGGATGAAGTAGATCTCCTCCATGGGGTCAACATGGGATTCAATGGTGTTGCCCGGTTCCAAGGTTGCGATGGCAAGAAAGCCGATTTCGCGAAGGGTTCTGCGGTCCAGGATCATCTGCGCAACGGCTCCCCTGTGCGCCAGATAGGTCGTCTCCAGTACTTCTTTGTCGTTCACATTTCTGACAATCATAAAAACCCCCCTGTTCTTCTGTCGATCTCTTTGCTTCCTGTTTGATTTTTTTCCCTGTTCACGCTAGAGTATCGGATAATTTTTGGGATAATAAAATCATACTGTGGAATTTGCCAAGCCCTAACAACTTGGTAACGTTCAAAAGTGTTTGCAAGACTTACAAAATGATCTCAGGCAGCATTCCGCACGCCGGACAGGGCTGGGGCCTTTTCCGGAGTGACTGGCGGTAGGGCGCCG
>JAFGDM010000156.1 GCA_016932115.1 Deltaproteobacteria bacterium | reverse complement strand
CTATGTGAAAAGCTCATGCTTTACTCACGATTTTAGATCGAGGTGCCTCCAGACGAATAATGAATAATGTTGGTAACCAACCCACGCATAGCAGTTTGATTCACCGTCGAAGAAGCCCCGCGCCGCCCTCGGATCAATGGGAATGGGTTTCAAATAGGAGTCCCCATGGATAGCTGAAAACAACACTAGAAACCAATTTTTCCATTGACAGACGCCCGTTTCATAGGAGCTGTTTAAAAAATCGCAAACATCAGGCATGGGAGTCTCTCTCAAAATTGCAAAACGAAGAGAGTCCGGGTTAAAGCATAAAAATACCGGGGTGGCAAAGGCGGGCGGCGGGGCTCCACAGGCACTTCGAGGATTGATCGACTATTGAGATACCCCGGACGACCTCCACCCGCCTCACCTGTCGCCCAGAGCGCAACATGGTGGTGTGGCTTCTTCGTTTTTCAATTTTGAGATGGACCCCCATGCGGAGCGTCAGAAAGTATTCATTTCAAAAAGCTCCTAAGTAACTGTAAAATATCTTTACAGTTATCTTCATATATAACCCCGAAGCGAAGCACCGGGCTCATTTGCTAAAATGTTACCATCCCCTGTAGATAAGGGCATTGAACTCAGCGAGTTCCGGGTATAGACTTATTTGCCTAAAGAAAATGAAGGACGTTTCATCTTGCAACGGTTGATGGCTATTTTAAGCATATCGAAACCTCTCATGCCGGACTATCGTGTACCACGGGGAGAGGGCAAGTTCCGACTTGTCAAGTTTTTTGCCTGGGCAAGTTTCATCGTCATTGTGATTTTGACCTTCCCTTTTTCCATGGTCATTTCCCAGCAAGCAAAAGAAACCCTCCTCATGAGTTATGAGAACTCCGCAAAGCTTCTAGGCAACAACCTGAACCATCAAGTGTTTCAGAATTTTGTGATCCCTGCAATCAATCGATACGGAATTATCAAGCTCAGCGACGCAGAGCAGTCCGAACTGATGGATCGGGTGGTCCGAAACACCACCCACGGCTTTAATGTCGATGTGGTCAATGTTTATGACATTGCCAAAGGCCTCGTTGCCTACAGCACGGATTCCAAGCTCTTCGGCGTTAAAGCGTTGGAAAGCGAAGGTTATAAGAAAGCCATGGTCGGAGAAAGTTCCTCCTCGATCACGTCAAGCAGGTATGACCTTTGGGGTCTCGGGATAGATCTTCTCGGAGGCGAAAGGAAGATCAGGACCTACGTCCCGTTCAGAGGAATTGACCCTTACACCTGGCAGGGATATGTGGGAGGCGTTTTTGAACTCATTCAAGATATCAGTGAGGAATATCAGGCGATTGTAAAACTCCAATATCTGATTTTCGGCCTCACCATCCTGATCATGGGGATCATCTTTGTGGCGCTGCTTCTCATCGTCCACAAGGCGGAAAAAATGATCGATGAACGATCCAAAGCCCAAAGAGATCTCGAAGCGCAGTTGCATCAGGCGGAGCGACTGGCCACGCTCGGGGAGATGGTGGCCTCTGTTTCTCATGAAATCAAGAACCCTCTGGGAATTATCCGCAGCACCGCAGAGCTTCTGGGCGGCATGCAAAACACCACCGACGCTCAGAGGCAGCTTTCCTCGGTCATCACGGAAGAATCTACGCGACTCAATCGCATTGTCACGGAATTTCTTGATTTTGCCCGCCCCCAAATTCCCAACCTGGGGCGGTGCGACCTGAAAGATATCCTGGAAAAGAATCTCCTTTTGCTGCGCCCTGAACTTGAGAAGAGAGAAGTCACAGTCCGTCACAACCTCAACGGAAGATCCCTGACCCTTATGGCCGATCACGGTCTCCTCTATCGTGCATTCCTCAATATCCTTATCAACGCCTCTCAGGCTGTTTCTCAGGGCGGGCGTATCGACGTGACCGTTCTTGAGTCATCGCAAAATTATTTTGTTGAGATTGAAGACTCGGGTTCCGGGATCGACCCGGAAAACGTGGACAGAATCTTTAACCCCTTTTTCACGACCAAAGAAAAAGGCAGCGGCCTTGGTCTTGCCATCGTGAAAAAAATTATCGAGGGCCACGGAGGTTCCATCCATATTGAAAGCGCCGCTGGAAAAGGAACCAAGGTAAAAATTTCTTTGCCTCTTCAGGGAACATAAAACAAGGAGTCATCCAATCCTGTGGATACCATCCTGATCGTAGATGATGAAAAGAATTATCTTTTGGTGCTGGAAGCTTTGCTGAGTGCCGAAGGGTACGAAACGATGACGGCTCGAAACGCAGGTGACGCTCTGCGCCTTATCGAAGGGTCGGATCTGGACCTGATTCTCACGGACGTGAAGATGCCCGGCCTAAGCGGCATGGAACTTCTGGTGGAATGTAAGAAGCGAAAACCCGAAGTCCCGGTGATTATGATGACAGCCTATGGGACCATTGAGATGGCAGTCGAGGCGATGAAAAAACAGGCCTACGATTACATTACCAAGCCATTCCAGAATGAAGAGCTGAAGCTGACCATCAAGAAGGCCCTGGATAATTACCGCCTGGTCAAAGAAAATAGGAGGCTCAGCGAGGCCCTTTCAGAACGACACCGCTACAGGAATATCATCGGCAAGAGCCGGCCCATGCTCCAGATCTATGATCTGGTTGACAAGGTGGCCCAATCCAAGGCCTCGGTGCTTATTACCGGTCCCTCGGGCACGGGAAAAGAGCTTATTGCCAAAGCCATTCACTATGAAGGCCCCCGCAGGGAGCGGCCTTTCATCTCTGTGAACTGCGGCGCACTGACTGAGACACTCCTTGAAAGCGAGCTCTTCGGTCATGAAAAAGGAGCCTTTACGGGCGCCGTTGCTTTGAAAAAAGGGCGATTTGAGTTGGCCGATGGAGGAACGCTCTTTCTCGACGAGGTGGGAGATATGCCGCCGCCCCTCCAGGTGAAGCTCCTCAGGGTGCTCCAGGAAATGGAGTTTGAAAGGGTGGGTGGAACCAAAACAGTCATGGTCGACGTGCGCGTCCTCTCTGCTTCCAACCGCAATCTAAAAGAGGATGTGACCAATGAGGTCTTTCGTGAAGACCTTTATTATCGGCTCAATGTCATTCATATCGATGTCCCGCCACTTCGTGAACGGATGGAAGACATCCGGCTCTTGGTCAAGCACTTTATCGACAAATACAGTGAGGAGGCGGGAAAGGAAGACATTGAACTAAGCCATGAAGCTTGGAAAGCCCTTTATGCTCACTCCTGGCCGGGAAACGTCAGAGAACTCGAAAATGTCATCGAAAGAGCCGTCGTCTTGAATTCCGGAGGGGTAATCGAACTCAAAGACCTACCGGCGGAATTCTCTCAAAACCCTGAAGAATTGGATGTGGAAGGATTTATCCCTCCGGATGCCCCTCTTCAGACAACTCTTGAAGAAATCGAAGAAAAAATGATCCGCCGGGCCCTCAGCCATGCCGGAAATGTGCAATCCCGCGCAGCCGATAGGCTGGGAATAACAAAAAGCCTTATTCAGCACAAAATGAAGAAGTACAATATTACCTTGTGAGAAGACCAAGATTTTGTACCATAAATCTCCCTCTTTTTCAAGAAGTTATAAAAAGTGCAGGCATTATGGCCTTCTTTAGGTACAAAATATTGTACCTCATAGTGAGATGCCCTCATAAAAGAAAAAGGTGAGATATATAAAAAAGCATTTTAAATTAATATGTTGCGGAATGAGCCCTAATTTTTTTGCTTTTGGCAAGCCTCTTGCAGATTTCAAATGCATCTGAAGCATAAAACCATTACTCTTTCCTCCTAATCAAAAAAGCCGTACTACATAAATGGTGCGGCTTTTTTGATTAGTATCCAAGTTTCCTTAATACCTTCGGATTCTTGGTCCAATGCTTGGATACCCCCACGGTAAGGTCCAGATAGACATGAAGACCGAAAAAAATCTCCATTTCTTTTCGCGCATCCCGGCCGATGTTCTTAATCATTGTTCCACCCTTACCGATGAGAATAGCCTTTTGAGACTCCGTCTCCACGTGAATTCGCGCTGAGACGGCAAGCAGCTTTTTTTCAGGGTCCTCTTCGATATGAGACACGGTAACCGCCGTCGAATAGGGCAATTCCTGTCTTGTTCGAAGGTAGATTTTCTCTCGAATCATCTCTGAGATCATGAAGGGTTCGCTTTGATCCGTGGTTGTATCCGGGCCGAAGAAAGCGGGTCCCGGACGAAGCATTTTTTTCAACTCCTCCAGCAACCGCTCCATACCCTCCCCACTCAAGGCCGAAACAGGGTGAATCGATTTGAAAGGATGCCGGTTTTTGACGGTGTTGATGATGGGTAAAAGGTTTTGTCGAGGTCCTTTGTCGATCTTGTTGATGATCAAGACGGAAGGCTTTTTGGATCTTTTTAATTGCGCCACAATCATATCGAGTTCGGCCGGATTCGGCCTTGGCATCTCGATCATGACCGCCATGATGTCCACCTCGCCGAATGCCGACTGAGCGGAGGAGACCATGCTTTTGTGTAAAGTGCTTTTTGTCTTGTGGATGCCCGGCGTGTCCACAAAGATCATCTGAAATCCGTCCCCGTGTAGAATGCCAAGAATGCGTTTTCGCGTGGTCTGAGGCTTGGGTGTGACAATAGCGATTTTCCTTCCCAGAATAAGGTTTAAGAGCGTGGACTTGCCCACATTGGGAGGACCCACGAGGGCGATGAAACCGGAGAGGAATTTCATAGTGTTTCCACCCTGATGCAGCCGGGCGAAATAGAAGTATCGGGGAGCACACTTTGTACCGTTGCACCGGTTTTCAATTCCACATCCCGAATCCCGGAGTTTTTAAATCCCCTCATCAGGGGAACCTCCTTCGGATGCACCCTAAGGAGAATTCTCCCAGTCTCCCCCAATCTTGGGAGAAAAGGTTCGATCCGTCGATGGTAAACCGAAGAGCGCACCATGTGGCCGAAGGCCTCGTGCCAAGGGCCGCCCAGGACCTGCCCAAACTCCCTCAGTGAGGGCGATGACATCAACCCGATCCTTATCACCGGGATTGCGTTCCTTTCCAGCCGAACTACACTCTCGCAACAGACTTCAAGAGCCTCCACAAGGGGCCAAGGTTTATAAATCCCTTTTAGATACCAGTCAGCCAGAATGGTCCCTTTAATTACAACTGTCGGATAAAGCCTCACCATGTCGGGCAGCAATGCAGTGACTCGGTCTACCGTGGCAAGAAATTTTTCCTCCGAATCTCCAGGCAGACCCGGCATGAGCTGAATGCCGACGCGGAAACCTTTCTCCCTGAGAAGACGGACCGACCGGATGGTATCGCCTGCACAATGGCCTCTTTGACTCAGCCTTAAAACATCATCATCCATGGACTGAGCACCCAGTTCCACGGTCCAAACCCCTAACTGCTTAAGAAGCAAAAGAGTTTCCTCATCCAGCCCATCGGGTCTGGTAGATAACCGGATGGAGTGAAACCTCCCGTCTCTTAGGAAGGGGGAGACAGCTTCCAGCAGTTCCTGTATTTTTGCCCTGGGGAGCCTTGTAAAAGTTCCACCGTAGAAAGCCACTTCATGTTTTTCGGATGAATCAAAACTTGGAGAACGCACAGCCTGCTCGAGAAGATTGGTCACCGTCGAGGGATGGACGGGTTCCGCCCTCCGGGAGGTTATTTTTTCCTGATCGCAATACACGCACCTGTGGGGGCACCCCTGAAAGGGGAGAAAAACAGGAACGATTAAAGGCCTGCCCGGTCTGAGATGAGACAAGAAAAAGCCTCCTTTGCCGCTCTTTGCTCGGCCTCCTTTTTGCTCTTTCCTTCTCCCTCTGCGACGATCTTGCCTTGAATTTGGAGGCTCACCTTGAATTTTTTATCATGGGCGGGGCCGCTGTCGCCGATCAGGAAATATTCAGGCCTGCTTTTGTAGGTTTCCTGGGTGAGCTCCTGGAGCAGGCTCTTGAAATCCTCGACCTGCCCGATTTCTTCAAGGTCTCTGATACTCTGGACCAGCAGCTTTTTAATCGTTTCTTTGGCCGCCCCGAACCCCCCGTCCAGATATACCGCCCCTAGCAGGGATTCCAGGGCATCCGCCAGAATTGAAGGCTTTTTTCTTCCCCCTGAGAGTTCCTCGCCCTTCCCCAGAAGGAGATAAGAACCCAAATCCAGGTCCCTGGCCAGTCCAAAGAGCACCCTTTCATTAACCAATGAAGCTCTCCATTTTGACAGTTGGCCTTCCTTCGCCTCGGGGAATGCGTCCATGAGGATATCGCTTACAGCCAGGCTCAGAACCGCATCACCAAGAAATTCGAGCCTTTCGTTATCCCTTATTTCAGCAGTTCCCGCTTCGTTCACATATGAAGCGTGCCTCAGGGCTTCAACAAGGAATTCCGGACTTGTGAAATCATAATCCAGCTTAAGGCCTAATTCCTTCAATTCCTTATGAGATGCGGTCTCATCCATACCTTTAACCGATCAGAAGTGGTTTTAATATAAAGGCCTGTTCTCATCTAAGTCAAGGGAATCTGCACCCAACGTTTCATATTGCTTTTTCATTCTGTGAACGATAAAGAATATTGTCTGAGCTGCAGGGAGGAACTCCTTGGCCAAGAAGAAAAAGAGAAAAAAGCTTGAACCTTCTTCGCCTCTTTTACCTGAAGAAGCGCTCTTAATGAAGCGGTTTCTAGAAGAGCTTGAGCCCCAGGGCCTTGCAAAACGCGTCAGCGTGATCCCGACCGATGCTGTGGCGGAAAGGCTTGTCGAAAACCTGCCTCTCGATGAGCGCCGAACGCCGGAAATCTTAGTAGCGATAGGAAAGGCGTTCCCGCATAAAACCGTGCGGAAGGCAGTGAAGAAAAAGCTTTTCAAACTCAAACAAAAGGGGATTCCCTCGTTAGATCGCGAGCCAGAATCAAGCCCCGCCTTCTTATTGACCACAGAGGAATCAACCGCGTTCGTCGGCCCCATTGACGGCGCCGGCAACCGGCCTGTTCTGCTCACGATCCCTCAGGTCCCAGCGGGAGTGGATCTCGCCATGGGAGTTATCAATGACGAAAAAGGAGTTATCGAATTCATTTACGGCAGGTACAGCCGTAAGAAAATGAAAGAACTTAAGGACGTGTTCTTCTCCAAAGTTCCGCACATGGTTGAGACAACCCTGTCCCATATCGCGACCGTCCTGGAAAAAAGCTATTGCCGGGAAAAAGACAACCCGGGCGATCCGGCAAGCGAATATCTGCGACTGAGGCCCTGGTTGCTGAAAAATGCTCGACTACTCGATCGCCCTGCCCTTTCAGATTTGATTCCTTTGAGCGCTGTCGCCCCCAACATGCCGGGAGAAACCCAAATTCAAAAACTTCTCAACCACGAACTGATCGCCTCATGGGTCATTGATCCGGAAAAGCTGGGGACCCTCATAGAAAATATAGAAAGGGCCCGGGAGAGTCCCATTTTCATCTCAGAGGCCCAGAGGGGCGAGCACATCATCAAAATAAAAGAAGAGGGTATAGCGAAGATTTTTGGTGGGAAAGACTGCGAAATTCTCAGGGAGAGACTTCAAGAAACGGCTTACCTATTTTTCAAAATCGGTGAGGAATCTCTTGCCCGTCTCTGTTTGGCAGCTTCTCTATCACTTGACGAAAAAACCTCACTCCTCGGGGTAAACCCCTTTTTAAAAGCCCTTGTAGACCGGAGCCTTGCTCTCCTTCGCAAACCTGCTCGTTCCTCTCCGCTCATCCTGCGCTGAAGCGTACCGGGCAATGGCCTCAAGGCCTTTGATCGATATGCTAAGGGCCGCCGGCTTCAGCGTTTCAAACAGCCAAAATGTTACCCGCCGCTCAAGGTCGCACGGAAGGTCTGCTCGACGCCGCCAGGCTGTGGAGAACGGCCGCGTATTTATCCTTTTTACACTTCGGGCACTCATAGAGGAGTTCCTTATTGGGTTTATCGTTCATCGTGGCCTCCAGGCACTCAAGCTGCTTCTTAGGCATCAGGTAGGCGCCGCAAACACTGCAAAAATGTGCCTGTTCCCTGTAACCATGGGACACCAGCAGAAGCCGGAATCCAGTCATGAAGCTTTGGAAGTCCACCCCTGAAGGGCAAAAAAAGGTGCACTCCTTACAAGCCCAGCAATACCAGAGCGCTTCATCGTCTACGAAGTCCGTTCCAAAGCGCAACCGCTCCACCACGCTTCGCGTGCACCGGTTGGGAACATACTCCCCGTAAAAATTGACCATGGGGCAAACGGCTGAACACTTTCCGCACTCCACGCAAAGATGGAGATGATTGGCTTCGATGAGCTCTTGTATCCTGTCGTTAAGATCTCCGGCCGCGTTTTCCTTTGCTGTTTCTGAAGATGGTTGCATGTGCTTTTCCCTTTCCGGAATACAAAATGGGGCTTTATTCCGGGCACCCCTCCCTTTTGTGTATCATCCCTGGGTCCCGATCATCGCCAATATCTGCTCATCCGTGAATCCCGGTAGGCGGATCGCGCCGCTGAGACACGAGGAGGCGCAAAGACCGCAGCCCTTGCATTCAGCAGGATTTACCTCGGCAACCGATTTCTTCCCATGACCTGGAGCTCCCACTTCCGACCAATCCACGGCTCCGAAAGGGCACACAGACAAGCATCGTCCACAAGCAGAGCAAAGAGCCGGGTCCACTTCTGCAACAAAGGCGTCGCTTACCACCTCTCCCCTTGCCATGGGAACAGCCGCTTTGGCAGCCGCTGCAAGAGCCTGAGCAATGCTCTCAGAGATTTCAGCCGGGTAACGGGCGCATCCGGCGACGAAAATGCCGTCTGCCGGGAATTCCACAGGTCGCAGCTTCTGGTGTGCTTCCAGGAAAAACCCGTCCATTCCAAGCGGAATTTTCATCATCCGGGACAGGGCCATGTTGTCCTCACCCGGCACAAGGGGTGTTGTCAAGAGTACGAGGTCCGCGGCCAGTTCGATCTCTCTGCCCATCAGGGCATCCACCACTTGAACCTTCTCGGCTCGACGGCCGGATCCTTTCACCTTCGGAGGCCGCAACTTGTCAAAGCGCACAAAGGTGATGCCCATTTCCAGGGCGCGGCGGTAGTATTCCTCATAGAGCTTGCCCACAGCCATGACATCCCTGTGCAGGATCGTCACGTGGGCGCGAGGATTGGCTTCTTTCACGAGGATGGCGTTTTTCAGCCCTACGATACAGCAAAACCTCCCGCAGTAAGATCTCTCCTCGTTTCGCGCCCCAACGCAACTGATCATCACCACCCGATCGAACGTGTCATACCCCCCGCATCGACCTTCGAAATCAAGCTGGGTCATCACGTTCTCGAACCGACCATATCCAAAGACATCTTTGGGTTTGTGCGCCTGCGCACCGACGGCGACGATGATGGTGCCCGCGTTCAACTCGCGAGACTCGCCGTTTTCCTTGATCGTAGCCTCGAAATTGCCTACAAAGCCTTTCATTTGCGTGAGCTCCGCCCCGAGATGCACCCGTATGTTCGGGTGCCTCAGGACCGAGTCGATAAGTGGATCAACGAGTTCCGAAGCAGGCTGATGGGTAGGGAAAACCCTGTTGACAAACCGTAGCAGGCCCCCCAGTTCCTCTTTCTTCTCTACCAGTTCCACCCGGTAACCCTGGTTGCCGAGCACCAGAGCGGCAGAGAGGCCGGAGATTCCGCCGCCCAAGACAAGAGCAATCTGCAGGACTGCAGTCGAGAGATCTTCCCGACCTTGAAGAAGGCTAACCTTGGCCACGCCCATGCGCACGAGGTCCATGGCCTTCAGGGTGGCTTGATCGGGTTTGTCCATGTGTACCCAGGAACAGTGTTCTCTCAGGTTGACGAATTCGAAAAGGTACTTGTTGAGTCCCGCCCTCTCGCAGTTCTTCCGGAAGAGGGTTTCGTGGGTGCGGGGCGTGCAGGAGGCTACAACCACCCTGTTAAGCCTGAGTTCTTTGATCTTGTTCGCTATGGTGGATAGACCATCCTCCGAACAGGTATACAGGTTGCCCTGAGCGCATGCCACACAGGGTAACGTCGACGCATATTCAACGACTTGCGGCACATTCACGATGCCGCCGATATTGGTGCCGCAGTGACAAACAAAAACGCCTACTCTCAATGCATCCGACATGGAATGATCCTTTCACATCAACGTGAGGCCAGGGTTTCGGCCGCTTTGGAGGCTGCTGCGGAAGCCCTTACCACGGAATCAGGCACATCCATAGGAGACTGGCAAAATCCGCAGGCAAAAACACCCTTTCTGGTGGTTGCAAATGGGTTAAGAGGATCTTGCGACGGAGATACAAATCCAAAATCATCCAGGCTCACACCGACTTTCTCTGCAACAGAGGCGTTGGTCTCGGAAGGGGTGAGCGCCTGAGCCAGAATGACCATGTCGAATTCTCTTGTTTTAAGTTCCCTGGTGTTCGTATCCTCGTAATGAATTATGGGGTTCAAATTTTCTTCGTTCTCGGTGATTCTGCCCGGCCTGGCCCTAATGTACTCAACCGCGTACTCTGTTTTCGCCCTCTGGATATAATCCTGAAAACCCTTGCCCACAGCCCTCATGTCCATATAAAATATGCTCGAGGAGAGTTCCGGATAGTGCTCGTGCGCCAAGATGGCTTCCTTTGTTGCATGCATGCAGCATACGGCGGAGCAGTACTTCTTGTGACGCACGTCCCTGGACCCCACACACTGAATAAACGCTAGGTTTTTGGGTTCTTTGCCGTCAGAGGGTCTCTTGAGGTGCCCCATGGTGGGGCCCGATGCGCAGATCATTCTCTCAAACTGCATGGCCGTAAGGACATTTTTCGATTTGCCCCAGCCGTATTCGCTCAGGGGTGAAACATCGTAGAGGTCAAATCCGGTGGCCATGATGACGGCACCGACATCAAGAATGATTTCCCGATCTTTTTGACCGTAGTCGAGGGCCTTGGCCTTGCAGATCTTCTCACAGACGCCGCATTTCTTTCCCTGAAAAAGACGACAGTGATCCGGATCGATTACGTAAGTGGAAGGGACCGCCTGGGGAAAATACTTATAAATAGCTTTCCTCTGCCCCAGACCGGCATTGAAATCATCCGTAACTTTTGTGGGGCACTTTTCGGCGCACTCACCACAACCGACGCATTTGTCCTCGTCCACGAACCGGGCTTTTCTAATGACCTTGGCTTGGAACCGGCCGCTCTCTCCCTGGAGTTCAGCCAACTCGGAATAGGTCAAAAGAGTAATGTTTTCATGGTTTGCGCACTCGATCATCTTGGGTGCCAGAATGCACATGGCACAGTCATTGGTCGGAAAGGTCTTGTCCAGTTGCGCCATGCGGCCGCCGATGCTGGGTTTCCTTTCCACCAGGTAGACCTTGGTCCCCATGTTGGCGAGATCAATGGCCGCCTGAATACCGGCAATACCTCCTCCCAGAACGAGAACCGCTTTCTGATTCAATATGTGACCCTCCTCTCCCATAATTCCCCTGATCGCCCGGGCAACCCATGAAGGCAATACCTTCTGGATGCCGACTCAAATGTATCCTCCTCTCGATGCAGGGCCGGGTCGACGGCTTTCACCACACTCTATAAAGCCGACGGTCTTTAGGAAACATGTTTGATTATGGACATCAAGCCTTGTTCTGTCAATACAAAAGCAGCATGGTATTTCCTGTGATTCGACATCATAACCTCTTGAAATCCGTGTCTTATCCGGTTCCGTAGGATGAACGCTTTATCCTTTGCGGCGGCCCCGAGCATGTGGATCCCTCTTCAAACCGCAAAGCGATTTCTTGACACCTTACTCAAATATGATATAAATCTCTTTATTTCAGAGGCCTTTCATGAACAAAGCCATTATCTCTATTCTGGGACGGGACCGACCCGGCATTGTGGCTGCCGTCGCAAGGACCTTAACCGAGCACATGTGCAACATCGAGAACGTGACCCAGACCATGCTTCAAAATGAGTTTGCAGGTATTTTCATTGTGACCATGCCGGAAGGGATGTCGGCGGCCGATTTGCACGGGCGAATGGTTTCAAGCTTATCCGCCTTGGAATTGCATGTCTACTCCAAGCCCTGCGAAGGAGGTGATGAGGACTGTGCGACCGAAAAGCTCGAACCCTTTGTGATCACCACCAAGGGCCCCGACCGTAAGGGCCTGGTGGCCGGTATCTCAGAAGAAATCGCCCGGCACGGGGTCAACATCACCAATCTTCAGGCCGTCTTCAAGGGCGGCAATGACCCGGGCGAGAACATCATGATTTACGAGGTGGATCTGCCTGCTACCTTTGATGTCCGTACCTTCACAAGAGACCTAAGGGCCAAGGCCGAAGCTCTCAGTCTCGAGATCAGCATCCAACATCGAAATATTTTTGAGGCCCTCCATAGGGTCTGAATCCGATTTGAGGAAAAACTTCATGTTTACTTCCAGAGAAATCATCTCAACCCTGGAGATGCTTAAAAGCGAAAACCTCGACGTCCGCACTGTGACCTTGGGGATCAACCTGCTGGATTGCGCCGGAAAAGACCTCCAACGCGTTAAAAGCAGAATCACGGAGAGTATCATGGACTTGGCCGGCGACTTTGTGGAGGTTTGTGACCGCATCGCTCAAAAGTACGGCATTCCCATCGTCAACAAGCGCATCGCGGTAAGTCCCATAGCCGTGGTAGGCGCTTCTTTTTCACCGCCCCAACTGGTGGAGGTGGCCCAAAGTCTGGATGCCGCTGCTCAAAAGGTCCATGTCGACTTTATCGGCGGCTTTTCCGCGCTGGTCGAAAAAGGCATGGCACGAGGTGATCGCTCGCTGATAACCGCCATACCCGAAGCGCTGTCCTCCACAGAGCGCGTTTGCGCTTCGGTCAACGTTGCCTCGACCCGGGCGGGCATCAATATGGATGCTGTGCTGCTGATGGGAAAGACCGTCAAACGTGCCGCCCATTTGACCGCGAACCGCGACGGCATCGCCTGCACAAAGCTCTGTGTGTTTGCCAATATTCCGGAAGACATCCCTTTCATGGCCGGCGCCTATATGGGCATTGGAGAGGCGGATGCCGTAATCAATGTCGGGGTAAGCGGTCCCGGTGTCGTCAAGAAAGCCGTTGAAAGAGCTTTCGCAACCAACCCTAGTATGGACCTGGGGAGCGTCTCGGAGCTGATCAAGAAGACAGCCTACAAGGTCACCCGCGTGGGTGAGTTGATCGGCCGCGAGGTGGCGGAACAGCTCAAAATAAATTTCGGGGTCGTGGATCTCTCCCTGGCTCCGACCCCTCACGTGGGAGACAGCGTAGGCGAGATATTTCAAACCCTGGGACTGCTGGCAATCGGTGTTCCGGGCACCACGGCCGCTCTCGCGCTCCTGAACGATGCCGTTAAAAAAGGCGGCGCTTTTGCAAGCTCGAGGGTCGGGGGTCTGAGCGGCGCCTTTATCCCTGTAAGTGAGGACCTCAACATCTCGGAAGCGGTGCGTGACGGTCATCTTTGCCTGGAAAAGCTCGAAGCGATCACCAGTGTGTGCTCCGTGGGCCTGGACATGGTCGCCCTTCCCGGCAACATATCAGAGGAGACAATTTCCGCTATAATTGCCGATGAAATGGCGATTGGTGTCATAAATAACAAGACCACGGCCGCCAGGCTCATTCCAGTGCCTGGTAAAAAATCCGGAGACAGCGCCTATTTCGGAGGTCTCATGGGCCATTCCACGATCATCGCTGTGAAGAATGCAGATGGAGACAATCCCTTCCTCCGAAGAGGCGGCCAGATACCTGCCCCAATCCACAGTCTCAGGAACTGAGCGGTAACAATTTAAAAAGGCGAATGAAGAAATATGGTGTGATGTTGCGACTGGAGGAAATCAGGTGAAAAAGGCCCTGCGCTCAATTGCATTCTGATGCTCTTCCGGGCTTCTAAGGTCAATTCCGCCTCTCCTGTCAAAACCCCTCCTTCGGTCGCGGCCGGAGCGTCTTTCCGGAATGTGGGACGTGTATTGGAACCTCCGTCTTTCCACCCCGGAACGCCGACCGCCATTGTCAGGAAGCCCATTAGGGAAGGCTAAGTCATTCATCCAGAAAATCCTTAATGTCTATAAACTGGGCACAGATGCCGGACCATTCCGAAACGCTCAGCCAATCCGCCCTTCGCTCGGCTCCGGACCTCCGCTCCTTGCCGCTTCGTCTTTCTGTCCCCTCCTCTAGAAAATAGCGGAGTTCATGAGCTCTTCGTCGGTCATTACCGCAGCGCCTGTCAAAAGGTAACCGAATTTTCTGCTCCATTTCTCAGCCCCCCCTGAACCACGACTCCTTCAGCATTTTTATCAGCAGCTTACAAGAAAATACCGGGACTCTAAGACCTTATCCGGTAGTTACTTACAAGATCAATGCCAAATCGATACGCCGCTTGTATTCCCACAAAAAAACCACCATTTCAATTGATTAAGAAGTCCTGAAAAAAACCTTATTCTGTAATGCGTAATAATCGGACAACATCTGGGAAGAGTGCTTCCACCTTTTGGCATGGAATTACACGCTTGTAGCAATGGAGAACCCTGTTTCATGTTGGGGTTCGTATTCTTTTCACAACAAGACCGACAAGGAAAACCCTGTAGGTCAGTTGATTTAAGCATATCTTTATGTATTTGTAAACAATTATATTTAGTTTACTCAAATTCAGACATGGAATAGATGTTCAAAAAATGATTTTAGCAAGGCCGGACGGAGGAATACGCGGAGTGGAGGGTGCGTCGACCTGACACAAAACAGTCTCCACCCTCGTTTTACCCCATAACCTATTGATGTAAAATAAGATAATCAGCCCGCCGATATCCGGCTACATTAGATTAGAAAGGAAGCGAAAAGCGGGATGTCTCGCTTTTCGCTGTTATTCTTGGGAGGGTTTCTGCCGGCGAGACTCCAATAACGATTCAAGATCCTTCGTCTTCACCACATTCATATTGAGGCCGAGTTCCTTGCGGTCCAGCCCCATGGCAAGGCCCAGGATCTGGGTCAAATAGAGGACGGGCAGGTTGTATGAAGCATTGAATGCCGTTTCAATGCTCTTCTGGTTGCTGTCGTACATGACGGAGCAAAAGGGGCATACAAGGTTAATGGCGTCAGCCGCAGCCGTCTTGATGTCGTCCAACTTTTCCTTGGCTATAGCAAGAGCAATTTTTTCTTCCACTGCAAGTAGAGGGCCGCCGCAACATCTCTTCTTATTTACATAATCGACAACGGTAGCTCCGGTGAGAGCAATCATTTCGTCAAGGGTATGAGGGTTTTCCACCTGGTCGAAGCCGTCATAAATTTCCGAGGGCTTGAGGTAGTGACACCCGTAATGGGTTGCAACGCGAAATCCTTCCAGACTTCTGGTAATATGTTTTTTAAGTTCATCCAGCCCCACCTCTTCATAAATAACCCTGGCAAAGTGCCTGACCTTGACCCCTTTGTCATACTTGAGACCGGCTTTTGCAAGGCTTTCATTCACCTCTTCCTTAGCTTTTGTATCGTGCGCCAGATGATGGGCCACTTCGGTCAGCGCAGAGGTGCAGGAACTGCAAAGGGCGCAGAGGTCCAAGCCCTGTCTTTCTGCAAGAGCGATGTTATAGGCGCCCAAGACCATGGCCGATTTGATTTCGGAACTTTTTACTGGAAACCCGCAGCAGATGAACTCCTCCACATCTACAAATTCGATTCCCAGTTCTTGGGCCACTTTTCTGGCCGAAAGCTCATACTGCCTTGACCGCGCGGGAATCGTGCACCCAAGAAAAAGAGCATATTTCATGACCCACCTCTCCGATTCATAGACACCACCTTAAAAGAAGAAATTACCTGTCTCCCCCCCATTACCGCACCTTTATCAGAACAAAAATTTGACGACTTCGCAGGTTGTCGGAAGGGACGGCAAATCGATTTTGTTTCTTTTCTTGTTGTCGAATTCATCAATGGCGTAAATGCGCCCTTGCCCTTTGATGATGTCTCTCTGAGCTTTGATACCCGCAGGCGCGTGCCCTGCCTGAATAGCCGTATTCTTGAGCAAGGTCATAAATTCGGTAATGCTCACTCCTTGCGGGCACCTTTCCTGGCAAGAATAGCAGCTCGAGCAAAGCCAAATGAAGTCGCTCCCCAGGACTTCTTCTCTGAGCCCGTAAAGGGCCATTCGAATAATTCGATAGGGGTTGAATTTGCTGTTGACCGCACTCACAGGGCAACTGGCAGTGCAGGTACGGCAGGTAAAGCAGGCCGCGATCTTCTCACCGCCGGGCTGGGAAGCCAGCTCCCTCCTGAAGTTCGGGTCAGCCTTTGACAAGTCTATATCAGCCATGATGAGCCTCGCAGTTCAAAGCTACAGACTTCTATAAAAGATCTTCTGAAAATCCATAAAATGAAAATACGCTTCCTATCCCACGGACTCCGGACCTTGCAGCTCGCCGTGTGCCGTGTTTTGCGGACCTCGACAGTCCATTTTTCAATACTCCGGGGGAAGCTCTTTGAGCTGTGCCAGGGAGAAAACCGGGCCGTCTTTACATACGTACCGATCCCCGATGTTGCATCTGCCGCACATCCCGATCCCGCACTTCATCCTCATCTCAAGAGAAAGGATAATTCTCTCGGGCGGGAACCCCAATTCCTCCAGGACAGGCTGGGTAAAGCGGATCATGATCGGCGGACCGCACACAATGGCGATTGCATTATCGGCGCTCTTAATCTTCTCTTTCGCAACAGCCGGCACAAACCCCTTGTTGTATTTCCACTCCGGATCGTCCGTGGCGTCCACGGTGATGTGCATCCGGATATCGTTTCTCTTTTCCCAGTCCGAAAGCTCTTCTCTGTAAAGCAACAGACCCGGTGACCTCGCTCCATAGACGACTGTGATTTCCCCGAACCTTTGCCGGTTCTGAGGGTCAAGCATGTACACAATGCTTGATCTCAGGGTTGTAAACGCAAAGCCGCCCCCGACAATCACGACATTTTTACCCTCCATTTCCTCCCATGGGTACCAGTTCCCAAGGGGCCCCCTCACTCCCATCACATAACCTTCCTTGATCATATGAAGGTAAGTCGTGACCAACCCGACCTCATTCACTGTAAACAACAAAAAACCCTTTTCCGTCGGTGAAGAGGCAATCCCTATAGGCACTTCCCCTTTACCCGGCACCGAAAGCTCTGCAAATTGACCGGGAATGTACGTAAATTTCCGTTCATCTTCCGGATTTAGAAACCTCAACTTGAACGTCTTCAGCTTTTCGTCTTCTGTCTCTGTGACAATTTGCTCTACCCGCACCGGATAAGGAAAATATGGATTATGCGTTTGATTCATGGTCTTGATCCTAATAGCTGTTCATCTTTTCCGCCACTTCCCGAATGTCGATATTCACCGGGCAATATCTTACACATCTCCCACATCCCGAACACTGAACCCCGTCGTTGTATTTATCCACATAATACTTCAGCTTGTGCATGAAACGCTGCCGCACCCTTTGCACCTTGTTTTCCCTCGGGTTATGTCCGGACCCATGAAGGGTAAAGAGCGGGAACATGCACGAATCCCAGTTTCGCAGACGATCCCCCTCTTTTCCGAATACCTCGTCCTGGATGTCGAAACACCAGCACGTGGGACAGAAAAACGTACACGTTCCGCAGTTGATGCATGAAAAGGCCGTCTCTTCCCAAAATGGGGCGCTAAAAAGAGCATTTACCTCTTTGAGCTTCAACTGATCCGTAGCTACACGGGAGGAAATTTTCTCAACAGAGGATCGCTTCAGTTCCTCCATTTTCCTCCTCTCATCCTCTCCGGGTCCGGTGTCTCCTTCAGCTTTGGCCAGAAAAACTTCGCCCTTTTCGGTCAAAGCTCTCAAAACAAAACGCTCCCCTAGATTATATGCGATTACATCCAGGCCTTCCTCATTGAAAGGCCCCCCTCCGACAGAGGTGCAGAAGCAAGTCGGACACGGGTCGTTACAGCCAAAACCGACCAAGATTGTTGATTCGAATCGCTGCACCCACCAGGGATCACGGTACTCCTCATTGTCAAAGTTCCGCTTCATTAATCTGAAACCCTTGACATCACAAGGCCGAATCCCTACAATCGCCTGGGGAGAAAGGTCTTTGACCGCCTCCTTGTAGAGGTTGACATCCGGATTCTTTTCATCCAGGGTGTAGTCGAACATCCGTTCTGATTGCGGATAAATGAGAGCTTTCGCAGAAAGCCTCGTGTTCCCGAAGTTAAAATCAGGCGATCCGGACCCGTCGAATTCCCGAAAGCTGTGGAAGTCCCCTTCCTTAAAAGGCGCAAACACCCTATAAAAGCTCCGCAATTTTTTTAGCGCCTCAGTCCATTCTTTTATGGTGAATGTTCTTTCAAGCATATTCCAAACCTGTGAAGTATCGAAGGATATTCAAAACAGCTCTTTCCCCGTTCCATGACGACAGGGCGAGTCGATTCCTTTCAACCATTCCTCACGTTACTTTATGAAGTCGTTATAATCATCCGGCCGATAGGTATCCAGCGGGGGTCTTTTCTCCAAGGTCAGCCCAGCCTCCCAAGAAAAAAATGTCTCCCCATCCTTGTTCAATTTCCTCGTGAATTGTCTCATCGATATGCCTACGGGGCAAACCCTTTCGCACGCCCCGCAATCGGTGCATCTTCCCGCACAATGATACGCTCTGAGCAGGTGAAAAGTCATGGTATCCGTGGGATCACTGCTCTTTCCAACCCACTGAGGTTTCGATTCATCCACGAAACACGTGGGACAGTAACACAGTGGGCATGCATTTCGACACGCATAGCACCTGATGCATCTGGATATCAACTGCGCGAAAAAGGCCCACTTTTTATCACTGCTCATTCCCTCAATCGCTTCCACGTCGGCATACCCATTGGGAAGCTCCCCTTCCTCCACGGGCTCCCCGATCATTTCATCGTAAATCACCGGGTTGTGGTGTCGACATGTGACACAGTTCCTCTGCAAAAAGGTCTGTTTTGTGAATCTCTCTTCGAAATCCTTGCCCTTCACCAGAAATTCTTCTCCCAGCCCCTCCACAGCGAGAATATCCCTTTGCCCCACCGCACGCGCCACGGCACGGTGATCAACCATGCCCTCGCAAGGAATCCCCACAATATAGAGCTGCTCTCTCTTGATCTGGTTTTCCAGAATATGGGTCACGATATTCCTAGAATTACACCCGTTGGCAATGATCCCTATTTTCTCCGTTCTCTTGGTAAGGTAGTTGCACAGGTTCAACGCGCAATGATTATCCCAGAGCAGTTTGTTTACTTCCCGAGGCTCCCGGATCAGGGCAGGGCGGTTCATCATAGGCACACTACCCTTGCTATATCCGATAAATACATCCACCTTCCCGCTCTCAAGCAGATCCCTCGCCCTCTCTCTGATCTTCTCAGTATAGCGCTCCATCAGATGACCTCAGCTCTCCTCTTCACCAGTCGCCGTCCCGGACCGAGTTGCTCCACTTCCTTAGCCACCGCCTTCGCCACCTCAACAAACTTCGTCGATTCCGCAGACGATATCCACGAAAAATGAAGCCTCCCGGGTTCTATCCCGATGTGCTCCAGCAGTCCTTTTAAAAGGACAAACTTCCTTCTTGCATAATAATTACCTTCCAGGTAATGACAGTCTCCCGGGTGTCACCCCGATACCCATACGCCGTCCGCGCCGTGGCGAAAGGCGGACAAAATGAATTTCGGGCTGATCCTCGCCGAACAGGGTACCCGTATCACCCTGAAGTAGGGCGGATACTGAAGTCGGCTCACCCCTGCGAGGTCCGCGGCTCCATAACTGCACCAGTTGCATAGAAAAGCCGTTATCTTAGGTTCCCAATCACTCATTGCTCTCTCCAACGCATAAGCATTCCGCATACACGAATTGTTTTGTTCGTAACAATATTAAATTCTCACACATTTTGTCCTTGATTTTAGCAAATCACAAGGTCGTGTAATCTAAAAAATCTCTACTTTTTTTGATCATCCCCGTTTCGGATTTAAACTTCATTGATCATGGCCATGATCTGTCCTTCTTCGAACCCTTTCAGGTTCAGTGCCCCGGAGCGGCATGAAGAAACGCACAGGCCGCACCCCTTGCAAAGGACAGGATTGATTTCCGCCTTGCCTGAAAAAGGCCCCTTTTCAATGAAGGAAGGCGCCGAGTAAGGGCAAACCTCTACACAGACGCCGCAACTGCTGCACACGGCCGGATTGACATAAGCTACGGTGCCGCTTACTCGGATTTTTTCTCTTGAAAGCAGGGTCACGGCCCTGGATGCCGCTGCCTGCCCTTGAGCAAGCGCTTCGTCGATGGGTTTCGGGTAATGGGCCATGCCGCAAAGAAACACCCCGTCCGAAGCAAACTCCGATGGCCCGAGCTTCGCGTGAGCCTCGACAAAAAAACCGTCTTCGTTCATGGGCACTTTGAAAAACCTGGCTAGCTTCTCATCCTTATAAGGCACAATCGCTGTGGCCAGAGCCAGAAGATCCGCCTTTATTCCAACACTATGGCCCAAGGCCGCATCCGGTACCTCAACCTTTAGATCCGCGCCGTCCACAAAGACCTTTGGTTTTGTCTCAAGGGAAAACCGGATAAAGACAATGCCGGCCAGACGCGCCTCCCTATAAAGGTATTCCCGTTCGCCGTAGGTCCGGATCTCTCGGTTAAGCACGAAGATTTCCGCATCCGGATTGATCTTCTTGAGGTAGAGCGCGCTTTCGATGGCATGGGTGCAACAAACCCTGGAGCAATATGGCCTTTGAGGTTCCCGGGACCCGACACACTGAATGAATACAGCCGCCTTGACGCTCTTCAAGCCCTGGTCATGATTCATAAACTTCCGGTCCAGCTCCAGATGGGTCACAACTCGGGGATCTTTTCCGTACAAATACTCTTCCGGTTTAAATTCCTTCGCCCCCGTGGCGAGAATAGTCACGCCGTGGTCAACCACATGCTCTTGACCTTTGCATGTTAAGGTGGTCTTGAAGTTGCCTACAAAACCCTCCACTTGACCCAGTTCTGTATTCAGACAGACATCGATAAGGGGATCCGATTCCACCGATTTCACCATAGCGGCGAGGTTCTCTTGAATGTCTTCCCCGCGCCAGGTCCTGAAAAGATTAAGAGCCTGACCCCCGAGTGTCGCTTCCCGTTCAACCAGCGTCACCTGGTAACCTTGACCCGAAAGGGCTTTTGAAGCCGCCATGCCCGAGACACCGCCTCCCACCACCACGGCCCTTCGGTTGACGTCCACCTCAGCTTCTTCCAAGGGGCTCATGAGAGCCGCCTTCGCGACAGCCATACGAACCAGGTCCTTGGCTTTTTCCGTCGCCTTGTCGGGGGCGTCTTTGTGAACCCACGAATCCTGATTGCGGATGTTTGTCATCTCAAAGACATATCTGTTCAGTCCTGCACTGACCAGGGTCTCCTGGAAAAGGGGCTCATGGGTTTTGGGCGTGCAAGCGGCCACCACGATGCGGTTCAGGGCTTTTTCCCGAATCACCCTGCTTATCGTGTCTTGCGTATCGGTGGAGCAGGTGAAAAGGTTGTCAGTGACGAATTCCACAAAAGGGAGGGTCGCGGCATAATCGCGCACAGCCGGAACGTCCACAACTCCCCCAATGTTGATGCCGCAATGGCAAACAAATACGCCGATTCTGGGCGTCTTGTTTCCCTCCCTCCTCTCTAAAATCTCTTTTTTCCTCCTTGTTTCAGTGTTCCTGGCGGCGCTCAGGAGGACCTCCGCCTCAGCCGCCGCTGAACTTGCTTCAATGACGGATTGAGGAATATCCTTTGTGCCCTGGAAGGCGCCGCACACAAAGACGCCGGGCCTGGAGGATCGCACCGGATGAAAGGTATCGGTCCTGCAAAAACGGCCTTCCGTGAGATCAATGTCAAGGTTTCGGGCCAGTCGTGCAACCTCCGGTGTGGTTTCCATGCCCACGGAAAGGACGACCATATCAAAGCGTTCCTCTTCGACCTCGCCGGCTTCATTGACATGGGGCAGTATTAGGTCGCCCGTATCATCGACCGGCTCAATAGTCGGCACTCGACTACGAATGAAACGGATACCGTGTTTTTCCTTGGCATCGTTGTAATATCTCTCAAAATCCTTGCCGTGGCTCCGCATGTCCATGTAAAAGATTGCACAGTCCAAGTCACCGCCGGCGTGCTCCTTGGCAATCACAGCCTCTTTGACGGCGTACATACAACACACGGAGGAACAATAACCGTGCGCGGCACGGTGTACGTCCCTGGAACCGACACATTGGAGCCACGCGATCTTCTTCGGGCTTTTCTGATCCGAAGGCCTGCGGATATGCCCCTGAGACGGGCCTGTGGCGCTCAGGATGCGCTCGAATTCCATGGAGGTGACTACATTGGGCAATCTGCCATATTTGAAGGTATCGTCTCCGGCCGGGTTATAGGCACGAAACCCCGGGGCCAAAATAACGGCCCCTACCTTCAAATTCAAATGCTCTTCCTTGTCGTCGAAGTTAATGGCTTTTGAGGGACAAAATTTTTCACAGGCCCGGCATTTGCCTTTCTCAAAGAAAATACAATGGTCTTTGTCGATTGCATATTTCAAAGGAACGGCTTGAGGGTATTCAACGTAAATGGCTTTCCTTTTGATCAGATTTTGGTTGTAGGCGTCATCCACTTTTTTTGGG
This sequence comes from Deltaproteobacteria bacterium, assembly GCA_016932115.1. Taxonomy (GTDB): domain Bacteria; phylum Desulfobacterota; class DSM-4660; order Desulfatiglandales; family HGW-15; genus JAFGDM01. The sequence goes on along the minus strand of JAFGDM010000156.1, from coordinate 3,001 downwards.
CACTTTTCTGCGCATGCGCCGCAGGCAATACATTTCTCCACATCCACAAACCGTGGGCGCTTGAGAATTTCTGCAGAGAAATTCCCCGGCTTCCCACTCACACTGAGGAGATCCGAAAGGGTCAGAAGTTCAATGTTTAGATGCCGGCCGACCTCGACCAGTTTAGGGGAGATAATTCACATCGCGCAGTCGTTGGTAGGAAATGTCTTGTCCAATTGAGCCATGGCCCCGCCAATGGCTGAGGATTGTTCCAGGAGATAGACGTAATATCCGGAATCGGCGAGATCAAGGGCGGATTGCATCCCTGCAATGCCTCCGCCGACAACCAAAACCGAACCTTTAACGTGTTCCGACATATTCAGACCCACTCCTTGCCGTAAAAAAAGCGCTTGATTTTCCCCGGAGAGAAAGGGACGATGCTAATGCTCCTCTGCAAAACCTACAAGGAATTGGAATACAGTTTCAGGCAAAATAGCCGCTGGGACTCGGCTATGTCAACGGTTTTTTGTCCTTCCAGGGGAACGAAAGGCTGGTTTTCAAGGACCGGGCCATAAAAACCCTTCTCTGAACGTCCCGCAGTTAAGATTGTCCGTTTATTATCGAAAGGCTTTTACAAAGGGATTGTTAAAAGGATTGGGCTTGTCACGGCTTCTCTCCGCTTTCGCCTTTTCGGCCTTCTTGACAACCTTTTTTTTAGGCCGGCTCCCCGCTTTCTTCATGGAAAGAGAGATCCTGTTTCTTTCAAGGTCTACATCCAGGATTCTCACGGTGACCGACTGATTGATTTTGACTACCGTGTGGGGATTTTTGACATAGCCGTCCGAAAGCTCGCTCACATGGACCAGCCCGTCCTGGTGAACGCCCACATCTACAAATGCGCCAAAGGCAGCCACATTGGTGACAATGCCTTGAAGCGTCAGCCCGGGCCGCAGATCTGAAATGCTCTTGACTCCCTCGGCAAACTTCACGTTCTCAAACTGCTTCCGCGGATCCCGGCCCGGCCTGGCCAGCTCGGCAAGAATATCCTTTAGGGTCGGCATGCCGACTTTCTCCGTCACATATCTCTGTGCATCAATCTTCTCCCTTAAGGAGACATCCTTGAGCAGGTCTTCCACCGTGCAATCCAGATCCCTTGCCATGGCCTCCACGACGGGGTAGGACTCGGGGTGCACGGCACTTGCGTCCAGCAGGTTAATCCCATTTCGGATGCGCAAGAAACCGGCCGCCTGCTCGAATGCCTTAGGCCCTAAACGAGGGACTTTTTTCAACGACTCAAGGGAAGGAAACGGGCCTTTTTCGTTCCTGTAGAGAAGAATGTTCCTGGCAAGCTGAGGCCCCAGCCCTGAAACGTAGGTGAGGATCTCCTCACTGGCCGTGTTAACTTCCACGCCCACGGCATTGACACAGCTTGTCACCACATCGTCCAGGCTTTTCTTGAGATCGTACTGGTTCACGTCATGCTGATACTGGCCTACGCCGATCGACTTGGGATCAATCTTGACCAATTCGGCCAACGGATCCATGAGTCTCCTCCCAATGGAAACAGCACCCCGGTAGGTCAAATCAAGATCCGGGAATTCCCGTCTACCCGCCTCAGAGGCGGAATAAACGGAGGCCCCACTTTCATTAACCATGATCACCGGAATGTTTCCCGGCATAGGGAGGCCCTCAACAAAAGCCTCCGTTTCCCTGCCCGCTGTTCCATTGCCGACGGCTACAGCCTCGGGATCATAGCCCCTGCATAAAGCCAGGAACGTTTCCTCCGCCTCGGAACGCCTCTTTGCCGAATCAAAGGGAAAGATGCTCTCTTTATGGAGGAGTTTTCCCTGCCTGTCCAGACAAACCACTTTACATCCTGTTCGGATCCCGGGATCGATGGCTATCACCCTCTTTTGTCCCAGGGGAGGGGCTAGAAGCAGTTCTCTCAGATTGCCGGCAAAAACCTTGATGGCCTCTTCGTCGGCTCGATCCTTGGCAAAGGTGCGTGTTTCCGTTTCCATAGAAGGAGCTAGAAGACGTTTGTAGCCGTCCTCAACCGCTTCCTTGACAACCTGAGATGCAAGGCTTTTTCCTTTCACAAAAAGCGTCTCGAGGATGACCATGGCCTCCTCTTCAGGCGGGCTCACACGAAGGTTGAGAAAGCCCTCTTTTTCCCCTCGCCGGACGGCCAGCATCCTGTGGGAAGGAACAGCGGTCACAGTTTCCTGCCAATCGAAATAATCTCGATATTTAGACCCCACCGTTTCCTTGCCTTTAACCACTCTGGCTGAAAACACTCCCTTTTCAATGAAAAGTGCTCGCGTCTTCTCCCTAGCCGCCTGGTTTTCAGCCACCCATTCCGCCATGATGTCCCCCGCGCCGGCTATCGCATCCTCCACTGAATCCACGCTTTTGTCCGGGCTGACAAAAGCGGCCGCCTCCTTAAGGAGATCCATTTGCTCGTCCTGTGTAAAGATTTTGGCAGCCAGAGGCTCCAGATCTTTTTCCCTTGCAATGGTGGCCCTGGTCCTGCGCTTCGGCCGATAAGGAAGGTACAAATCCTCCAGAACACTCATGCTCTCAGCGGCCTGGACTTTTTCCTTCAATTCATCGCTCAGGAGGTTTCTTTCTTGCAACGACTTGAGAATGCTTTCTCTTCGCCTGTCCAGCTCCTCCATTTGGGCAAGCCGATCCCTAACGGCGGCAACGGCGACCTCATCCAGGGAGCCTGTCGCTTCCTTTCGGTACCTTGCGATGAAAGGCACGGTCGCTCCCTCGAAAAGGAGTCCGACGGTTGCCGCCACCTGCTCCGGCCTGACACCTAATTCTTCGGAAATTCTCAGAATGTTACGATCCTTCGCCTGTCGCTCTACGCCTGGGTCTTGCTGTGGGTTCTCCATGGTTTTCTGTACCTTATTTATCCTTAACAATTCAGCTTTTTGTAACAATTTAGCTGTTTGAAAAATCGCAAGCATCAGGCATGGGGGTCCCTCTTAAAACTGCAAAACGAAGAGTATTCGGG
>JAFGDM010000155.1 GCA_016932115.1 Deltaproteobacteria bacterium | reverse complement strand
CTCGAGGTCCCGCTCTGGCGTAGTTATCTGGCCGGATGCATTCTGCTGGGTATAGCCCCTTGCACAGCCATGGTCCTGGTCTGGGGTTATCTCTCCCGCGGGAACGACGGCCTGACCCTGGTCATGGTGGCCATCAACTCTTTGACCATGCTGGTGCTCTACGGTGTGCTGGGGGGCTTCCTGCTCGGCGTTGGAAGGCTGCCCGTGCCCTGGCAAGCCCTGGTCCTCTCCATCGGGATCTATGTCGCCCTCCCTCTGGTAGCCGGTTATCTATCCCGGAAATGGATCATTTCCGCCAAAGGAATCGTCTGGTTTCAGAAGCAATTCCTGCACGTCTTGACCCCGGTAACCATCATTGCTCTTCTTATCACGCTCGTTCTCCTTTTCAGCTTCAAGGGAGACGTCATTGTATCCAACCCCCTGACTATTCTGTGGATCGCCATTCCTTTGTTCATCCAGACCAACCTTATTTTCTGGATCGGGTATGGCTTGGCAAAGCTCATCAAATTGCCATATGTTGACGCGGCACCGGCGGCCATGATCGGCGCCTCCAACCACTTTGAGGTTGCGATAGCCACGGCGACCATGCTTTTCGGGCTCTCTTCCGGAGCGGCGTTGGCCACGGTGGTAGGTGTTTTGATCGAGGTTCCTGTTATGCTCATGCTGGTGAAGATCTGCCTGAGAACCCAGGGTTGGTTCAGGGCGCCCGGTGCAGCAAGCGCTGCCGGCCTATTTGAAAAGATCCGGGGTATTGGAGTATAGGACTGTTCGATCTGATGCTTCTTTTTATCGGAAAAGGTCGTGAGGGCGAAAATAGGTCTCTCATTATAAAAAGGCTTATTGTAGGGTGATCGAAAGGCGGAATTGTTTGTTGAAATTCAGGGCGATGCGATCGCTCAGGAAGCCACACGGGACTTGGGAGGAAATAAACATGGAGATGCTAGCTGGTCACATTATTGCACTACTGATTACGGGTATGGGCGTCGGATTCGCGTCAGGCCTGCTGGGCGTAGGCGGATGTTTTATCATGGTCCCTGTACAGTTCTGGGCACTGAAATCCATCGGCGTGGACCCCACCATTGCCATTCGCATCGCCTTTGGGACCAACCTCTTGGTGGTCCTTCCCACGGCATTCAGCGGCGCTATGACCCATCACAGAAAAGGGGCGGTCCGGTGGAAGGCAGGGGTGACCTTCGGCATTGCCGGGGCTATTGGGGCTTTTTTCGGCGCCTTCATTGCCTCGCACCTGCCGGGGAAAGTCCTGACGGTTGCATTTGGAATTGCCGTCATACTGGGTGCCATCCGGATGCTTACGGCCAAGCCGCCGAAAATCACGGATGAACCATCAGATAATGTGGCGGCCTTCATCCTGTGGGGGATTCCGCTTGGCATTGTCTCCGGCATTATCGGGATCGGCGGCGGCGTGCTCATGATCCCCATTATGGTCTATTTTTTGAAATTCAAGATGCACCAGGCCGTCGGCACCTCTACGGCCCTGATGATCTTCACGGCTGTCGGCGGTTCGCTCTCCTTTCTCCTTAACGGGTTAGGGGTTCAGGGCTTGCCGCCTTATTCAACCGGCTACCTGAACTGGCTTCAGTGGATCCTTCTGGCCGGTGGCAGCATCCCTCTGGCCGTCGTTGGGGCGAAAACAGCGCATCTCTTGCCGGCCAAGCAGCTCAAATACATATTTATTGTTGTGATGATCTATATGGGGCTCAAGATGATCGGGGTATTCGGTTGGCTCCATTTGCCGATTTAGAGGAAGCTTGTAGGCTCCACCTGATGGAACGATACCGCAAGACGCGTGATATATGGATTTAAATTTACGAAATCCTGCCAACAGAAGTTAAAGAAAATAAGAAAACCGCAGGAGCAGTAGAAGTGATTGTTTTACATGTAATTAACGACAAGAGAATCGAGTGAATGTCTCAGGGAGTTGCTTGGGCCGGAAAGGATGTTGCCGAATTTCTAAGGGAAGTTTATCAAGGTCTTGAAAATGAGGCCTTGGAGCAAGTAAAGGCCATTGAGTCCGAGCTTAAAAAGACGGGATTTAAAGTCAAGGTGAAAGTAGAAAGAGGGGTGCCCCAAACCAAAATCCTGGGGGCGGAACAAGAAGAAGATGTATCGGTCATTGTTCTCGGCTCTCACGGCAAAAGCAACCTTACCGAGATGCTTCTGGGATCTGTTTCGGAACATGTGATCCGCTACTGCAAAAATCCGGTTCTGGTCATAAAAAGGGACTAGCGAAATAAGATGAAGTATAGAACAGTTGCCCCATCATAGGTAGAAGCGAACATGTTGACTGCTTACGCCAAGCTCATCCGGGAAAAGTACACGGTGATCATCATTTCCACCCTGGTGTTGGGAATCCTCGTGGGCCTCCTCACGTCCGCACCGGGGTTGGCAATCCGCAAGATCAGCACTTTCCTGATCGTCATCATGATCGGAGCCATGGGTATCACCATCACTTTCAAAAGCCTTGGAGCGGCTGCCAAAGACTGGAAATCTTTCATCCTCGGACTGGTTCTGAACTTTGCTTTTGCCCCTCTTCTTTGCTGGCTCCTCTCCCTCCTCTTCCTTTCGAGCCACCCTGAGCTGGCCATCGGCCTGATTCTCATCGGGGTCGTCCCTTGTGCAGGGATGGCTCTCGTGTGGGCGAGCCTGCTCAAGGGGGATGTGCCGCTTGCAACCGTCATCAACGGAGCGACCATGATCGTGGCGCCGTTTCTGATTTTCCTGCGAAGCCTTCCTGCCGGAAGTCCTCAAGCTCCTTGACCTGCTCAGGGCACTCACATTTGATAATAGCTTTACATTCAATGTCTCTTAACATAATGTTATTAACAAGATGTTAAAACTCTGAGGGAAGAGATGGCAAAAGCAAAAAATCCCTTCATCTATGGAGGTAGGGTCGCCGGAGAGACCTTCTGTAACAGGCAGAAAGAAATCAAGGAACTGCTCTCAGACATCGAGGCAAAACAGCATGTGATCCTTTTCTCTCAAAGGCGTTTCGGGAAGACCTCTCTTGTTTGGAGAGTGTTGTCGGAGGCCCGGAAGAACGGGGTCATTCCCATATACGTGGACATCTATCCCGTTTCAAGTTTAGCGGAGTTTATTGAGTTGTATGCGAAAGCGATCGCAGAGGCGCTCAGCGGTTACGAGAAAGCCATGAAGCTGTTGAAGGGCCTTTTTTCGAGGCTCTATTTGAGCATGGGCCTTGACGCCATGGGCAATCCACAGTGGAACGTAGGGTTTGACAGGAACCGGGAAAGCGAATCGCTCGATGAAGTGCTCATGACCTTTGAAGCCTATCTCAAGAGCACCAAGAAAGCAGGGGTTGTTGTCTTTGACGAATTTCAGCAAATCTCGGAGACAAACGGCAATAAAATGGAGGCCCACCTGAGGACCGCCATTCAGACCCATGAGCACGTCTCCTATATCTTTGTCGGAAGCCGAAAGCACCTTCTCCAGGATATCTTCTCCAACCCCAACCGGCCTTTCTACCGGAGCGGCAAAATCTTTCCTTTGGGGAAAATCAGTTCCGAAGAGTTCGCCTCTTTTATCAGAGAACGATTCGGCAGCGCCAAAACGGCAATCTCTGAAAAAACCATCAACGCCGTTCTTGAAGCCACCGAGATCCACCCTTACTACACGCAGTACCTTTGCCATATTCTCTATGACATCGCTGAAGGGACCCGAATTCGGGAAGAGGATATTCCGAAGGCCCTTGATTTGCTGATCAGCCGGGAGGCTACGGCATACATGAATACATGGGATCTCCTGACCCTTCGCCAAAGGCAGGCCCTCGTATCCCTTGCGGATACGAATCCCGGTGAAAGCCCGTTTCGGCCTGAAGCCTTGCAGAGGTTCGGCATGTCGCAACCGGCGGTCATGATGCGTGCGCTGAACAGCTTGCTGGAAAAAGACCTTGTGGATAAGGAAAACGGTAACTATCAAATCACCGATGTCTTTTTCAAGAGATGGATTAGGACTTATATCTCCCAGGCTCCCCCTTCCCCGTGATCATAACGCAATAAGCTTCAGACGAAATCACAGCTTTCATTGAGATCGAGTCTGATTCACCAACCCGTGAATATCAGGCAGGCGAATCATCTCTGCTTTGGGGCCATCACGCTGATTTTTGGTTCAGCGGCGTGAAGGCAAACGCACAAGTGAATTTCTGATCCACGGCAGAAGATGCTCGAAGTCACACTCCTTTCGCTCAAGCAGACCGATTAAAAATTCATGAGCGGCCTCGGGTACCACCTTCAGCTTCCAGCCGTTCAGACGCAGGAAGATGTCCGTTGCAAAAAAGGCGACGCGCTTGTTCCCATCGATATAGGCATGGTTCATCAGGAGCGACTCAAAAAGGGCCGCCGCCATTTCAGCAAGGTCATGGTAGTAGCCTGTCCGAGGGCGATATAGGGCGCTTTCGAGGAGCCCGAGGTCGCGGACCCCTTCAAGGCCCCCAAACCGCTCGATCAGACCATGGTGGATGACGACGGCCTCGTCGCGTGTAAGATAATGGACGACTTTAGCCGGCAAGGAGTTTCCCCAGTTGCTCATTCTCTTCCATGGATCTTTCCAGGTGTCTGAGAACCGAAGGACGCACGCGCCGTCGCTGCACATACTCGCGAACCGCTTCGGTGAGAAGCCCGGAAACATTCTGGTGCGTCTCGTTTGCAAGCTCCTTCAGGTCTTTCCAAACCTTTTCATCGAGCTTGGAGCTGATTTTGACCGCGGGCATTCAGTGCACCTCCCTACGTTGTCTTGACAAATCAAGATATAGCCTGATGCGCCCTCGGTGTCAAGTGGTAAAAAAAGCAATTCATGAACGAAGAAATTTGTGCTGCCGAATGGGCCAATTTCCTTGATACCTCTACATTCGCAATCGTTTAATGTTATTAACAAGATGTTATTTGCCAAATGACCAATATTTGGTCAATTTGCAATGTAAATTGACTTTTCAGTAATCATTTGACATAATCTACCCATGCTTGAAAGATATCTTGTCAAACGTCTTACCCCAGGATCCCCTCCCCGTCGCATCGTCGTCGTAACCGGTGCACGTCAGGTTGGAAAAACCACGCTTGCCCGGGAGCTTTACGAAAGCCGCTTCCGTTATCTAAATCTCGATTCGCCTGGCGAACGGGCAAGGCTTTCCCTGGTCCCTGCCGAAGGCTGGCACCAGGCTGTGGGCCCCGCTATTTTGGATGAAGTTCAAAAGGCTCCACTTCTACTTGAAAAACTTAAGTGGGCTTATGATGAAGGCAAATTGGATTTTTCCGTCCTCTTAGGATCGTCCCGAATCACCTTGCTCGAACAGGTAAGGGAATCTCTGGCGGGCCGGGTCTTCTTGTATGAGCTTTGGCCTCTCACTGTTGGAGAGCTCGCACCTCATTTTGGGGGCATTCAGCCGAATCCTCCTCTCCTTGCAGCTCTGTTGAACAGAAATGAGGACCCGATAACGATTCTTGAAAGGCTGGAGCGGGGCATCGTGGGCGCGAAGGCCGGCGCCGCTCAGTCTGCAATGATCCATTTGCTCCAGTGGGGAGGCCTGCCTTCTTTACTGCAGTACGACGATAACGAAAAGCTGGAGTGGCTGGATGCCTATCAAGCGACTTACCTCGAACGGGACCTCGCCGATTTGGCGCGGCTGAGAAACCTCGAGCCTTTCAGCACCTGCCATCGCCTGGCCTCGCTGCGCACAGGCCGTATTTTATCCTACTCGGAAATCGCGCGGGACGCCGGGCTGCCGGTAACCACCGTGCGGCGTTACCTAGGGTATCTTGAGTTGTCCTATCAGACTTTTCGCTTGAACCCCTGGGCAAAGAACGCCGGTGTTCGATTCATCAAGAGCCCGAAGCTGATATGGAGCGATCTCGGTGTCCAACGCATCCTATCCGGTCAGACGGGGGGGCTTACAGGAGAACAATATGAAAGCGCAGTTATTTCGCAGTTATTGATCCACCTGTGGACCTTGGGGATACGTGTAATGCCCTCTTACCTTAGGACTTCAGGGGGCACCGAAGTGGACCTCATCCTTGAAGGCCAATACGGGATTTTGGCGGTGGAAATCAAGAATCGATCCAGGGTCTCTTCGAAGGATGCGGTTTCGATTGAGCGGTCCAGGAAGCTGTTGGGCAAGGCCTGCCGGGCTGGGCTTGTGGTGTATCGGGGCGATGTAGTCGGCCGCATCACCTCATCGGTGTTTGCCGTCCCTGACTGGGTGCTTTTCGGAACCTCTGCGCAATCAGACAAAGGCTGAAGCCGTGCTTACCGGATGAAACTTATCTTCCCTTAAATTGAGGTTTTCTTTTTTCCTTAAACGCACGTATGCCTTCCTGGAAGTCCTCGCTTTCCGCTTGTGGTTTTATGAAAGCAGATTTCAACATTAGCCAAGCATTTTTAAGGCTTGTCGTGTGGATCAGCGCAGATTTTTTGAGCATTCTCAAGGTCAGTGGAGCATTTTCTCGAATGATAGTGGCAAACCTCTCTGCCTCATTCATGAGT
>JAFGDM010000154.1 GCA_016932115.1 Deltaproteobacteria bacterium | reverse complement strand
GTTAAAAGGAGATTTTTCCGATATTGCGAGAAGACGGTCGTACTTCTTGAGCAGTTCCTTATGTAAATTTCGTGAGACCGCAGGGACGCACACGTAGTGAAAAGGATCCTTCTGAAACAGTGTTTTGGTCACCCTCGGTCGCATGGAGCCGAATTTCACCGCCCCTCGGATATGAGCAAGCCGCGTTGTGGTCCTGACAATGACTGGAAGCCCCAGTTCTTCGGAGAGATCAAAGGCCGCAACGGTCCAGTCCTTCATCTCCTGGGTATTTGTAGGCTCCAGCATAGCCAGCCCTGACAGACGCGCATAGTAGCGGTTATCCTGCTCGTTTTGACTCGAAAATAGGGATGGGTCGTCGGCATTGATGATCACCATACCTCCTTTGACTCCTGTGTATGCCAGGGTCATAAGAGGATCCGCCGCCACATTAAGTCCCACGTGTTTCATGGTGACCATAGTCCTTAGACCGCTCACAGCGGCACCCGCCCCTACTTCCATCGCCACCTTCTCGTTGGTGGAGTATTCGAAATAAAGATCCGTTTCCTTACTGATGTTGAAGAACTGCTCGGGAATCTCCGAGGAGGGTGTTCCCGGATAACAGGTCGCAAACGCCACTCCCGCCTCCAGCGCCCCCCGGGCGATCGCCTCATTGCCCAGAAGAAGCATTTCCTTTCCGGGCGCATCTTCAAGTAGTTTGTGCATGGTTTTCCCCTCCCCCTTTTGTCTTGATATTAATCCGCACTGTAAACCTTCACGCCCCTACCCGGCCCATTTTCCGGCTCCCCAAGGAGCGGTTGAGAATCGGCCTTGCCTACATCTTGAAACTCTCGGCAAATCCGGCGAATTTCTTCCTCAGCTTGGGTTTTTCGACCTTGCCTGTGGGATTCCTGGGAACATCATCAAAAATAAATTTTCTGGGCCTCTTGTATTTCGGTAAAGCCTCACAAAACCTGCCCGCCTCTTCCTCGGTCATTTTTTTGCCCGGCTTCACCTTAATAATTGCTGCCACGATCTCACCCAGTCTTTCATCCGCGATCCCGATGACCGCCGCATCCTGGATTTTGTCATTTTCCAAAAGAAAGTCTTCGATTTCTACCGGGAAGATGTTCTCTCCGCCGGTAATGATGATGTCCTTTTTCCTGTCCACCAACCAGATGAATCCGTCTTCGTCAAAGCGAGCCATGTCGCCCGTCAGAAGCCATCCGTCCACAAGCGCCCTACCTGTAGCTTCCGGGTTTTTGTAATACTCTCTCATGACCCCGGGCCCTCGCACGATCAGCTCCCCTGCGTCGCCTTTCGGTACGTCCCTCATCTTCTCATCAACAATCCTACATTCCCAGTCAAAACCGGGCTTCCCGATAGAGCCCACCTTGTGGAGGTTCTCGACACCCAAATGGACACACCCCGGTCCTGTGGATTCACTAAGCCCGTAGTCGGTGTCATAGTCATGATGGGGGAATGTTTTCTTCCAGTTCTTGATGAGGCTGGGAGGAACGGGTTGGGCGCCGATGTGCATCAGTCTCCACTGGTGGAGATTAAATTCCTGCAGCTTGATCGTCCCGTTTTCAATGGCAATCAGAATGTCCTGAGCCCAGGGGACGAGCAGCCACACAATGGTTGCCCGCTCCTCGGACACCGCTTCGATGATCCACTCCGGCTTAACTCCTTTAAGGATGACCGCTCTGGCACCCACAATAAAGTTCCCGAACCAGTGCATCTTGGCGCCTGTATGGTAGAGGGGCGGAATGCACAAAAAATTGTCCTCGTGGGTTTGATTGTGGTGCCTATTTTCGACAATGCAAGCATGCTCCAGATTCCTGTGGGTCAGAAGGATCGGTTTAGGGGTTCCCGTGGTTCCGGAAGTAAAATAAAGAGCCGCCTCATCCAGAATGCTTATGGGAACTTTGGGGTCAGTCGTGGCCGCTCCCTTTAGAAAGTCCCCGTAGGATTCTGCATACTCGGGCTTCATGTCTTCGGGGCCGAGAAATATAAAATCCTTAATTGTTTTAAGCTCTCCTTTGATTCTACTGATGCGCTCGGGAAAATCCTCACCGAAAACTATCGCCTTTGCCTCGGCGATTTCCGTACAATATCGAATATCTTCTGCCGTAAAACGGAAATTGAGGGGCACCGCCCAGGCGCCTGTTCTCAAAATCCCAAAGTAGGCGGGAAGCCACTCCAGGCAGTTCATCATGAGATGAATCACCCTATCGCCCTTTTTTATGCCCTTGGCTATAAAGGCATTGGCCGCTTTGTTGGCCTCTTCGTCAAATTCCTTCCAGTTGATTTGCCTGCGAAAGCTCTTGGCAGGCTCCCTTTCAACAAGGGCGATTTCATCTCCATACATCCTTGCGTTTCTTGCAAGTATCTCCGTGACAATCATGGTCTCACCCCACTAAGGAAAAGCTATAATTTAGCTATAATATGACTATAGAGGATTTGGAATAAAAACGCTACAGATCAAGAAGGTTGATTGAGGTAAGCCTTCACCTGCGCCATAAACGGGGAGGTCGCGAAACGGCCCGTAAAATCCTTGTATATTTCTCTGGCCTTTTCATGTTGATCCGTCAACTGATAAAGCCTGCCCAGACTCAAAAGCGTTTGCTCCATAAAAACGTTTCCAGGGATGGATGAAAGATCGCGCAATAGGTCGATCCCCTTATCAGGTTCCCCTTTCTGCTCATGGACAGCGGCCAAGGCAAGCGTAGCAAGGCTATGATAGGGGCTTCCCTCGGAAAACTGATTCACGAACGTTTTGTAAAAGGCCAAAGCCTCATCGTATTTTTTCTCCCCGTATTTCAAATAGCCTATCTGGGGCGCTACAAGCTTGCTGACGCTGGAGAAGCGGTATTCCTTCGCAACTTTTTTAAATAGTTCTTCCGCTTTTTCAAGCTCCGCCTTCTCTTCTCGAACCTCGGAATAGGCGGTAAAATAAGCGTCTTGCGCTTTTTGATCGACATAGTTGAGATAGGTGGTCACCCCGATATATACAAGAGCGACCGCAGCAACCGCGATCCCGGCAAAATGAAAGTACCTAGCCCGGTCTCTCACAAAGTTGAGGGCTCTTTCGGTGAGAGTTAGAAACTCGTCAGGGCTTTTGAGGAGATCTTTTCGTTTTATCTTTTGCCTGGCCATGGTCAAAGGGTCCTTTTGTTTTTCGGATCATTTAACAGAAGGACCCAAATCCGTCAAGGCCTAAAATTTCTCTTTGAGGAGTTTTGAAGTTCAAGTAAATAGAATGCCGCCAAGATATAAGCAGACGAACATGGAAGGATTCCTGAACATTCTCAACACACTCCCGGACTCTTTGATCTATTTTTTTTGGGTCTCAGTGCCTATTTTGAGAACCTCTTCCCACCGATCCCGGGAGATACAATAACAGCTTTAGGAGCGTTTCTTGTAGGCATTGGCAAACTGAATTTTTTCTGGGTCTATCTTTCGACTACCTTTGGCAGTCTCATGGGTTTTCTCACCCTTTTCCGGGTTGGCGGCTACGTGGGAAGACGTTTTTTTATAGAAAAGGACTACCCTTTTATCACAGCCCGGAACATCCTCAAGGCGGAAGAATGGTTTTACAGATACGGTTGTTTCCTGATCGCCATGAACCGTTTCCTTCCCGGGGTACGATCCGCAATCGCTCTGGCTGCAGGAATTTCAAAGCTGAAAGCTTCCGTGGTCGCCCCCCTGGCTCTTCTGAGTTGCTCTGTGTGGAACCTTATCTGGATTTTGTTGGGTAAAACGCTCGGAAGCCATTTGGAGATTGTGGAAAGCAACTTCTCGGTCTTCATAAAACGTTACAACACCACCGTCATTCTCCTCTTTATGCTTATTCTGCTTTTTTGGTTTGTAAGGAAAAGAATCCGAAAATAAAATTTAACAACCTCTTGAGGTTCGTTTTTTTCCATGAATAAAGAGGGTGTCTTAAAATGAGTTCATCTCTGTTTCATGGCGGAATGGAAATCGTCTCAAACCCGGGCGGCGCCTGAAGGCTGAAAAGCTCCTCCGGTAGGGTTCGGTTAAAAACCGCGGTTTCAATGCTATGGAGCAGACGTCTTCCCCCCAGAACGTGAATAAGCGCCGTTTCCTGCGCAAACCAGAGGCCTTTGACGGCCTTAAAATCAGAAAAAACGAGCTTTGTGTTACTTTGGGGGATCGCCACTTCTACAGGCCGGCGGATATCGCGATCAAAGGTGACGATTTTTAGTTCCTCCCCCCGTTCATAAAAACTGATCTGATTGGGCCAATGAGAGTGAGTACGATACTCCGCATCGATCACGGGATAGGCCCTAGCTAGGTCTTTGATAAAGCTTGTATTCACGTCGCCTGGAAGGAATTTTGAAAGAGACCGATCGGCGAAATATCCGGTGTAAAACCTTCTATCATAAAAAGAAAGAAAGCGAAACACCTCCCCATCCACCAGCACATAAAGTATGGGTTGCCCCCATGGGTGAGTCAGTTCGATTTTGATTTTTAGCGGAGAGGGGATCCAAGCGCAAAAGACGGCTGCCTCAAAGTCCCGACCACCCCACCCTTTGACTTGCAGACGACCGACTGAGACAAGGTTCTGGACCTTCTCGCACTGTTCGAGCAAATCGGCCGTCAGAGCCGCAACGGTTTCCTCATCAAAAGGTCTTTCAAACAAAGACCGCTCAATGCCTGCACATCCTGAAAAGCAGAGAAGCACCCAGAGCATCAAGCACGCCGTTCGGCCGCAGGATCTCCTTTCCCTATATGAGAAGCTTCTTGACCCCTTCAATTTTCTCCCTGATTTTGTTTTCCTCGGGATGGTTGAAAGTGAGAGCCTTTTCATACATTTCCAGAGACCTTGCATACATCTTTTTTTTGAGATATACGTCTCCCAGATGCTCGAGAATCATCGGGTCGTTCGGTACCAGAGCGGCAGCCTTCTCCAGGTATTTCATCGCCTCGTCATAGAGCCCCTTCTGAAAGTACACCCATCCAAGACTGTCGATAATATATCCGCTGTTCGGCTTGACTTCCAAGGCCTTTTGGATCATGGCCATCGCCTCATCCAGCCGAATCCCTTGCTCCGCGTAAGTATATCCGATGTAATTCAGGGCCTCTGCGTGCCTTGGATTCAACTCCAGAATTCTTTTCATTTGCTCAAGGCACTTTTCTTTGTCACCTTTCTTGTCAAAAACAACACCTTTCCTGAAAAGTAGTTCCTCGCTCCTTTCATCCAGCGCAAGCCCTCGCTCGATGACCGCTAGAGCCTCATCGAACTCCTTTTTGCCCTCCAAGACGGTGGAAAGCATCAGGTAGAGTTCTACTTTCCCTTTTTCCGCTTCTATGGCCTTTCTGAGAACCTCGACGGCTTCTTCGTATTGCTTCCGTTCCTCATAAATATAGGCCATGTGAATCCGTGAGTTGGCATAGTATTCAGATCCCTGGGGAATCTTTCGAAACTGCTCCAGCGCCTCGTCGTGATTGCCTTTTTCTTCAAGTGCGGAGGCAAGGTAGTATCTTGACTTGTCATCCTCAGGCCATGCGGTGACGATCAGATCCAGCTCGGCAATGGATTCGTCCAGCTTCCCGTGGCGAAGGTAAATCAGGCCTAGGCTTTGCCGGCCCGGATCACCCGGTTTGCTTTGTTTCTTCAACTCCCCCATCTCCTGTTCCGCTCTTTCATCTTCGCCAAGGCCGTAGTAGATATTAATGAGCCGCTCCCTTACCACGCTGTTGTGCGGATAAAAACTCAGGAGTTTCCGGTAAATGTCTGCGGCCTTTCCGTATTCCTTGGTCATCTGATACAGGGTGCCGAGGTCGAAAAGAGTGGGTTCCATAGCCTCGTTTCTTTGGAGCGCTTCCTGGTAGAATTTTTCAGCTTCCCCGTAATTTCCCAATTCCAGATTTATTCTTCCCATGTAGTAATACCCGATCACCAGGTCCGGATCTTCTTTGATTAGAAGCGTTAATTCTTTTTTGGCCTCTTCGTAGTCCTTCTTCTGAATGTGCAGGGTCACAAGCATCAGTCGCACTTTTTTTTGCTTGGGATCGAGAGCTAGAGCCTCCTCGTATTCCCTGATCGCTGCTTCATCGTCCTTCAATAAAATGTAAAGGTCCGCCAGAATCAGCCGGCTTTCGAGTTTATGGGGGTCCATGGCTACGGCTTTTTTCGCGTAACTCAGCGCACCCGGATAGTTCCTTAGCGCCTTAAGGAGGCCGGCCATTCGCAAAAGCAGGTATTCGGAGTCAGGATCACTCTCGATCGCAAAACCCAAATACTCCGCGGCTTTCTCATAACGTCCCTCGCTCTCGTGAAGCGATGCGAGAGCAAAATCACGGTAAGCCCGCATAAGCCTGTCCTCTTCATGAGGCGCCGCTATAGGGGCTGAGGGAGCCTCGGCTGGCCTGGGCTGAAATTTCGAGCAGGAAACAAGTGTTCCTGCAATAAAAAGAGAAATTAAAAGATGGGCAACAAAATCTCGAATGGAGCACAGAAAGGACATGGATATCGCAAACCTCATCAAGGCAGTTCACGGCTGCCCCTGCTCTACTTAATGAAACTGGAAAAATCCTCTTCGAAATTCGGGATTTCTTCCATCAAGTAATTTTTGATATTCTTAACAATCCTTTCCTGGATCTGGCGCACTCTTTCCCTGGAGATATGGTATTTATCGCCCAATTCCTGAAGGGTGGCCGGGCTCTCCGCCATGATGCGATTGTCAAAAATGTCGAGCTCCTTACCGAACAGTTTCCCTCTGTATTCCTCGAGCTTCGTAAGGAGCATTTCTTTTTTCTGTCTTTCAAAAAGCTGTTCATCTGCGCCAATTTGAGGATCGGGCAGGAAAGAACCGTAAACATCTTTCCCGTCATCACCCACAGGCGCACTAAGCGACACTTCCCCGCCTCCAAGGCGCTGGCTCATCTCCTCGATTTCTTTCTCCTTCACATCGAGCCTTTCTGCGAGCAGTCGCGGCTCAGGACTGAATCCTTGAGCGATGAGCTTGTCCCGTTCCTTAGCAAGGTTAAAAAAGAGTTTTCTCTGGGTTTGAGTCGTTCCGATTTTTACGAGTTTCCAGTTCTCCATAATGAATTTGAGCATGTAGGCTTTGATCCAGAAGGAGGCGTAATAGGAAAACTTGATTCCCCGATAGGGATCAAACTTGCGCACAGCCTGAAGCAGTCCCACGTTGCCTTCCTGAATGAGGTCAAGAAGGCTCCTCGTCCAGTAACGGTGAAAGTCCATGGCAATCTTGACGACCAGCCTCAGGTTCGAGGTGACGAGAATGTAGGCGGCCTTTTGATCATTTTTTTCCCTGACCCTAACGGCTAACTCCGTTTCTTCTTCCCGTGTCAGCAACCTGAAGTTCTTAATCTCCATAAGATAGATCTGAAGAGGATCGTAGGGTACAAGGGATCTTTCCTTCGAAGAAACCATCGGGTGGAGATCCGGTGGAAGAGCGGAAGCCTGAGTCGCGTTGCCCTGTTTTCGTTTTTTCAACGGGATTGTTTTTTCTTTTACTCGCATCTTCTTTGCCGTATTAGTTGGTGACCCGTTATAAAACCCGCCGGCAGAATGTCTATCCCCTACACAACAGTCACCCTCACGTAGCGTTTTTTGCCTGCTCGCAGCAAAATGGCGCCCCTTTGCAAATCCCTCGCGGAAATCACCTGATCAAACCTTTCGATACGCTCGCCGTTCACATACCCGCCGCCCTGCGTGATCAAACGTCGGGCCTCTGCCCTGGTTTTAGAGAGCCGGCATTTTTCAAAAAGGATATAGGCTGCAATCCCTTGCTCCATCTCCCGCCCGCCCACAGCAACGCTGGGTACTGATTCCGTGACTCCGGCGGCCTCAACCCCAAAAAGCTGCTTCGCCGCATTCCTGGCTTTTTCGGCCTCCTCTCGGCCGTGACAAAGCGCCGTGGCCTCAAAAGCGAGGACTTGCTTAGCTTCTATGATCGCTTCTCCTTCAAGTGACCCCAACCTTTGAACTTCCTCCATGGGCAGAAAAGTGAATAGGGCAAGAAATCGCCCTGTATCGCGGTCATCCTGGTTGATCCAAAACTGGTAGTATTCGTAAGGGGACGTGAGACTCGGATCAAGCCAGATCGCACCTTTGTGAGTCTTTCCCATTTTGACGCCCGAAGAAGTGGTGATGAGAGGAAAGGTTAGGGCATGAACAATTTCCCCTTCAAGACGCCGGATCAAGTCCGCCCCTGCCAGGATATTGCCCCACTGATCGTTCCCTCCCATCTGGATACGACAGTCATAGGTCTTAAAAAGATGCCAGTAGTCATAGGCTTGCAGGAGCATGTAATTGAATTCGATAAAGCTCAGTCCTGTTTCCAACCTTATTTTATAGCTTTCGGCCGAAAGCATCCGGTTAACGCTGAAATGGCGTCCGATATCCCTTAAGAATTCTATGTAGTTTAGACCAACAAGCCAGTCTGCATTGTTGACCATCAGCGCTTTCTCCAGATTAAAATCCAGGAATCTAGAAAGCTGTTGTTTGATTTTTTCCCCATTTTCATCAATTTCAGCCCTGCTCATGAGACGCCGCATTTCCGTCTTCCCGCTTGGGTCTCCGACAAGGGTTGTTCCCCCGCCTACGACGGCAATGGGTCTGTGCCCCGCGCGCTGCATATAGGCAAGGGACATAATCGGCACCAGACTTCCTACATGAAGGCTCTGAGCAGTAGGGTCGAAGCCGATATAGCAAGTGGTGGGTTTTTCGAGTTGTCTCCGAAGCGCCTCCCTGTCCGTCACCTGCTCTACGAAACCGCGTTCTTCAAAAATCTCAAAAACGTCTTTCACCCTCCTCCTCACTCATCCTTGATTGAAGCCGTCAGGGCAAGCGCAGCCTGATGACCTGACCCGATCGACCCAAGTTTTCCATGCTCTTGCCTTCGAAATGAAGCTCCATACCTCCTGCGTTTCCTATGACGATTTCAAAACCTTTCATGCCCTTCCACTCGGGTTTAGCGCCCGGTTGAAACAAGTACTTTTTTGGTTTTTCCCCGTCCACACGGATGCTCACCCACGTTGTTTCTTTCACGTCACCTTTGAGGACCAGCCAAGGGGATCGGCTCTCGGCCTGCGAGCCTAAAACCTCGGCCGGGGATGAATCTTCCTCCAACCCGGCCTCGGGTAACTTCACTTTTTCCGGCACCGGTGCTGAATCCCTGCCCTGGGGCACATTCTCTTGCTGCATTCTTGCCGCGTCCCGATTCAAAGGCTGGGGGACGGAGCGGATCGTAGTCTCTTCTATCTGTGGTGAAACCGACCGCTCCACCATGGCCAAATATTCTCGCTCCTTTGCGGTGGATTTGACATGCCAATAGTAAAAGACACACATAACAAAGAATAAAGCCCCAAGCATGAAAAGGATTCTTCCACGATGGGAAGGCCGCTCTCCAACAACAGCTTTGAGTATGTCCGGTTCGGGAGGAGCGCTCACGTTATAAAGTGCTATGACCTTTTTTTCATCGAGATCAAGGGTTCTGGCATAAGAACGTACGAAGCCCCGGACAAACACAGCATGCGGCAGCCGATCCCACGCTTCATTCTCGATAGATTCAATAACAAAGGGTCTTAACCGCATTTTCTGAGCAATCTGGTCCTGACTGAGCTTCATCCTTTCCCTTTCGGTTCTGAGAAAAGCGCCCAGCTTCTTTGATTCTTTACCTCCCGCCTCTGCCTCAAGCCGGCTGTTGTTCGGACTTTCCACCTCAGAAAATGATCCTCGTGTAGGAGCTTTTTCGAAGCCCCTCAATCCATTCATTGTATCTCCTGTCCACTTCTTGGCGGTAGAGGACCTCATAAATCGCATCACTCACGTCCTCTAACGGCCTTTCCTCACCTCCCTGTTTCTCAAGAATCTTAATAATCTGGATGCCGTTCGGCCGAACCAGCAAATCGGTACATTCCCCCTCCTGAATTCCTTCCAGGACTCTCCTGGCTTCGGGGTCAAGCTGGCCCCATCGAAAAGTTCCGAGATCACCTCCCTCATCGGCTCCGGGGCCTTCCGAAAACTTTTTTGCAACCTGGGCGAACCCTTCACCGGTTTTCAGCCTCGCAAGGATCTCCTCCCCCCTTCTCATCAGATCCTCCATTTCTCTCGGATCATCCGGATTCTTACGCATCAAAAAAATACTGGCAAGATGTACCTCCGCTTCACGTCCGAAGGAGGACGCATTTTGCTCATAGTATTTAGCTATATCCTCATCGCTAATGATGATTTTTGACTTCACTTCATGATCGATCAATTGAGCCCGTTCGATTTGAGCCTTGATTCGCTGCCGGAACTTTTCGTAGGTGAGTTCGTCTTGCTCTAGTCTTGTCAGAAGATCTTCCTGCGTCAAGCGGTAATCAAGTTTGATTTTCTCAATGGCTGCATCGATCTGCCGATCCCCGACCTTGATGTTCAGTTCCTTGATTTTTTCTTCGGCGATTTTTTCGTCCATAAGCCGTGTCAAAATCTGTCTTCGCGCGTCCAGAAACTGCTCTTCGTTGCGCAACTTTAGGTCTTCCGCCGAATGCCCGGTCAACTCCTTAATGGTGTTGTTCAGCTCGTGGAGAGTGATGATCTGGTTGTTGACGATCGCCACCACCCTGTTGCGCGTCTCCGTTCCAAAAGAAGAAACAGCCGTCATGCTGCTGAGGGCGATAAAAAACACCCATATTCTGAAAAATGATGTCCTAGCCATTTATCCTAATTCAAGTTCCTTTAACTTTTCACGGTCTACCTTCACGGGTATGACAACCCGAAGGCTTTGCACCCAATCACGAATGAATATTTCCTGCCTTTCCTGATGAAGCTTTGCCTCAATCTCAGGAATAGCTACGGTAAAACCTTTGACACCCTCCTCTCGTCTTTCCAATACCTCAAAAATATGGAATCCGTATGGTGTCTCCACAATGGGACTAATGGCTTCCACGGGAAGAAAGAAAATCACCTTTTCCACTGATTCATCCAAGTCCCCTCTAGCCACCCAGCCGACCTCACCGCCATATTCCTTCCCCTTAGCCTCGACGTACTCTTTGATGACGGAATTCATGTCTTCCCCTGAATTCAGTCTTTCTAAAGCTTTTTCCGCCTCCTCTCTGGTGCTTGTCACGATCTGCCTGAACCTGACCCCTGGAGGACTCATGAACGCTTCCTGATTGGCGTGATAGTAATCCTTGATTTCCTGCAAGGAGACCCGCTCCATCTTTTCAAGAGCTCTGTTCACAATTTTTCTCATGAGAAGTCGCTCTCTCAGAGCCTCTTTCCACTCGTCGAAATCAATGACCCCTTTCAACAGCGTCTCCTGAAAGTCCTTTTCAGTGTACTCCCTCTGAATCTCTCTCACAACCTTCTCAAGATCCTGGTCAGGCACCTCGATATCCTCCTGCCGGCCGTACTCAAGAATCAGGTAATGATCAATGAGCTTCTCCATCAACTGTTTCAGCACAGTCTGAATTTCGTGACCGCCGAGTTCCATGTCGGAGGTCATGCGCCTGAGATCTCTCTTGAGCTCGTCGGACGTTATATTCCTGCTCCCAACGGTAATAATTATCTTTTCCTTCGGAGAATCCGCGAAACCGCATGCCGCCAAGAACAACGACATTGCCGCTACAAAGAACCGAAAACTCTTGCCGCTAATCTTCAAAACCCCTCGACGCAAAGGCGATCACCGGGAAAGAGGGTCCCGAAAAAGGCTTGGTGAACCGATTTAGAATTTCCTTCAACTTTGAATCAATGTTGACCATCGTTTCGACGCATCGGAGAATTCGTGTGTTCATGGGTTTACCCGCCAATTATCCACGGTTTCCTGAACATTGAACCCCTCAATCACAAACACAGAAAAAGCTCTTCGATCGCGCTGCTAAATCGAATCTTACCGACAAATTCCGTCAAACAATCGGCATGCCGGGAGCTGAAATGATTTAAAAATGTTTATAAGCCTATCAGGAACAAGAAAAATTGCAAGTCAAATCTCGACAGGAACGTCTAGCTCAAGCTTTGGAATTTACTGAAAATCCCGGAGGATGTTCTTGGCTTGGTCAATGGTGGTCAACGCAGTGCCGGCGGAAAGCATCACTCTGAGCTTGTGTTCCGACAAAAAGCGGTATCGTCGAGGATCTCTTTTCACCAATCTCAGGAGGGTTTCCGGTTTGACCGGCGTGTCGGAAGAAAACGTGAGGGTGAAACCGTTTTGCGTCGCATCCAGACGAAGAAGCCGTAATCTCTTTAGAAGCAGTCTTAAGGACATGATCTTCAGGAGGTTCTTCACTTCCTCCGGAGGAGAGCCGAAACGATCCTTCATTTCCTCAGCCATGCAGGTCAGCTCCGATTCTTCTTTCAAATTCGACAGACGGCGATAGAGGTTCAGCCGAAGGTCCGTGTCTCGGATATAGCTAGTCGGCAGATGGGCGGGAAGGTTCACGTTGATTTCCGGATTGATCTCTTCCTGCCACTCCTCCCCTTTGAGCTCCGCCACACTCTGCTCGATCAATTTCAGATATAACTCATAGCCGATGGCGGAAACATGGCCCGACTGGGCAAAGCCAAGGATATTTCCGCCTCCCCGTATTTTAAGGTCATGCATGGCAAGCTGAATTCCTGCGCCTAGGTGGGTAAAATCCATGAGCGCTTTCAATCTCTTTTCCGCATCCCGCGTGAGCTCGGCCTCCGGAGAAAGAAGGAGGTAGGCATAGGCGTTTTCATCGGAGCGACCCACCCGGCCCCTCAACTGATAGATCTGGGCAAGACCCAGCCGGTCCACCTCGTTGATGATGATCGTGTTCACCGAAGGGATGTCCAGGCCGGACTCGATAATGGTCGTGCACACCAGCACGTCGAGCTCCTTGTTGAGGAATCGCATCATCGTCTCTTCCAGGTCCTTCTCCTTCATCTGACCGTGGGCTACGGCTAGTCGGGCGTGAGGAACCAGCTTTTCCAGGTCTCGCTTCATGGCCTCAATGCTCCGGACCCGGTTGTGAACAAAGAAAACCTGCCCTCCCCTCTGAATCTCAAATTCGATGGCGCGGCCGATGTTCTGTTCCTCGTAAGGGGTAAGAATCGTCTGGATCGGCAGGCGATCCTCGGGCGGGGTTTCTATCAGGCTCAGGTCCCGGATACCCATCAAGGACAAATGAAAGGTTCTGGGTATCGGGGTGGCGGTGAGCGCCAGAACATCCACAAGGGCCCGGTACCGTTTTATCGCCTCTTTTTGTTTGACCCCGAAGCGCTGTTCCTCGTCGATGATCAAGAGCCCCAGATCGCGGAAGCTCACATCTTTCTGAAGCATTCGGTGGGTGCCGATCAGGATGTCCACCTTCCCTGACCGGGCTCCGGCAACGATCTCCTTTTGTTCCGCCCGGGATTTGAATCGGCTCAGAACCGCAATCCTGACAGGGTAGAGGCTCATGCGCTTCCTGAAGGTGTCGTGGTGTTGCTCCGCCAGAACTGTCGTCGGCACGAGCACGGCCACCTGTTTTCCATCCATGACCGCCTTGAAAGCAGCCCGAATGGCCACTTCCGTCTTGCCGAAGCCCACATCCCCGCAGATCAACCTGTCCATGGGACGATCCCCTTCCATATCTTCCAGAACGTCCTCGATGGCCTTGATTTGGTCCCGTGTTTCTTCGTGCTCAAAGCCCGCTTCAAACTCCCGGTAGCAAGGGTCGGGTCGCGAGTAGGCGTGCCCTTTGCGGTGTTTTCTGAGAGCATAGAGTTCCACCAGGTGTTTGGCGATTTCCCGGATGGACTTCCTGGCCTTTTCCTTGGCCACCTCCCAGGAGCGGCCGCCCAACTGGTCCAGCTTTGGATCCTTTTCATCGGCACCGATGTACTTCTGCAGGATACTGATACGGTCGGCAGGAACGTAAAGGCGATCGTTCCCCGTGTACTCGATGATCACAAAATCATTGACCTTCTGCTCGATTTCCATCTTAACCAAACCATGAAAGCGGCCTATTCCATGGTCTTGATGAACAACCAAATCACCTTGTTTGAGCTGGCTGAAGGCGGTCCAGTTGATTCCTCCCTCCGAGGCGCCGTCCCTTGAATGCGATCTTTTGGGACCGAAGATCTCGTCTTCACTCACAACGATAAGATTCTCCGACGGCCACGAAAGCCCTTCGGAAAGTCGGCCCAGACAGATGAAAAGCCCCTTTCCGGAAGGAACGTCGTTCCAGCACCCGGCCATATGATTCACTTCTACTTCATAGTTGTGAAGGATCTCCCTGAGTCTTCCGGCCTGTTGTTCCGTGCGGCACACAAGAACCACCCTGGCACCCCTTTCGAGCCAGGCTGAAATCTTCTCTGCCAGGGGCGCCATGGAAACCCTTCCCCTGCCGCCGAGTTTGAGCGTGAGATCTTCATCGACCTTGAAGCCCCCGGTTATATGGAGGGACGCGGGCGATTCATGCCGTCCCGAATCCACGAAAAGATCGCCGCAGCGTATCCTCTGAAAGCGCTGAAAGGCTGTTTCCATCTCCTCGGGGCTCAGCACGACGCCTTTGATTTCAGGAAAAGGCCGTTTCCGCTCTTCGGCCTCTTTGCGGTATTTTTCCTTTTCCGCCGAGAATTTTTCTACAAAGACCTTGCTCTCCTTGCGGATCCGCAAAGGATCCATGAGCAGGAGAAGGCCTTTTTGAGGCAAATAATCGAAGAGCGTCCCCGGGCGAGGGTAAAAGTGATTGAGCCATGCCTCCTGGCCCGGGAAAGAGCACGCCTCTTTAAACAGCGATGGAAGCCTTCCCATGGAACGGGCTCGTCGGATGTTCCCCTCGCCCATGATGATTTCATTGGCCGGCAAAAAAACAAATTCCATCAGGTTTGCAAGAGATCGCTGCCCGAGGGGTTCAAAATGACGGATGGATTCCAGCGTGTCGCCCAGGAACTCGAGGCGGATGGGGTTCGAATAAAGGGGAGGGTAGATATCGATAACCCCTCCTCTCACGGAATAATCCCCCCTTTGCTCAACCAGAGAGGTGCGCTGGTACCCGCAAGCCTCAAGCTTTTTAAGGAGCTTCTCGCGATCCATCTCTTCCCCGGCCTCCATAGGTTCCAGAGCCTCGACCACGGCCTCCTTCGGAACCATGCGGAGGAGGAGGGCTTCAGTGGAGGTGACCACCACCGAGCCCAGCACCGAGCTCAGGGCGTAAAGGGCCTGGATCCGGCGGGCCACGATGTCCGAGTGGGGGCTCAAGCCTTTGAGTGGAGAGATATCATAGAGGGGAAAATCATAAAGCCTTCTTGTCTCCGGGTCCCCGGACACGAAAAGCTCGGGCAGGAAGAACGCCAGTTCCTTGTAAAAACGCCCGGCATCTTTGGCGGTAGGGAGAACGACAAGGCAGGTTTTCTCCACTTCCACAAACAACCTGGAAAAGAAATAGGCCCTTCCCGCACCGGACAGGCCTGTGATCTTGAGTTCTTGAACCCCCTCCTTCATCCATTCCGTGAGCTTGGCGTGATGTTCGTAAATGCGGTGCATTTTCCGTCAAATTCCCTGCCAGACCGTTTCATAAAAACGCAACCAGTTGCCGCCCATGATTTTTTTCACCTCCTCAGGGCTGTAACCCATGGCGAGCAGACCTTCCGTCACACTGGAAAATTCGGACGGGGATTCAAAACCCTCCACTATTTCTCGTGACAGGCTACAAAATGACCATTGCCCAAATCCAGAAGTTCCGGCCGCTCCCTGCTGCAACGATTCCGCCTTGCAGGGCAACGGGGATGAAAAGCGCATCCGGTCGGAGGATGGATAGGGCTCGGCACATCCCCTTCAAGGATGATCCTTTTCTTACGCATGTCCGGGTCCGGCACGGGGACGGCTGAAAGCAGCGCCTGCGTGTAAGGATGAACAGGGTTTTCGTAGAGCGCCTGATCTGAAGCGAGTTCCACAATGCGGCCCAGGTACATCACAGCCACCCTGTCGCTGATGTGCTCCACAACGCTCAAGTCGTGGGCGATGAAGATGTAGGACAGGTTCATTTCTTCCTGAAGCTCCACGAGGAGGTTGATCACCTGGGCCTGAATGGAAACATCTAGGGCCGAGACAGGCTCGTCGCAAACAATGGCCAGCGGGTTGAGGGCCAAAGCCCGGGCAATGCCGATCCGCTGGCGTTGACCGCCGGAAAACTCATGGGGGTAGCGACCCATCTGTGAAGGGTGAAGGCCGACCCGGTTCAGGAGATGGGCCACCCTGTCCTTGATCTCGGACCTGGAACCACTCAGATGGTTTCTGAGGGGTTCACTGATGATTTGTCCCACACTCATGCGGGGATCAAGAGAGGAAAAGGGATCCTGGAAAATGATTTGAAAAGAAGCCCGCATCTTCCTGAGTTCTTCCCCCCTGAGCCTCAAAATATCCCGGCCGTTGAAAAACACCTGTCCTGAGGTGGGTTCGATGAGTCGAAGAATGGATCGGCCCATCGTGGTTTTTCCGCACCCGCTTTCTCCGACGACCCCCAGGGTTTCACCTCGCTCCAGGGTAAAGCTGATGCCGTCCACGGCCCGCACCTCCCCGATGGTCCGGGAAAGTATACCTTTCTTGACGGGAAAGTATTTCTTCAGGTCTTGAACTTCCAAAAGAGACATACTTGACTCATTAAATCCTAGCCAAACATATTTGAAATTTCGTAACACTTTGGCTTTTTGAAAACACCCTAAGCACCAAGCATGGGGGTCCCTCTTTATGCGGCCAGCCAGCACCTCACCCTTCTGTGCTCTCCCAGCACCGTTTCCAGGGGCGCTTCGCGACGGCACAGATCCGCAACCTTCGGGCATCGGGGGTGAAAACGGCATCCTCCCGGAGTTTCCAGAGGTCCGGGAACCACCCCCGGAATCTCCTGAAGGCGCCTCCCCATCTTTGCCTTTTTCCCGATCACGGGCACAGAGCCGAGGAGCCCCTGTGTGTAAGGGTGCCTGGGGTTTTTAAAAAGCTCTCTCACGGGCGCCTCTTCCACGACCTGGCCTGCGTACATGACAATCACCCTGGAGGCCATTTCCGCAATGACCCCCAGGTCGTGGGTGATCAAAACAATCGAGGTGTGGAATTCCTGCTTGAGATCTTGCATGAGGTTCAGGATCTGTGCCTGAATCGTGACATCGAGCGCGGTGGTGGGCTCGTCCGCGAAGATAAGCTGGGGATTGCAGGACAAAGCCATGGCGATCATGGCCCGCTGTCGCATGCCGCCGGAGAGCTTGTGGGGGTAGTCCTTCGCTCTCTGCTTCGGGCCCGGAATCTGAACCATCTCAAGCATGGTTTCCGCCCACCGCCACGCCTCCTTTCCGGACAGGTTCTGATGCAGCCTCACCGACTCGGCGATCTGCTCGCCGATAGTCAACACCGGGTTCAGGGACGTCATGGGCTCCTGGAAGATCATGGAAATGGCATTCCCCCGGATCCTCCTGATCCCCTCCCGATCCAGGCCCAGAAGGTCCACACCCTGAAAATGGATGGCCCCCTGGATCTCCGCCGGGGGGCAGGCAAGAAGCCGGAGAACCGAAAGGGCCGTGACGCTCTTTCCGCATCCGCTTTCACCCACAAGCCCGAGTGTCTCTCCGCGATACACAACCATGTCGACGCCGTCCACGGCATTCACGATCCCGTCCAGGGTGTGGAAACAGGTGTGAAGCCCCTCGATGGTAAGGAGCGGCTTATCCTGTTCTTTCATATGCGGAACCTCGGATCCAGCGCGTCCCGCAAGCCGTCCCCCAGAAGGTTGAAACTTAGGACGGCAAGGAAAATGGCCACGCCTGGAAAAGTCGCCACATGGGGGGCATTGAAAAGATAAGCCCTGCCCGAGCCGAGCATGGCCCCCCACTCCGGGTTGGGGGGCTGCACGCCCAACCCGAGAAACCCGAGCCCCGCGGCGAAAAGGATAGCCGTTCCCATCCCCAGGCTGGTCTGAACCGTAATGGGAACCATCACGTTCGGCAGGATGTGGCGCACGATGATCCGGAAATCCTTGGATCCTACAGCCCTCGCAGCCTCGACATACACCTGTTCCTTCACCGAAAGGACGCACCCTCGAACAAGCCGTATGTAGATCGGAATCATGCTGATACCGATGGAAATGACCGTGTTCTTCAGCCCCACCCCCAGGACGGCCACGAGGGCAAGGGCGAGCAGAAAACCGGGGAAAGCAAGCATCATGTCAGTGACCCTCTGAATTGCAAAGTCGATTTTCCCGCCGTAGTAACCGGAAATGAGGCCCAACGGGACGCCCAGGACGAGACCCACGGAAATCACGCCTAAGGCGATCAGCAGGGACACACGAGATCCCCAGATGATTCGCCCCATAATGGTCCGGCCCAGCTCGTCCGTGCCGAGGAAATGGTCGCGGGAAGGTTTTTCCAGGGAAATCATCAGGTTGGGCGCTGAAGGGCTGCCGGGGTAAAGAACCGGTGCGAACAGGGCTGTAAAAAGATAAAGGAGAAGCAGCGCCCCTCCAAAA
The DNA here is from genome assembly GCA_016932115.1 of Deltaproteobacteria bacterium. Taxonomy (GTDB): domain Bacteria; phylum Desulfobacterota; class DSM-4660; order Desulfatiglandales; family HGW-15; genus JAFGDM01. Next base: position 7,390 of record JAFGDM010000154.1, on the reverse strand, counting down.
AGAGCGGCTTTGTTGCGCTTGAGCTTGGCCCAGCTTCTGCGGAACTGTCCTGCGTATTCGCGATGTTCTTTTTCCTCAGTCATAGCGAATCCTCGGGTCCACACAGGCGTAAAGGAGGTCCGTAACCAGGTTGACGAAAATGTACAGGAGGCCGAAAACCAGAATGGCGCCTTGGATCATAGGGTAATCCCGGGCGAGGATGGAGTCGACAATCAACCTCCCGAGACCCGGCCACGCAAAGACCGTCTCCGTGAGAACCGCCCCTCCAAGGAGCAGGCCGAACTGGAGCCCCACCACCGTGATGATGGGAATGAGCGCGTTTTTAAGGGCATGCTTGACGATCACCACCTCTTCTTTAAGCCCCTTCGAGCGAGCCGTTGTCGTGTAGTCCTGGGAGAGAACTTCCATCATGGTGGAGCGAGTCATCCGGGCGATAAAAGCGATCACGAAAGAAGCCAGAGTGACGGAAGGAAGAATCACATGCTTCCAACTCCCGGTCCCCCCGGCCGGAAGCCACTGGAGCAGGATGGAAAAAACCACCACCAGCATAAGACCCAGCCAGAACACGGGCATGGAAATCCCAAACAGGGCGGCGGACGTCACCAGGTAATCCATCCAAGTATAGGGCCGAACCGCTGAAACGATGCCCGCCGGGATGCCGAAAAGGCAAGCCAGGGTTATGGCCACAACAGCAAGCAGCACGGTGTTCGGCAGCCTCGCCCATATCTCCCGGGTTACCGGATTCTGGGTCCGAGCGGATCGTCCGAGGTCAAATTGCACCAGGCGGCTGAAAAACACGGCATACTGCACGTGAATGGGCCGATCCAAGCCCAACTGCCGCCGGATGTTCTCCACTTCCTCCGGGGTCGCCATCTGGCCGGCCAGGACCTGTGCCGGGTCTCCGGGTAACATTCGGAGCATGAAAAAAAGAAGGAGGGAGATCCCGATGAGCACCGGGATCGTGAAGACTAGACGTTTGATCACGTATTGAAACATGGACCGAGTCTTTTCCGCATAGGATGCAAAACGGGGTCCAGGGCCTTGTGAGCCCGGACGCCCGTTCCTCTTACTACTTCATTGTGATATCCATAGGATAAAATTTCTCTGTCGGGGTAACGACCATACCCTTGATCTTGCTGGAGTAGGCAATCACGAATTTCTCCACGTGCAGCCACAGCCATGGGCAATCGTCCCAAACCATTTCCGACGCTTTTTTGAGAATGGCCAACCGCTTCTCCGGATTCTGTTCCTCCCTGGATGACTTCATGAGTTTGTCATATTCCGGATCGCAATAGAAAGCTGCACCCAGCCCCTTGGGGGGGTTGACTTCACAGGTAAACTGACCGTAAAGGCCCATATCCGCATCCAGGATGAGCGGCCCCCACCCCAGCAGAAAAACTTCCAACTCACTTTGGTCAATGGGCTTTAAGAGCCCGGCTACGTAGGTCGGCCAGTCGTACGTCCGGAGTTCCACCTTGACCCCGATTGCCTGGAGATACGCCTGGACCGCTTCGGAAATCTGCTTGTCAAAGAGATATCTGCCCTGGGGCGTTCTCATGTTGACGGTTTTTGAAAAATCGAAGCCGGCTTCCTTGAGAAGAGCCTTGGCTTTTTCAGGATTGTAGTCATATTGCTTGTCCATCGTGAAATGGCCGAAGACCACCGGCGATACGGGGCCGTCCATGGGCTCGGCCGTGTCGAAAAGGATTTTTTTCACGATGGCTTTCTTGTCCACCGCGTAGTTGAACGCCTGTCGCACTTTCTTGTCCTTGGTCACCCCTTTCTGGTAGTTCAAGCCCATGAAAATCGTTCTCGTGTCCAGGGGCATCTCTAGGGTGATGTCCCGGTCCCCCTTGAGCGCAGCCACGTTGGCAGGAGAAGGTTTGTAGCACACATGAATCTGGCCGGTCCTGAGCATGGCTTCGCGGGTGGTATCTTCGGGAACGATCTTCCAGGTGAGTTTGGCCACCGTAGGCTTTTTGCCCCAGTAGTTCTCGTTCCGGACCATGATAATGCGATCTCCCTTGACCCATTCCTTGAGAATATAGGGGCCGGCTCCAACCGGGTTCTGCCTGACATCTTCGCCGTGCTTTGCCAGGGCGGCCGGACTGATGGGAGAAACAAGCGTCAGCGAAAGGCTCGGAGTCAACGGCGAGAAGGGATACCGGAGTTTGAGTTGAACCGTGTACTCATCCACCTTCACGCATTCCTTGACCATGGACACCGCAAAACGAAGGGGCGCTCTCAGCTTGGGATCCATGACACGGTCCCAGGTGAGTTTCGCCGCATCTGCATTAAAATCCGTTCCATCGGAAAACTTGACCCCCTTGCGCAAGTGCAAGGTGTAAGTCAACCCGTCCTCCGAGACATCCACTTTCGTTGCCAGTCTGGGATGAAGCTTTCCTTCCGGATCTTGGTAAAAAAAGTTGTCATAAATTAGGTCACACATGTTTTGAAAAAGCGTGGTAGTCTGTTCCTGCGGGTTCAGAGTATCTGCATCCACGCCGATCCCGATGATCAATTCGGGAATCTCGGCTCCTGCCTCGGAAGGCTGGTAGGAGAAGCCAAAAGTGAAAGCCACCACGGAAAAAACCGCCAACAACGTAAACGCTCTGATCCTTCTCATCATACCCCTCCTCTTTCTAGACGTTTTTGTCCTTTTCCCCCTTGACGATATTTCCTCCCTGCATCACCAGGACCAGGGTTTCCGGCTTAAGCAGAATCTCTATATTATCCAGGGGATTTCCCTCCACCATCACGAGGTCGGCAAGTTTGCCTTCCTTCACCGTGCCTAAGAGCTTGTCAAGACCCAAAGTCTCTGCCGCAATCCGCGTTCCCGTTTGAAGTGCTTCCGTTGAAGAGTATCCGTTTCGTGCTAGAAGGACCATCTCCGTAAGGTTCAACCCGTGCCGGTTGAAAGGCGTCCCCGCATCCGTTCCCATGGCGACGAGGAGGCCGGCCTCTCGAGCCATGCGCAAACTGTTCAGATGGTGCGGTTTCACACGCAGCGTCTTTTCCACGGCAAAAGCAGGAATACCTCCCTCGGTCCCCATTTCCTCGATGTGGTAAAGGGCCGAGATGGTCGGCACAAGCGCGACTCGCCGCTTTTTCATCAACGTAGCCGCCTCCTCATCCAGGTACACCCCGTGTTCGATGCTGTCAATGCCCGCTCGCAGGGCATTGAGGATCCCTCGGGTTCCCATGGCATGGGTCGCCGTCTTTCTTCCCGCCTTGTGGGCTTCCTCGATCCCTGCGCGAAGTTCTTCTTCCGTCAATTGCTCGGCCCCCGGCTCTACGCCGGGCGTAAGGACACCGCCTGTGGCCATGAGCTTGATGAGATCCGCACCCCCTTTGATTTGCTCTCTCGCAGCCTTTCTCACCTCATCCGGCCCGTCCGCCTGCCGCCCGAACTGCCATCCGTGACCGCCGGTCATACAAATCATGCTGCGACTGACGAGCATCCTGGGCCCCCGGATCGTGCCGGAACGGATCGCTTCTCTGAGGGCAAGGTCCACTCCGTCTTTTCCCCCCATGTCCCGAACAGTCGTGACCCCTGCCATCAGGGTCTCCCGCGCGAGTTGAGAGGCCCGGACGGCGATGACAGGGGCCGGTTCCGAAGCCAGCTTTCCAACAGGATCAGGGCTTCCGTCAAGACAGAGATGAACATGGGCGTCGATAAACCCCGGAAACAGAGTCCGTCCCTCCAAACTGATCGTCTTCGAACCCCTGGGGATAGCCATGTTTTCCTTCCCGATTTTTACGATCCTCTCCCCCTCCACAAGCACGGAGGCTTTCTCAAACACCTGACCGTCTCCCGCAAATACCAGACCCTGAACAAATACGGTAGCCATGTTTACCCCTTGTCGAAAAAGATAGGAAAATGTTCTTTATATTTCAGCCCCTTTGCCTCGTCAAGCTCTAAGTGCATCCGACACGAAGGCACCGTTGGATCAAAGCACCAGGAGGTACGGCCTCCCCGATTTTACTCGGGGCCCTGAGGTCCCCGGCAGGCTTCGTCTTGTCCGCGCGTTTTGTCGCATCCGCCTGTTTCGGCCACGACAAAGCGTGGCCTTCCATTCCTCCTCCATGTGTGCCTGTGACTTATCCCCCTTGTATGGCATTTTTCATTGCCCGCGGTTTACCTCCTGTGCCATACTCCTAGCGCAGTGTCTCTCGATTAGTTTGCCGTCTCGACCCTTTGGAGTACCTCAGGGTAAACTCCATGAGAGATCTTGATAACCCTTTAGCATCAAGATGTTTCTCGCTCTCACTTGAAATGACAAGACTGTAAAGGGAACACTGAGATGCTGCACTAGGAACCAATCCACTTGTTTACGAGGTAGCTACCATGCTTGATCTGAAATCGCTCATTAATCAAGATAAAGACTCCATCATCCGGGTTCGCCGTGAACTCCACCGGATACCCGAAACCGCCTACACCGAGGAAAAAACCTCGGCCCGTTTAGCAGGTTACCTCCTGGATCATGGCTTGGACATCCAAACCGGAATCGCGAAATACGGGGTTCTTGGCCTCCTGAGGACCGGAAACCCCGGTCCAACCCTGATGATCCGCGCCGATATGGATGCCCTGCCCATCACGGAACAAACCGGATTGCCCTTTGCCTCCACCCACGGGGGGGCCATGCATGCGTGTGGCCATGACGCTCACATGGCCATGGCCGTCGGTGCCGCCGTGGTGTTGGGCAAGATCAAAGACCGTCTGAGCGGGAACATCAAGTTTTTGTTCCAGCCGGCCGAAGAAGGCCCGGGCGGCGCCAAGCCTATGATCGAAGCCGGGGTCATGGAGCAACCAAAAGTGGATTATGCGTTTGGCTGCCATCTATGGCCGGGAAGCCCGGAGGGGACGATCGGAGTGAAAGCAGGCACCATCATGGCCGCTATGAACCGCTTCGACATTCGCATTCTCGGCAGCGGTGGACACGGCGCCATGCCGCATCTCTGCGTCGACGCCCTGGAGGTGGCGACTCAGGTGGTAAACGCCCTTCAGCGCATTGTAAGCCGCCACATGGATCCCCTGAAGCCGTGCGTGGTAACCATAGGCGCTTTTCACGCAGGCAAAGCTTTCAACATCATCCCCGGAGAAGCAGAGCTATGCGGCACCACAAGGACTTTTGACCTGGAAATCAGCAATTCCTGGGAGGAGCGGATACGAAAAATCGTCAAGGGGGTCTGTGATTCCATGGGAGCCCGATTTGAACTCAAGTTCGAGTTCGCTTATCCGCCCACTATCAATGACCCCTTCATGGCCGAGCTGGTCCGGAGCTGCGCCGAGCAGGCCGTGGGTAAAGAAAATGTATTCGAGCCCGAGCCCATCATGGGTGGTGAAGACATGTCCTTCTTCCTTCAAAAGGCAAAGGGCTGTTACTTTTTCCTTGGTATAGGCCGGCCTGGTTGCGCGCCACTCCACAATGCAAAATTTGATTTCAATGAAGACATCCTCCTCCTGGGGGTGGAGACTTACTGCCGTCTTGCCCTCGAACTGCTGGGTTGATTACTCTTCGTTTTCCTTTGAGAACCTCGTGGTCCACAAAAGGGATGTTCTCCAAACTTTATGCGGAGCAACCTCCCCTTGCTATCAATCAGGAATAGGAACCCCCTTTTACGCACCCTGCTCACCGAGCTCTTCGCCGGTTGTTCCGGTTTGTAGCCGTTTATTCCGTTTGCCTTCCCCTACAAACCAACCTTGTTTTCTGATCACTGATTTCTTGTCTGAATCACTACTATGCCCGCAGTGACAAGGCCCAGAGCCAGCCAGATATTGACGCTCATCGGCTCCTCCAGAAGCCACCACCCCAGAAATACACCTGCGATCGGCATGATAAAATTGAAGGAATTGAGCACCACCGCTCCGTGCCGCTGCAGAAGCGTGTTCCACGCAATGAATCCGAAAGATGCCGCCACCAGGGCCTGGTACAGAAGGGCCGCCACAACCTTCGCGTTTAAATCCCCGATCATCCTCGCATCCCACAGAAAGCCTTCAAGGAAAAAAAAAGGCACAGAGAAAAGCATTGGGTAAAGGACGACGATGTAAGGGCTGAAGATATGGATAACTCTCTTCGTGTAAGCACTGCTCAAGGCCCACAGGAAGGTTGTGAAAACGATTAGAAGATCTCCTGTGCGAAATTGCTCCGCCGCCCCTTCTCTTTCTAGAAAAAGAAAACAAACCCCTCCAAAGCTCAGAAACAGCCCCACAATCTTGCGAAGACTGATTCGCTCATCGTGGATGAGCAGACGAGCAAGAAAAAGGACGAAGAAAGGCTGGAGATTGGTTATAAGGGTTGCACGGGAAGCATTGCTCATATGGATACCGTAGTACATAAGCGACATCTGGCACACGAATAAGAGCCACAGCAGGAAAAGTGTAAAAACATGGTCTCTTTGCACCCGAATGGATCGCCCCGTTGCTCTGGCCCAGATAAATATTGTCAGGGAAGCAATGAGAAACCTCAGACCTGCTGCCGTAAAAGGGCCTATTCCGGTAAGGCTCATCTTGATGGCTACCGCGTTGGCCCCGAATGCGGCACTCAGAAAAGCGGCCAGGGACAGGGAAAGAATCGACCACTCATCTTCCTTTTTCCCTTTTTCCCACCCCATTATTAGCGCTCCGAGCTCAATGAATAATGAACCAGGAAAAGAAAAGTCATCCTTTTCACGGCCCCCCTCTGCGCCTCATCGAGACGGGTCAAGGGATAAAAAGCCCTCTCAGTCCCCCGATACAGGGCCCGACAGGGCATGCTTTTAATTATGATTTGCACCATTTTGTGGCCTGTTGGGACCTTCCCTCCTTGCCGCCTCTTCCCCCCTGCGAACATATGCCGGAATATCTTACACCTATGAAATGGCTTCGCCGGAGCGGCTCATCCATGGTAATAAATGTCGTAGGTTGTTCTTTCCCCTAAGAGAGAATCGATTTTACTTTGGATTTCTTCTCTTCCCTTGTCGGCCTCCCAGGTTTTCCAGTCTTCCGCCGACTGCCAGGTGCTGATAACGACGTGATCCTCGGAATTGTTTAGATTCCTGAGCGTTTCGCCCGATATATATCCACGTTGAGTGATAGCCTTTGACCTGAGCTCCAGCAGGAGAGGCAACAATCGCTCTTCCTTCCCCCTTGGGACTTTTCTCTTGATGATGATCTTCACTGCCATCTCAAAACCTCCTTTCCGTCGTTGCCGCGGTTATCCCGCTCACCAAAGGGCGACAAACCCCGGATTAAACCTAGCCGAACATATTTGAAATTTCGTAACACTTTGGCTTTTTGAAAACACCTTAAGCACCAAGCATGGGGGGTCCCTCTCAAAACTGCAAAACGAAGACGCCACACCACACTGTTCAGCTTCAGGCAACGGGTGAGGCGGGCGGAGATCCTATG
>JAFGDM010000153.1 GCA_016932115.1 Deltaproteobacteria bacterium | reverse complement strand
GTCGATCCTCGAAGTTTCCGTGAAGCCTCGCCGCCCGCCTTTGCTACCCGGATGTTTTCATGCTCCACCCCGAATACTCTTCGTTTTTGAGTTTTAAGAGGGACCCCCATGCCTGATGCTTGCGATTTTTTAAACAGCTAAATTGTTACCGATATTCGAATTTTCAGTTTTCACACCACTCCGCTTTATCGAAATGCGCGGTAGAACTGTGCGAGATTGCCTGCAGCTCGCTGCCCGCTGTTTCCTGGTTCCTCACACCGGCGCCGGCGGAATCACTTTGCCCGGATTCCATATCCCATAAGGGTCAAAGGCGCTTTTGATGGAGCGCATGAATTCAAAGTCGCTTTCAGAGAATATGAAGGACATTTCCTTGAGTTTCTCGGTCCCGATTCCATGCTCGCCGCTGATTGTGCCGCCGGCTTCCACACAGATTTTCAAAATTTCGCTGGCTGCAAGGTGTACCTTAAGGAGCATTTCCTTGTCTCTCTCGTCAAAGAGGATGAGAGGATGAAGGTTCCCGTCTCCTGCGTGGAAAACGTTCCCTATGGGAAGGTCATATTTTTCTCCAATCTCGATGACCTTGGAGAGAACCTCAGGCAGCTTGGTTCGCGGCACCGTGCCGTCGCAAACAAGATAGCTGGGTCTAAGTCGCGCAACAGCGCCGAAAGCACCTTTCCGTCCGGCCCAGAGCTCATTTCGCTGCGTTTCACTTTCGGCCAGGCGTACCTCGCGCACCTGGTGTCGTTTACAGATTTCCATGATTTTTTCAGCCTGCCGGTCCATGCCGTCTTCCATACCGTCCAATTCGATGATCAGGACCGCGGCGGCATCGAGAGGATAGCCGGCGTGGACTGAATCTTCCACGGCTTTCATTACCAGTTTATCCATCATCTCCAGCGTGGCAGGTACGATTCCCTCGGAAATAATTGCGGAAACAGTGTTGCTCGCATCCTGAATCGTGTTGTATATGGCCAACATTGTTTTGATCTTTTCAGGGGTCGGAATCAGCTTAAGGATCATCTTGGTGGCAATGCCGAGGGTCCCTTCACTCCCGACCATGAGGCCGGTGATGTCATATCCGGGGTTGTCCTGGGATTTGCCTCCGGTCCAGATGATGGTTCCATCATAAAGAACCACCTCGGCACCCAGCACATGGTTTGTAGTGACCCCGTACTTCAGACAGTGAGGGCCCCCTGAATTTTCCCCGAAATTGCCGCCTAAGGTCGACACCTTCTGGCTGGCCGGGTCCGGAGCATAGAGAAAACCTTTCTTCAAGAGCATATTTTGGAGATCCAGGGTGATGACTCCGGGCTCAACGGTCACAGTGCGGTTGGCAAGGTCGACTTCCAGGACGCGGTTCATCCGAGAGAAGTGAATGACAATACCTCCTTTTACCGGGATCGTCCCGCCACTCAAATTTGTGCCGGAGCCCCGCCCGATGATCGGGATTTTCTCTTTGTAGGCCAATGCGACCACTCTTGAAACCTCTTCGGTTGAATTGGGAACAACCACGACATCGGGTCTTCCCTTTTCGAGAGAAGCGTCGTAGCCGTATAGAGTAAGGTCCATGTCCGAATCGAGAACATATTCCGGTTCGATGATCTTTTTTAAAGAATCGATCAGTTTTAGTCTCTCCATGGTTTCTCCTCAGTGCTTTATTCAAATTCGCGGATGGCGTCGATGGAGACTCCCATGGAGCAGTCTGTATCGCGCTCCATGACGATGTCTACGACGTAAGGCATTCCCGAATCGACGGCCCTCTGGAAGGCTCCTTTCATTTCCTTTGGGTCGCTCACGCGCTCCCCCATGGCACCGCATGCTTCTGCGAATTTCACGAAGTCGAATCCGATCCCTTCGTTCTCCGCAGCTTCCGCGGTCCTATCGACGGTAACAGATCTCCGGGCGCCGGCCGCCACGGCCTTGGGAACCTGATCTGCTTGAATCGCCCGCAAGCTGTCATACCATATCTGGACCTCGAAGTCCATGTCGAACGAATATTTTTCAGCTTGACGGATCAGTCCCAGGTAGCCGTTGTTGAGGACCACGATGACAAAGGGCACCTTGTACATGACGGCCACAGGCAGGGCATCCATGCAAAACTGAAATCCGAAGTCCCCCACCACGTCCACAACCAGTTTTTGGGGCCGAGCTATCTTGGCCCCGATGGCAGCGGGCATATCCCACCCCAGAGGGCCGGCGCCGCCGCAGTCAAGGTAATGCCTGGGCTTGGAGACCTTCTGGAGCTGGCCCGACCAGATCTGGTTCAAACCAATGCAGGTGACGAACACGGTTTCCTCGTCAAAAAACTCATTGATCTCTTTAAAGACCCGCTGAGGCTTGATGGGGATGTTGTCGTAGTTGGTTTTCCTTTCCATTCTGCTTCGGATCTGAGCGATGTCCAGTTTCACTGGAGGAGGTTTCACGTTGCGTCGCTTCACTTCATCGAGAAGGGCACGCAGGGTCAACTTGGCATCGGCGCAGATTCCCAGATCGGGCATGATGTTCTTTCCCAGTTGCCCCGGGTCCACATCCACATGTATGAACTTGCGGTTGCCTTTGTACACTTTGACATCGCCCGTGTGCCGGTCATTAAAACGCGCGCCTACGGCAAGGACAAGCGTTGAATCAAGGAAGACCTGGTTGCCTGAACGGGTGTTGCACTGGATGCCAACATGACCGGCCATGAGGGGATGGTTCCACGGTATGCCGCTTTTGCCCATGTAGCTTGTGACCACAGGGATTTGCAGGGATTCCGCCAAGGCCACGAACTCCTTACATGCATCGGCTACGATCACTCCACCCCCAAGGAGCATCACCGGTTTTTCAGCGGCAAGCAGCATATCTACAGCCTTTTTTACCTGCTTTTGATTCGGCGGAGCGGAGAAGACAGGCAACTGTGTGTCGGTTTCCGGATCGTACTCGATCTCCTCCTTTTGAACATCCAGAGGCAAATCGATCAAGACGGGTCCCGGTCGCCCCTCACGCATTATTCTGAAGGCCTCTCTGAACACCCAGGGAACCATGGCGGCGTCTTTCACGCAGTAAGATTTCTTGGTGACGGACTTCACTATCTCGGCAATGTTCACGGCCTGGAAGGCTTCCCGATCCAGTTGAGCCCGCACGTTCTGGCCGGTAATCGCCAGGATAGGAATGCTGTCCACCTGGGCCGTGTAAAGACCTGTAACAAAGTTGCTGGCGCCGGGGCCCGAAGTTGCGGCACACACGCCCACTTTCCCGATAGCACGGGCGTATCCATCGGCCATATGGACGGCGCTTTCCTCATGGCGGGTAACCATGTGCTTTATGGTCCCGAGGTCTTTGAGTGCTCTGTAGAAGGGTAGTATCCCAGCCCCAGGAATACCGAAAATATACTGGACGCCCTCGCTCTGAAGGATTCTCACGGCTGCAGCCATGGTCGTCATTTTAGCCATACTATTCTCCTTTCCATTCCTGAAAGTAGTGTGGAAATTTTTCAACCCAAGCCTCAGATTCATTGCGCGCCAAGCTCACGCTGTGTCTCTGAAACCCATTTTCCTCGAAATAGCGCGTGAGCAGGCTTTTAGGGATTCGGCGAAGGCTTTTATCCTTGCCTGCGCTATGCGTTTAGCCATGCCGGACACGGATACAGCGGCCACCGGAAGACCGCGATGGTCCACCACCATGGCGGCCACACATCGGACCCCCTGTTCCATCTCTTCATTGTCAACGGCATAATTCAGAGCCTTGATTTTCCTAAGTTCAGCAATCAGCTTGGATTGATCGACGATCGTGCGATTTGTGTGGGGAAGGAGCGGCGTCCGCCGGAGGTATGCATCCAGTTCGGACGGACTCCATCGGCTCATAAAAATTTTCCCCACGCCGGTGCAGTATAGCGGAACCCGAGCGCCCGGCTTGGTGAAGAGCTGGAGCATGGTGTAATCACTTCGGACATGATCCAGATAAGCCACATAGTCCCCGTCCTGCACTGCGAGATTGACGCTTTCCTTCAATTCAACCATCAGATTTTCAAGGTAGGGTCTTGCGATGGCTTTAAGATTGAAACGCTGTTGCACCATATTGCCTAGTTCCAGGAACTTAATCGAAAGCGAGAGCCTCCTGGTTATCGGATCCTGTTTAAGATACCGGCGTTCGACAAGGGTAGAAGTGATTCGGTGGATGGTGGGGGGAGGAAAACCGGTGAGTTCTGAGAGTTGTCGTATGCCCACGCTGTTTGTCTTAGCCACAGCTTCGATAATATCCAGCGTTTTGTGAAGGGATTTCATTCAAATTCCATATTACGGAATCAGCTTTTACTATATGGTACATATTTATATAGATAAAAGATGGATGTCAAGGGATTTACTGTGTAAGAAGCTGATTGTTTATATGTTGCTGATATCCTGAATCATCTGTATGCTATATATAAGCAACAGCAAATCCCACGCACGCTGATTGTTCAGTGGAATCCTTCTTGAAGGATTAACATTGGACGCTAAGGAGTTGTTTTGAAATTCATCCACACCGCCGACACCCATCTGGGTTTCGAACTCATCAAAACGGCTCCGCCAGATGAAGCAGGACGAAAAAGAAGAGCTCAGTCCGTTTTTGATAACTTCGTGGCCGCTGTCGAACACACGCTGGCGGTTGAAGCGGATCTTTTCATCCATAGCGGTGATCTTTTCAACAAGTACTATATTGTGAGGGAAAAACTGGATGCGCTCATCTCTCCCTTTGATGCGCTCTCTAAGGCGGGCGTTCCGGCGGTCATTATCCCGGGCAATCATGAGAGATCGGAATTTCCATTTGATCTTTTCCACGGCTTGCGGGGGATCTATGTCCTGGACCGGCCCAAATCCTTGCTTCTTTCTCTGAACGGCTATTCGGTCGGAATCGCCGGGTTCCCTTTTATTAAAGACCATGTAAAAAGCAGCTTCTTGAACGCCTTAAACGCGACGGAGTATGCAGGCCAGAGGTCGGATTTCAACATCCTGGTGACCCACCAGACTTTTGACGAAGCCCTGGTCGGGCCGGTCGGTTTCCGATTCAAAGCCGGGCGACCGGACACGGTCTCCCGTGATACGGTCCCTCTGGATTTTGAATACATAGCAGCAGGCCACATCCATCGGTACCAGGTTCTCCCGCATCCCCTCAAGCCCGGCTTGAGCTTTGTCTATCCCGGGTCCGTCCAGCGAATGAGCTTTGCTGAGATGGATGAAGAAAAGGGTTTTGTGGAGGGGGAGGTGATCAACGGCCGGATTGAAACACGCTTTATCCCCTTGCCTGCATGGGAAATGAAAATTGTTGAAATCGAAGCAGCCGGTCGAAGTCCAAGAGAGGTGGAAAACACCATTCGGGACCAGTTCAGACGGTTCAACCAGGGCCTTGTAATTCGTTTCAACCTCGTCGGCGGCGTTGCGGCATGTGATTATCCGGAAATCGACTTTTGTCGGATGAGGGCCGAGATGCCCCGTGTGCTTGAGTGCCAGTTCGCCATCAGAGCGAAAACGCGATGGATTCATAGGTAAAACATTGCATTTGACGCAAAATACAGACGGATGCTTGTCGGCAATCCTGACAGGAAACTTTGCTCGAGCCTTTCGATAAAAGAATGAAACAGAGAAGCCCGTTTATGAGCTGCTTTTGGAAAGCGCCTTATTCTCCTTTTGAAGTTCTTCGAGGAGCCGACCTACGGTCCAGGTTTCGGAAACAGGCGTCAACGTGGCCCAGAACTGACGGGGTAATCCTGCGTGACGGTAGGCGGACATGACCTGATGCAGCTCCTTGTGTGTGAAACCGGACAGGATGAGAGCTCTCGGCATTTCCGAAACTTCGCCCATGCCCCACAGCGCGGGCAATGAAAGGATTTCTTTCAAGCATGTCGAAGCATCGTTGCTGCCGGCAAAAATAACAGGCCTGTCGTGGAAACCGGCCTTTTCCGTAAACATGAGGAGAAAGCTGTGTTCCGAAGGCGGGTATCCGCAGACGATGATTCCTTTCGGTCCGTACATTCTCTTCTCGGACTGTCCTACCTTTTCAAAGGTTCCTTCTTCCATGGATTGCCTCCGCTGCCTGGAAAAACCACCCTATCACTTTCCCTCCCGGCTCTCAACTGCAAACCCTCAAGAACGGACTTCATGCAGCTTGAATTACTCAGGATGGTGATTAAACTCCGGTCATATCTGAAGCCTCGAAAAGTCTTTTCACTATCCCGGCACCCACCTAAATAAACCATTAATTCTTGGGGGACTCCTTTTTTTGCAAAAGATGTTTTCCATCCTTTCAATGGGGAGGTAGACGTAAGAACGCAATTCCTGTAAAAGAAACCTCTGAAATGGTATGGAAATTGCTCGAAAGTATTGGGGATGGGCCGGCGGCAGCCACGCCGACAGCCCCATGAAAAGGGTTAAACTTTTAACGCCAAGGAGGTGCCGATGATGGGGAAGATGTTGTGGAAACCGTCGGAGGAAAAAATCAAGAACACCCACATTTACCGATTTATGACCGATGTCAACGAGAAGTACGGAAAGGGATTTAAGGAGTATGCTCCGCTTTATGAGTGGTCCGTCGAGAACATCCCGGATTTCTGGGCCGCCATGTGGGAATACGCCGGCGTCAAGGCTTCAAAGCCCTATGATCAGGTCGTGGATGACCCTTACAAGTTGCCTGGAGCCACATGGTTTTCGGGGGCACGGCTGAATTTCGCCGAGAACCTGCTCCGATTTCGAGACGATAATTTGGCAATGATTTTTCTTGGGGAAGATCACGAAGTTAGGAAGGTCACTTATGCAGAGGTTTATGATGAAGTGGCGATGCTGGCAAAACCTCTGCGATCCATGGGGATCCAGCCGGGCGACAGAGTCGTGGGTTTCATGCCCAACATGCCCGAAACCATCTTTGCCATGCTGGCCGCAGCCAGCGTGGGAGCCACGTGGTCATCCTGCTCTCCGGACTTCGGCATCAAGGGTGTGCTTGACCGGTTCGGCCAGATAAAGCCCAGGGTGCTCTTCACGGCCAACGGCTACTGGTTCAAGGGCAAAGGTCTCGATTCCTTAAGTAGAATATCCGACATCCTCAAGGAGTTGCCGAGCATCGAAAAGGTTGTGGTTGTCCCGTATACGGAAAAGACGCCGGATGTCAGCGGGGTTCCCAATGGGGTTCTATATGAGGATTTCCGATCCGCCGAAGCGGACCATGATATCCCTTTCACTCAGTTGCCTTTTGGTCATCCCCACTACATCATGTACTCATCGGGGACGACCGGTCTTCCAAAGTGCATGGTGCAGAGTGCCGGTGGGGTGCTCATCAATCAACTCAAGGAATTGCTTCTCCACACGGATCTCAAAAGAGAAGACCGGATTTTCTATTTCACCACCTGCGGATGGATGATGTGGAACTGGCTGACCTGCTCCCTTGCCGTGGGCGCAACCCTTGTACTCTATGATGGAAACGCTTTTCATCCCGATCCGGGAGCTCTATGGAAAATGACCCGGGATCACAAGGTCACTGTCTTCGGGACCAGCGCGGGCTACCTTGCCGCTGTGCAGGGGGCGGGATTGAGACCTGGAAAGGACTACGATCTATCTTCTCTCAGAGCCTTGCTCTCTACAGGCTCGCCTCTCTCCGTAGAGGGCTTCGAGTTTGTCTACAAAGAAGTGAAGGAAAACATCCAGCTCGCTTCCATTTCGGGAGGGTCTGATATCAATGGCTGTTTTGCGGCCGGCAATCCAATGGGTCCCGTGTACGCCGGGGAACTGCAGTGCCGTTGTCTGGCGATGAAAGTGGATGCCTTTGACGAAAAGGGCAAACCCGTCCGAAATCAGCAGGGTGAACTGGTTTGTCTGGCGGCGGCACCCCCGATGCCCATCTATTTCTGGGATGATCCTCAAGGAGAAAAATACCACAACGCCTATTTTGATGTTTTCCCGGGGGTTTGGCGGCACGGAGACTTCATTGAAATAAACGACCGGGGCGGTGTGATAATCTATGGGAGATCCGATGCCACGCTTAACCCGGGTGGCGTAAGGATCGGCACGGCCGATATCTATCGTCAGGTAGAGCAGATGCCGGAGATCGAGGACAGCCTAGTGGTGGGCCAGGACTGGAAAGGAGATGTGCGGGTCATCCTTTTTGTTAAGATGGCTCAAGGGCAGGAATTGACGGATGCGCTGAAAAAGAGGATCAGCACCACGCTTCGAACCAATGCATCACCCAGGCATGTCCCCGCAAAGATCATCCAGGTGCCGGATATTCCATACACCCTGAACATGAAGAAGGTGGAGCTTGCAGTGAAGAAGGTGATTCAGGGGCAGGTGGTCCTGAACAAGGACGCCTTGAGAAACCCCGAAGCTCTGGACTATTATGCAGAGATCAAGGAACTGCAGGAAGATTGAGATGAAAGAGGGATGCACGCTAAACGGTGCAGAGCGAATAGATCCACACGCGGTTTGCGAACAAGGGTGCCCTGTAACATTTTAGCTTTTTGAAAAATTCGGAAGCATTAAGCATGGGGGTCCTTCTCAAAACAGAAAACGAGGAGAATCCGGGGGGAGCATGCAAACACCGGGTAGCAAAGCGGGCGGCGCAGCTTCACAGGCAATTCGAGGATTGATCTTGCATGGTTATTCCCCGGACCCCCACCGCCCGCCTCACATATTTCCTAAAGCTGAACACCGTGGTGTGGCTTCTTCGTTGTTCAGCTTTGAGAAGGACTCCAATGCCCGAAGACGGGAAGCGTGCATTTCAAAAAGCTAAGATCATTGACCTTGGGTTTGAGGAGAATCATCGTGAAGTCCCTGAATGTCTGCCCTCTGTATCAAGAAAGCTTCATGTAGACTGCTTGATACGGAAAATACTTGGTTTCCACAAGAAGAGCAAGAGAAATTGTGACAGGCAGTCTCAAGAGAGTCTGTAAAACACCGAATGCCGGGTGTTGACAGATTCATGACTGGGTTGAGTTTATAACCGCGCCCGAAGGGTCAAAAAGATTCCTTCTCATTTAAATTAGGCGGCAGGACCATTGCTTAAGCATTTCATATCCTTACTCCTCTGGTGGGGAAGCTGCGATCTTGCAGAGCATGAAACTCAAAAGGTTCTTTGATCCGTAATTCGACTGGACAGGAGGAAATGCCCGGAGAGAGAACCGCTCATAAGAACGTATGATATAAAGGATTTCTACGCTGGCGAAAGGAACCTCCGCTTTCCTGGCATGCAAATTGCTGAGTCTAAAATGAAAAGCCTCTGCAATTTGCTTCACGATGCCATGGGAGAGCGAGCAATGGACATCCGTGAGCCGGACATAACCCAAGAAGAAATCCTTGTCCTGCAGGACAAGAACTTCGACCCTGAAAACGTCTGTGTGGTCACCGGCGCAGGAACGGGTATCGGACGGGCCACCGCCGTTGCAGCCGCAGCCAACAAGATCATGACCGTGGGGCTGGATATCAATGAGAAGGAAGGCAAGAGGACGCAGAGGATGGCTCGCGACATGGGCGGCCAGATGGTCTTTATCAAGACCGACCTGTGCAAGGATGAGGACATTGAAAAAGCCATCGCGGATGCAGCCAGGCTGGGAACGATCAAATACCTTGTCAACATCGCCGGCATCCAGCATATTGATTCCATAGAGAATTTCCCCATGGCAAAGTATGACCTCATGCAAAGGCTGATGCTGCGGGCTCCTTTTTTTCTTTCCAAGCTTACGATTCCTCACATGAAGAAAAGTAAGGATGGAACAGGCGTGATTGGAAACATGTCTTCCATCCATGCCCATGTCTGCACAGTCAACAAGCCGGTTTACAACATCACGAAGTTCGGTTTGAGGGCTTTGGCCCAGTCCATTTCCGCAGAAGGCGCGGGCAAGGTCCGCTCTTTCACCCTGAGCACCGGGTTCGTCAAGACGCCCTTGGCTCTGAACCAGATTCCCGCGCAGGCGGCCCAGCGAGGAATTACTTCAGAAGCGGTCGTCACGGATGTAATGATGGGAAAGTCTCGCATCAAGGAGATGATGGCTCCCATCGAGGTGGCGAATCTTTTCATCTTTGGATTTTCTCGCTACGCCAAGTACCTTGTAGGCGGCGATCTTCTCTTTGATGGTGGCATAGTGCTGACCTATTAGCGGAGATGAAATCATTCCTCCCGTCAATGCCTTATTCTTGCGTGAATTGGTTCTCAGGGGCAAGGCCGGCAGGAGTAAACTATATTTCTGGCTTCAGCGATTGCTCAAATCGGTGGCAAGAGGGTGAAATAGGGCTTTTAGCAGGAATCCTTTACCGGAAGAGAGGAGGAGAAAGATGAAAAGACTGACAGTTTTATCCTTTGTTACAGGTATCCTTTCAGTTCTCATGGCGGTGGGTCAAGGTGCGCCCGTTTCCGCCCAAGAACCGATCAAAATCGGGGCCATCTATGACTTTGCCGGAGGCTGCCACATGTACTCTG
>JAFGDM010000152.1 GCA_016932115.1 Deltaproteobacteria bacterium | reverse complement strand
CTAGGCTGTACCTACCCAGAGAACGACCGTAACCTCTTTACCGTTGTTGGTGATGTACTGTTTGGCGGGATTAGCGTAGAAATGTGCGGCGTCCCCTTCTGAAAGGGGTATGGTCTGATCGCCATGGAGGAGCTCCAGGGATCCTCTGAGCACGCAGAGAACTTCCTGGCCGTTTTTGATGTTTTTTCGCACAGGAATGCTTGTTTCCGGGTTGAGAAAGATAACGGCGCTATCGATGATGGAGCGGCTCTCCGGCGGTATGAATCGTCGGGTCACAAAACCAGCCTTGGGGATTTCGATGTCGTCCCACTCTTCCTTATGGATCACCATGAGGGTCTCGTGCGTACCGGCCTGGTTCAGAAGATCCCCGGCGCTGACGCCCATGGCGGCGCAAATACTGACCAGGGTGTCCACCGAAGGGGAGCTCACGCTGTTTTCCACCTGGCTCAGAAAACCCTCGGAAACGCCGGCTTTTTCAGCGACTGTTTTCAAGGTCAGTTTTCGCTCTTTGCGATTCTTGCGGATCAAAGCCCCGAGATTCACGAATAGTTCCTCGCCAGGAATATGGCATAATTATCGAAAATCTTAAGTATTTGTAAATAAAAAAGTTCGATCGCCTTGGATTACTTTGATAAAATTAACCGTAAGGCGTGAATAAGCCTTGACAAAGCGTAAAAATTTATCAAATATTGATATTTAGTAAAAGTAAAGAATTAGTCGGCTGACTGATACGGAGAGGATAAAATGAAAGGCCCGCTCAGACTTCTCAGATCTGGAAAAATCAGTGGGATGGAGCGACTCGGAACCATTTACGAATGGTTTGAAAGCTCCATCTATTTAGTTATAGAGGAAGTCTCATTCCAGGGGAAAAAGGGTGCAATCCTTTGCTACTACAACCCCCCGGTGCACCAGGTGGGAAACCCGGCCCTCGATGCCTATTTAGAGGGCCTTGACCGGGTCTACGGCAGAAAGGAAGATCTGCAGTTTTTCATGATGGTCAGCGCCAATGATCCGGTCCACGCAGGGGGAGATCTCAAGGAAAGCCTGGAGAAACTGGACAAAACACTGGCCATGAAGAAGGAGAAAGAAAGAGCGGGTGCTTCCACGGAAGAAATAGACGAGCTCTACACATGGGCCGACAGCCGATTGAAAAAAGGTGTCGCTCTACACGGAAAGATGCGAAAGCTGGCGCAGCACCTGCGAACGGTGGCCGTCTGCGGGGGCGGCACGCGGTTTGGAGGCTCGGCGGAGATTCCGCTTATGTCCGACTATATCGTGGGGGATTCCAGGAGCGGCATGTGCTTCAGCGAAGCCATGATCGGCCTTCTGCCGGGTTGGTCGGGGGTGGCCAGGGCGATCGTCAAGGCCGGGCCTCGGAATGCACGGGCCATGGCCATGACCGGGAAGGAGGTCAAGGCGGACAAGCTCAAAGCGATCGGGATTTACAACGTAGTGGTGGATATTTCCCTCCCCTTCCCGCGGATGCAAAGGGCGGGAGACCCGAAAGCCGATAAGGCGTCCTACGCAGAGGCGCTGGAAAAACACGATGAAGAAACGGGCATGATCCTCATACCCGGGGCGCTTGAGATTGCAACAGGTGATGAAACTCGGATTCCTCTAGTGGAGGAACCTGCTGCTCTTGCCCTTGAGGCGGAGATCTCCGAAGAGGTGGAAAGGAGAAAAGACCCGGAAAAATATGCTCACCTCTGGGGAAAGCCCCTCAAAGAGGTCGGGGACGAGATCGGCAAGTTGGGCAGGCCTCTGGCCCCTCAATCCGTCGAAGCGCTCTCAGCGCTCATCGGGAGCTACGATCGGAGCGGTTTTGATGAGCAGGATTTCGTTCAAAAGGAAGCGGAGGCGGATGCCAGGCTTTACAGGGACCCTAGGTTTCGAGCAGGCCTGAAGGCCACGCTGGAACAGAAAGTGGCGAATTACAAGGAGGCTTCATGAAATGAGAGCGTATTTTAATCAAATGAGTTCTGTCGGAAAGGCCCTTTCGGAGCATGAAAAAAAGCAAGGGGAATCAAATGCCCTGGAAATTTTCAGAGTGGATCAGGGGATTTCAGAAGCCCTGGGGCAGCGAATGAACACAGGGCTTCCTGCTGAAAAGCTCCACAAAAGAGGGGAGAAAACAGCCTGGGAACGGATCGACCTTCTTGTGGATCAGGGCACCTTTCTCCCCCTGGACAGCCTCTATGACCCGGAATTCAACCAGGAGGGGACCACAGGGGTCATCACCGGATTGGCTCGAATATCAGGCCGGCAAACTGTATTGATCGCATCGGACAACAAGGTCCTGGCAGGGGCCTGGATTCCGGGCCAGCGAGAACATGTTTTCAGGGCCCAGGACATGGCCGAAAGGCTTAACATTCCGCTTGTGTGGATCCTCAATTGCAGCGGCGTCAAACTCACGGAGCAGGAAAAGGTCTACGCGGGCAGGCGATCCGGAGGAAGAACCTTTTTCAGGCACGCGGAACTGGCTGAAAAGGGCATCCCGGTCATTGTGGGAATGTTCGGCACCAACCCGGCGGGCGGTGGATATCATGCCATCAGCCCTGCCATTATTTTCGCCCATGAGAAATCCAACATGGCTGTCGGGGGAGGCGGCATCGTGAGCGGCATGTCTCCCAAGGGTTCCTTTGACCTGGAAGGTGCGGAGGCCGTCATCGATGCGACCAGAAAATTCAAGGAAGAACCGCCGGGCGGGGTCAAAATACACTATAACAAGACCGGCTTCATGCGAAAGGTCTTTAATACCGAAGAGGGGGTGCTTCAGGCCATAAGGGAATGCATGGCGGGTATGCCTATGTACGAACCTTCCACCTTCAGGGTCGCAGAACCTGCGGTGCCTCTTTACTCCCCGGAAGAGCTCAATTATATCGTTCCTTTCAATCAGAAGAGAACATACAGCCTTGAACAGGTGGTGGCGAGGCTTTTTGATGGAAGCGAGCATCTGGAGTATCGCCCTGATTACGGGCCGGAAGTGTATTGCGGGCTTGCCAGGATCGACGGCTTTGCCGTAGGGGTGATCGGCAATCGCCAAGGCTTCCTGGGGAAAGACTACCCGGCTTACGCAGAAGGAAAGTACATGGGGATCGGCGGCAAGCTTTACAGGGAAGGGCTCGTCAAAATGAACGAAATGGTCATGTTTTGCGGCCGTGACAAGATCCCAATCATCTGGTTCCAGGACACGAGCGGAATTGACGTGGGAGACATCGCCGAAGCTGCGGAGCTTCTGGGCCTCGGCCAATCCCTGATTTACTCAATCGAAGATTCCCACTTGCCCATGCTGTGCGTGGTCCTGCGCAAAGGGACTGCAGCCGCTCACTACATTATGGGAGGGCCGCAGGCTACGAGAAACAACGCCTTCACGCTTGGTGTAGGCACCACGGAGATCTATGTGATGCATGGCGAGACGGCTGCCGTGGCCGCTTTTGCAAGAAGACTCGTCAAGGAAAAAGATTCCGGCAAGCCTCTAGAGCCCGTCATCGAAAACATGAATGCTCTTGCGAAACAGTACTACGATCAGTCAAGACCCCTTTACTGCGCCAGAGCGGGGCTGGTGGATGAGGTTGTACCAATGGCCAGGGTTAGAGATTACTTCGTGGCTTTTGTCAGAAGCTGCTATCAGAATCCCGCGAGCCTTTGCCCGCATCATCAGATGTTGTTGCCAAGGTCCATCAAGGGTTAATGAATAGGAGGAGCAACATGAGTGAGCACAATATGTTCAAGGCGCATCCCAGGATGCCGAAGAAAGTTCGATTGGGTGATATCACTGTCCGCGACGGGTTTCAGCACGAAGAGTTCTTTGTTCCCACAGAAGCTAAAATTTATTATTTACAGGAGCTGGCACTTGCAGGCGTGCGAAGGCTGGAGGCGACGAATTTGGGAAACCCTAGGGTCATGCCTCAATTTAGGGATGCGGAGGAAGTGCTCAAGGGAGTTCATGACGAGTACTTCATCCGGCGTTTGAACAAAAAAGGTGTCAAGATCGAGGATGTAGAATGGACGGCTGTGACCATTCGAGAACCCGGGGTCGACAAGGCCATCACGCTCAAACAGCAAGGGCGTGGCCCTGATAGGGTACTCATGATGGTTTCCACGGACGAGCAGCACCATTTTGCCAACAGCGGCACCACTCTGCCTGAATACTGGAAGGAAGCCGAACGGTGCATCAAGAAGTGCAAGGAGGCAGGGATAAAGATGTGCGGAACTGTGAGCACGATCTGGGGCAGCCCCATCTCAGGGCCTACCCGCTTTGAGGATGCTCTGGAATTTACCAAACGATGGTTGAGTATAGGTGCGGATGACATCGAGCACGCAGATCATGACGGCTCCGCGCCTCCGGATCAGGTTTATCGCTATTTTTCAATGATTCTCGACGAACTTCCGAACCCGGACCTCCATGTAGGCCACTTTCATGTAACCAGGGGCTGGGGGTTGGCCAATGTTCTTGCCGCTCTTCAAGCCGGTGTAGAAATTTTTGAAGGGACCCTGGGTGGTTTGGGGGGGCAGCCGGCCAATTTTCTGGACAGGGTGCCTGTACCCGGTACCGGTTCCTATTACTATAAAGACCCCAATGTAGTAGGGTTGGCCAGCTTTGAGGATATGTGCGTAATGATCGATGAAATGGGCATTGAAGTGGAAGGCATCGACATTGACCGGATCCTGCAAATCGGCATGTTGATGGAGAAGACCATCGGTAGGCGTCTTCGCTCGGAAGCGATCTTGAACGGCAGGATTCCAAAGGCACCGAGAGAGGATTTCAAGCGGGCGGGTCTTGACGGTTTAAAGAGCAAAAAAGGAGAGAAGCCGGATCAAATTACTCCGAAGGGTTGGCCGGAGAATGCGGTGGTTCCACCGGAGGTTCTTGAGCGAAAAGGAGGTGCAAGCTGAAATTTATCTTGACTTTCTTTCAAAGACATATAATTAATTAATGTTTAAAACCTTGAGGAGCTTCAGGTTATGTACGCGGTTATTCAAACAGGTGGAAAACAGTACCGTGTTGCCCGGGGGGACGATCTTGTTCTAGAAAAGCTGCCGGGTAAGGTGGGAGAGACAGTGGTTTTTGATAAGGTCCTTATGACGTCGGACGGTGAAAAAGTTGAGGTGGGAAAGCCTTATCTCGAGAACACCAAGGTCATGGGCCGACTGAAACTGCACGATAAGAAAAAGAAAATAGTTGTTTTCAAATTCAAACGCAGGAAGGGATTCCGCAGAACAAGGGGGCATAGACAAGCCTTTTCCCTGGTGAAAATTGAAGGGATTGAGGTCGCCTCATAGCGTGTGAAGGAAACTCGGTTACCATTGAATGCGTTTTGGATTGTGAGGGCTTTAATCATGGCACACAAGAAGGCGGGCGGCAGCTCAAGAAACGGTAGGGACAGCGCAGGACAGCGGTTCGGGGTGAAGAAATACGGCGGGCAGCAGGTCAAAGCCGGGAATATTCTGGTCCGTCAAAAGGGGACAAAGATCCATCCGGGGACCAATGTCGGGCTGGGTAAAGACTACACTCTCTTTGCCGAGATCGACGGGAAAGTCACATTTGAAAGGCTCGACAAATATAGAAAAAAGGTGAGTGTTTACTCATCCTGAGTCTGTTTTTCCCCCAATGCTCCCGTGAGGCCCTATGGACTTTCTGGATGAAGCCTTGATTACCGCCAAATCCGGAGACGGGGGAAGAGGATGCGTCAGTTTCAGGCGGGAGCGATTCATCCCTAAAGGCGGGCCGGACGGTGGTGACGGCGGCAAAGGTGGGGATGTGATCGTAAGGGCCACTAGAAGGCTCGATTCGCTGGTCCCATTCCGCTATCGAAGATTTTTCAGAGCCCAAAAGGGTCAACCCGGCAGGGGGCAAAAACAGAGCGGAAAAGACGGCAAGGACGTGGTTGTCGAAGTCCCCCCCGGAACCACCGTTCAGGACCCCGACACCGGTGAACCACTTGCCGATTTGGTTTTGGACAACCAGGAACTGGTCCTTTTGAAAGGGGGTCGAGGGGGTTGGGGAAATCAACATTTTGCCACCTCCACCAACAGAGCTCCGCGGAGGGCTCAGCCCGGGCTGCCCGGTCAAGAAAAACGTTTCAGGCTCGTCCTCAAGACCGTGGCCAACATCGGCCTCATCGGATTACCAAATGCAGGAAAATCCACCCTTCTTTCCCATCTTACCACGGCCCGACCTAAAATTGCCGACTATCCTTTTACAACGCTTGTTCCCAACCTAGGCGTTATTGTTTTTGATGAGGGTAAAACCCTGACTGTGGCAGATATCCCCGGACTGATAGAGGGTGCAAGCGAGGGCAGGGGTCTAGGCCATCGTTTCCTGAAACACATTGAGAGGACGGAGGTGTTGCTTCACCTTCTCGACATCACTCATGGGCCGGTAAGCGGGTTAATGGAGGATTTTGACAAGGTGACTTGTGAGCTTGAAGCATACAGCCCTTCCTTGCCTCGAAAACAAAAAATTGTCTTGATCAATAAAATAGATCTCTCCGAACCCGGACACAGGGATGTTGCCGAACTGATCAAAAGATTGAAAGCAAGGGGATATGAAGCCTTTCCCATTTCCGCTCTTACAGGTCAGGGGCTGGAGGATGTGAAGAGGACTTTGCTGAAGGAATTCTTTCATGAAGACAGTGAGGGATAAGGATATAAAGGAAAGCAGGAAGGCTCTCATCAAAAGGGCCAGAAGAGTTGTTATCAAGGTAGGAAGTGGGGTGCTTACCGGAAAAGACGGTTTAAACCGCAAAATTATCCGTGATCTTGCAAGTGATATGTGCGCTCTAAGAAAAAAGAGCATCGAAGTCATTCTGGTTTCATCCGGCGCGATTTCCTCGGGTCTCAGCAAAATCGGACTTACAAAAAGGCCGGATAGCATCTCCGGAAAACAGGCCGTAGCCGCCGTAGGCCAGGCCAGCCTGATTATGGCCTGGGAAAAGGTGTTTGAACGTCATGGTCAGAAGGTAGCTCAGATCCTCATAACGAGGGATGACTTCAACCATAGGGGACGCTACCTGAATGCCCGCAACACGATTTTTACGCTCCTTGCGTGGAAAATCGTGCCTATCATCAACGAAAATGACACCGTCGTAGTGGATGAAATCAAATTCGGCGACAACGACAACCTGAGTGCAATGGTGACAAGCCTTGTTGATGCGCAATTCCTTGTTTCGCTCACCGATCTGGAGGGCCTTTATGACATGGATCCACGTGTCCACGAAGATGCACATCTTATCCCGGTTGTTGACAAGGTGAGCAGGGAGATTTTCAGGTTTGCCGGTTCTATCCCCGGTTTTCTGGGAACCGGGGGCATGAGAAGCAAGATCAGGGCGGCTCAGAAGGCGAGCCTTGGGGGTGTTCCCACTGTCATCGCCAACGGCACGAAGCCGGGAATTATTCGAGATATTTTCAGGGGTGAGGAGGTGGGGACCTTTTTTTTGCCTCAAGATGTCACCCTTTGCAGCCGCAAGCGCTGGATCGCTTTCACCAAGGCCCCCAAGGGCGGGATTGTGATCGACCCGGGGGCGGAAAGGGCAATCGTTCATGGTGGGAAAAGCCTTCTTCCTTCAGGGATCAAAGATGTGAGAGGGGCCTTTGGACTGGGAGATTCAGTCGTGCTTTTGAGTCAGGAAGGGCAGGAGCTTGCCGTGGGCATGGCCAATTACGATGCCGGTGAACTCCGTAAAATCATGGGACTTAAAACATCCGAGATCGAAAAAGCCCTTGGATACAAACACGATGATGAAGTCATTCACCGTGACAATTTAGTTCTTGGCAGCAGCTTTGAAGAGGGGGGAATCGCATGTCGGTAGAAGAAATGCTTAAGAAAATGGCCGAAGGCGCCAGGCACGCATCCCGCTTTATGCGAAATCTGGGGAGAAGGGAAAAAGATCAGGCCCTTCTCCGGATGAGCGCACTGCTTCTCGAAAAAGAGGATCTCATTAAAAAGGAAAATGAAAAAGATCTTTTAAAAGCAAGGGATCTAGGCCTGAGCTCGGCCATGATGGATCGGTTGATTCTGGATTCCAACACCATCCGGTCTATGGTCGATGGTCTTCAGGAAGTGGTGTCCCTGCCTGATCCTGTAGGCCGGGTGACGGGTATGTGGAAAAGACCTAACGGCCTCCGGGTGGGCCGCATACGGATTCCCCTGGGAGTCATCGGCTTTATCTACGAATCAAGGCCCAACGTGACAGTGGACGCAGCCGCACTCTGCCTCAAGTCCGGGAATGCCGTAATCCTGAAAGGCGGAGCCGAGGCGATCCATTCAAATATCATTCTCGGTCGGTTTCTCGATGAAGCCCTTGAAGAGACGGGCCTGCCCCACGAAGCGATTCAGGTCATTCCCACGACGGACAGGCAAGCTGTGCAAGCCCTGCTTCATCTCGAAGACGACGTGGATGTCATCATCCCCAGAGGAGGTGAGAGCTTGATCCGGTTCGTGACGGAGCAATCGAGAATACCGGTCCTGAAGCACTATAAGGGGGTCTGTCACGTTTATGTGGATGAGTTTGCGGACAAGGAAGTGGCGACGGAGATCTGCTACAACGCCAAAGTGCAGAGGCCGGGGGTCTGTAATGCCATGGAGACCATGCTCGTCCACGAAAGTATCGCGCCGGATTTCCTTCCGCCCATGATCCAACGGTTCAGAGAATCCGGGGTCGAAATTCGTGCGTGCACGAAGACTTTAGCTTTTATCCGGGATGCGCGCCCCGCAATAGAGGAAGACTGGCCGGCCGAGTTCCTTGACCTCATTTTGGCCGTCAAGATCGTTTCACACATGGATGAGGCGCTGGATCACATCGAACGATACGGCTCGAAGCATACGGAGGCGATTGTGACGCGGGATTATGAGCGGGCTCAGCGTTTTCTGCATGAAGTTGACTCCTCTGTCGTGCTTGTCAATGCCTCCACGCGATTTAACGACGGCAACCAGTTGGGCCTGGGAGCGGAAATCGGCATCAACACATCTAAACTTCATGCTTTCGGCCCCATGGGATTGGAGGAGCTGACCACGCAAAAATTCATCGTATACGGCGAAGGACACACGAGACCGTGAAAAGGGAGGCGGGGGGTTGCGGCTAGGCATCCTTGGAGGAACCTTTGATCCCATTCACCTGGGGCATCTGCGGCTTGCCGAGGAAGTAAGAGAAGGGTTCAGCCTTGATAAGGTCTATCTACTGCCTGCCTCGTCTCCGCCCCATAAAGACGGAAAAATCGTCACTCCCTTTCATCATCGTTTTAAAATGACCGAAGCGGCGGTTGAAGGATCGCCCTATCTCATTGCTTTCGACCTGGAGGCAAGACGGCAAGGTTTTTCTTATTCCATTAATACACTCAAGGAATTCCACCGCCTTTACCCTCCCCGACCGGAGCTCTTTTTCGTCATCGGCACGGATGCATTCCAGGAAATCGAAACGTGGAAGAACTATCGGGAATTGTTCAATTATGCCCATTTCGTGGTGGTCCGAAGACCGGGTATCCCTGCGGAGGACATGATAGAGCGGCTACGTTCTCTCGGGTTGCCTTTCCGGAAGGAGGATGAGGGCCGATTCGTCGGACCCTCGGGCTACGAGCTGATTTATCTCGAAGCGACACTCATGGATATATCCTCCACAGGAATCAGAGAAAAAGTGGCTGCCGGGAAAAGCATCCGTTACCTTGTTCCTGATAGCGTCAGGTGCTACATACTTCAATACGGGTTGTATAAAACTTATGGAATCTCTTGACAAAGCGCTCCTTTGCATGAAGATTATTGATGAGAGGAAGGCAATTGATCCCGTCTTGCTTGATGTGGAGAAAATGACTTCCATAACCGACTATTTTATCGTTACCGGCGGGAACTCGAGTAGACAAGTCCAAGCCATCAGCCGGCATGTGGCCCGAAAAATGCGGGAGTGCGGTGTTCGACCTAACGGCATAGAAGGTGAGCACGAAGGGCATTGGGTCCTGATGGATTATGGAGATGTGGTGATTCATATTTTCTATCAGCCCGTGCGCGAGTTCTACGATCTAGAGGGTTTATGGGCAGAGGCGCCGAGGGTGGAGATCAATGCCGAGAAGTCTTAAAAAAGCCAAGAGAATTTTTTTAGCTTTTCTTGTGTGTTTTGCCTTGACCCTTCAGCTTCATGTGGAAGGGTACGCTCTGTCCATCGAAGAGGAAAGAATTGCGGGTGAGACCTTTAGGGAGACTGTGCGAAAGCAACTTGATATGTTTGACGACGATTTCTGTGTAGCTTATATCAATGACCTTGGCCAGTACCTGACAACCTTTTTGGAGACCAAGCCTTTCCCCTTTCAGTTTTACATTGCTCACAAGAATGATCTCAATGCTTTTGCCGGGCCCGGCGGGCATGTTTTCTTTTTTACCGGCCTCATTTGCGCGATGGACAGCGTCGATGAAATGGCGGCTGTTATGGCCCATGAAATCGCGCATGTCTCGGCCCGACATATCTCGGAAAGGATTGAGCAAAACAAGATAGTCACACTGGCTACGATCGCGGGCCTACTGGCAGGCATGCTTATCGGTGGAAAGGCCGCGGGCGCCTTGGTAACTGGCTCCGTGGCGGCAGGCATCCAGCAGCAACTCAGCTACAGTCGTGATGATGAAAGACAGGCGGACCAGCTTGGCTTTAAATACATGGACAAGGCCGGGTTTGACCCGGGAGCGATGGCGGTTGTCTTGAAAAAACTTGAACAGGCGATGTGGATTGACGCTAACGCCGTTCCCCCTTATCTTTTGACTCATCCCAGCGGACCTGAGAGGGTATCCGCTATGGAGATCAGGTTAAAAGATTATACGGCAGGACCGGAGAACGAAGAGAATGCGAGGTTCCGCAGGCTCTTTCCTTATATGAAGGCCGCAGTTATCGCCAAGTCGGACGATGCCGGCTATGGGGAGAGGGTTTTTCAGAGGGAGCTTGAAAAAAACCCGCTCTCGGCGCCGGCCCATTTTGGAATGGGGCTCCTCAGAAAGGAGCAATTGCGATACGGCGATATGAAGGAGCACCTGGAAAAAGCTCTTTTATTGGAACCCCGAATGTTGCCCGTTCTGACCGCTCTGGCGGAAGCCTATCAGATAGAGGGCAGGAATGAAAGGGCCGTGGAGGTTCTTGAGAAGGCCCTCGGCATCGACGACAAAGACAGGACGGCCCTTTTTCTCCTTGCCTTATCCTACAGGTCCCTGGAAGATTACCGCAAGTCGATTGTGTTCTTTGAGAGATTGGCCTCATTGACACCCGTCAAAGACGAGGTTTACTACCACCTGGGAATGTCCTATGGCCGAGACGGTAAACTTGCTCAGGCCCATTACAATTTCGGCGTCTATTACATGAAATCCGGAGTGGTGGACAAGGCAAGATTTCATTTTCAGAAAGCGGAGGAATTGGCGGGATCGGACCGGTTGCTGAAAAACAAAATCCAATCTGCGAGGGAAGGCCTTCGCTCCAAAAGTTAGTGCACCGTCTCATATTCCCGAATATTGGTTTTCCACAACCAAGTTTCCGGGACCTACCACCAAAGACCCGGCATCACAGTTTCCTCCCTTTCGCGTCTTCATGCGTTCAAAATTGGTCAAAAAAATTTGACTTGATTTTCCTCATGTGGTAACGTCTCAGCGAATGAATGAGAGTTCATTCATTTAATGGATGAAGAAACTCGAAAATCGATAGGTTATCAGCGACAAGTTGGGACGCATCAAAGGGTTAGGAGGATTGGAGCATGGAGATAATCGTTTGTGTCAAGAGGGTTCCGCTTACACAGGAAGTCGACCTGGAGATCAATCCCCAGAAGACCGATATCCGGAGGGACATGCTGGCCTACTCCATCAATGAGTGGGACAACTATGCCGTTGAAGAGGCGATTGTCCTTAAGGAAAAGCATGGGGGCAATGTCGTTGCCGTCACTGTCGGCACTGAGGAGGACGAAGAGGTTTTGAGGAGAAGCTTGGCCATGGGGGCCGACAAGGCAATTCGAGTCGATCCGGGAAACCTTCTCCCGGATAGCTTCGGAATTGCCAAAATATTGGCCCAGGTGATTCGCGGTATGCCCCATGACGTAGTGTTGACGGGTGTCCAGGCGGATGACCTGAACGAAGGATCAGTGGGGACCATGTTGGCGGAATTATTGGACCTCGCACATGCGGCCGTCGTGACGGGCGTAACGGCTGAGGGGGAAGAAGCAACCGTTCGGGTCGAGCTTGAGGGGGGGGTGGAAGAGGTGTCCAGGATCAAACTTCCGGCCCTGCTTTGCATCCAGACAGGCATTAACGAGCCAAGATATGTTTCCATCATGGGTATTCGAAAAGCGGCGAAAAAAGAACTCAATGTGGTCAAAATTGAGGATCTGAGTCTTTCCCGGAACGACCTTTCCCCGATGACAACAGTAGAGGAGCTGTTCCTTCCCCCCGAGACGGAAGGAGCGCAGTTCCTTGAGGGCGATCCGGCCACGGTCGCAGAAGAGATACTCCGGATTTTGAAGGAAAAGGGGGTGAAAAAATAGATGAGTGAGATCTTTGTGGTTGTTGAACACAGGAACGGGGAGATCAGAGAAATTACCTATCAGCTTCTATGGAAAGCCGACGAACTCTGTCGGAAAGGATCACACACATTGACGGCGGTGGTCCTATGCGGCGAGAAGGAGAACTTTATCAGCGAGATTAATGACCGGGCGGATAGAGTAATCCTTTTTGAAGACGAGCGAATCAAGAATTTCAACGGGGATCTTTACAAGGAATTGCTCGTCAGGCTGATCCAGGAGCACAAGCCTATTCTCACCCTGATCGGGCACACACCATGGGGAATGGACTATGCACCTTCCATTTCCATTAAGACAGGGTATCCTCTGGCCACGGATTGTGTGGATGTTATCTTTGAGAACGGCCGTCCCAAAGTGGTTCGCCAGATCTATGCAGGGAAAATCTTTTCCAGGGTCGCCTTTAAGGATTCCGAAGGGTATCTGATCACCGTGAGAAGCGGCGCCTTTTCCATAGACAAGGCGGGCGAACACAAAGGTGAAGTAATCAAGAAGGATATACCACCGGATCTGCCGACAGCCCGGCGCGAGTTCGTGGCTTTTGAGGATGCGGGAGCAGGGGCGATTGACATAACCCAGGCGGACCTTCTTGTTTCCATCGGCCGAGGGGTTGGAGAAGCCGACAAGGTCCCCGCCATGCAGGAACTGGCCAATCTTATGGGTGGCGTTCTTTCATGCTCGAGGCCTGTGGTGGACAAAAACTGGCTGCCCAAGTATCACCAGGTGGGCACTTCAGGGAAGTCGGTGAAACCCAAGGTTTATTTAGCCTTCGGAATCAGCGGTGCCTTTCAGCACGTGGCCGGCATCAGCGGCGCGGGATGTGTTATTGCTGTAAACAAAGACAAGAAGGCGCCGATTTTCAGGGTGGCCGACTTTGGGGTGGTGGATGATTTATTCAAGGTCGCAGAAGCGCTCAAAGCGAAACTGGCATAAGGATTTTCCATTAAACGCAGGATCCCTCTTTTTTTGGAAGCTGTGCCGCGACTGAATTTCGAGCCCCCAATTCAAAGGGGGGTAGGAATCCTGATCTTTTGTGTAACAACTGAAGTGATTGCTCGGGAGGGAAGGGATGGATTTCACGCTCTCAAAAGAACAAAGAGATATCCAGAAGGCGGCGAGAGAATTTGCTCTTGGTGAATTCCTTCCGGAAAAAGCTCAGGAGTTTGATCGAAACGAGACCTTTGATCCGGCAATCAGGAAGAAAGCCTGTGATCTCGGGTTCGTGGGGGTCTTCATCAAAGAAGAATACGGCGGCGCGGGTCTGGGATTCCTGGAGCATTGCCTGATAACGGAAGAATTTTGGGCCGTCGATGCAGGCATGGGCAATGCCATCATCACAAGCAGTTTCGGGGCGGAACTTCTACAGCTTTTCGGCACAGAAGAACAAAAGAGGAAATACCTGCCTCCTTTGGTGAGCGGAGATGCCGTTATCGGTACCGCCATCACCGAGCCGGATGCAGGTTCCGACGTCACGGGCGCCATAACAAGCGCCGTTCGAAACGGCGATGAGTGGATCATCAACGGCTCCAAGATGTTCATTACCAACGGCACAATCGCCAATTATTTGAATGTCTTCTGCCTGACCGATCCGGATAATCCCAGCAGGCACCAACGGCATAGCTTCTTTCTTGTGGAAACGGACAGAAAGGGATATCAGGCGAACAAGCTCCACGGGAAGCTGGGTATTAGGGCCAACGATACGGCCGAGGTCTCTTTTTCAGATGTGAGAATTCCTGCCTCGAACTTGATCGGTCGGCAAGGGAACGGCTTTAAAGAATTGATGGCTTTTTTCAACCTGACCAGACTTCACATTTGCGCCATGGCTGTGGGGATTGCGAGGGCGGCCCTGGAAGAGAGTATCAACCACATCAAGAAGAGGCACCAGTTCGGGACTCCTCTGGCTTCTTTCCAGGGGCTTCAGTTCAAGATCGCGGAGATGGCCACCATGATCCGGGCGGCGCGGAATCTTTATTACGAAGCAGCATGGCTGACGGACCAAGGCTCGATGGATCATGCCCTCACGGCCATGGCAAAATGGTACTCGGGTCAGATGGCCGTGAAATGCGCGGATGAGGCCGTTCAGATGCACGGCGGGTATGGCTACATCGACGAGTACAAAGTGCAAAGAATTTACCGCGATGCCAAGATCGTAGAGATCTACGAAGGGACCAAGGAGATCGAAAAAACCATTGTGGCCAAGACACTTCTCCGCCTGTGAAGGGTCTACGATGCCCGCTCAACAAGGAGACCGATGGAGTTCCATCGGCCTCTCCTTTTGAATCCAAGCCTGCCAAGTTTAATACAGATGATAGGAGCAAAAGGAGCGTCAGATAGAACAACTAAAGCGTTAAATCTAAGGGGGCCAATGCGACGCAACTCAGGCGCGTCCCTCCAAGGGTAGAACCTTGCCCTTCCTATGGGGGGAGATATTAAAGCCTGGATTATTTACTCAAAATTATCTGAGTATGAGATAAAGAGAATATTTCTAATGAGGTTTACCATTTAATCTCTCAGGGTCAAATTCCCCGCCACTTGGGGCGCGAAATGAAGGAGCAATTTAAAAGATCAGCCAGCTTTCTTTCACTCAAAGATTTCTCGATTTGGTCACACGGAAAAATAATGTTTTCAAAGACAAACTGGGAAATCCGAACTGACCAGCATTGGGCCATTCTCGGTAAAAACGGTTCAGGAAAGTCGACTATAATAAAGGCGATTTGCGGGAGGCTGCCTTTTCAGGGTCAAATAGTATACCATTTCCAGGATACGGTGGGGTGCGAAACGAAGAAGACGACGTTGCCGCAGCGTTTAATTGAGTTTGTTTCATTTGAGGGCCATCGAAGGCTTATGAACCAGGAGAGCAAATTTTATCAAGCTCGATGGAACAGTCTCGTTGTTGAGGATTCATCCCTTGTTTCGGATTATTTATCTGGAGGATGTGTCAGTCGAACAAGCATTTTTCATACTCAAAGGGATCGGTGCAATGCTGTTACGACTTGTAAAGAGGGGGATGAAATTATCACGCAGCTCGGAATTCGAGAATTATTGAACAAGCGGGTTATTCAGCTTTCAAATGGTGAGAGGAGAATGCTCCTTATCGCGAAAGCACTTCTCCGAAAGCCCATGCTTCTCATTCTGGATCGCCCTTTTGCTGGTCTTGACGAAGATCATACTAAACGGTTAAAAAAAATCCTGGAAAGGCTCATGAAAGGACATATGCGACTCATTGTGGCGGCAACTATGCTTGAGGAAATTCCACTGGGAGTCACTCATGCTTTGGTACTCCACAATTATCATATAATATCACGGGGCACGCTGCAGAAAATTCTTCAGGGAAAGCTGCTACGGAAAACCCTGGAAGAGCGAAGAGTGGCACTACATCATTGCCTGCCAAAAGGAGCAGGATTAAGTCACTCTTGTAATAGCGAAGCCCCGGTTTTTGTGGGTTTTAATAACGTCAGTGTTTGTTATGGGCACATCCCAGTTCTCCGAAAAATAAACTGGACAGTACGAAGAGGAGAGCATTGGTTGGTTATGGGAGAAAATGGAGCAGGTAAATCCACTTTGCTAAGCCTTATATACGGTGATAATCCACAGGCATATGCCAACGAAATTGTTCTTTTCGGAAAAGTTAGAGGTTCAGGCGAGAGCATATGGGACATAAAGAAAATGATTGGATTTTTTTCACCTGAATTACATATTCATTTTTTTTCGAAAAGGATGTCCTGTTTTGAGGTAGTATGTTCGGGATTTTTCGATACGGTAGGACTTTATCGGTCTTGCTCTCTTGAGCAAAAAAAAGTTGCGTCCGAATGGATTGAGGCGGTCGGTGTTGGGAATTACCAGAATGAAGAATTCAATAGCATCTCTGAGGGAGAACAACGTATGATTATGCTGGCCCGAGTTCTTCTAAAGCGGCCTGTGCTTTTATTGTTGGACGAGCCTTGCCAAGGTCTTGATGCTTCCAGTCGGGAAACAATATTGAGCATTGTGGACCAAGCCGTAAAAGAGTTCGGCTCTACAATCATCTATGTGACGCATCTCCCTGAAGAGATACCGAGTATTATTACCCACAGGCTTATCCTTGATCATGGAAGAGTAAAAAGGAAAGGAATGTGGCAGAACAAAGCGGCTAAGTACCAGCACAAAATCAATTGCCATTTTCCTCTAGACTAATGGAGGAATTCCATTTTGGACTTTTAGTGTAATAGTTTGCTTCATGTAACTGCTTTAATTTCCTTATCACAGATGGGGATGGCCTTTTGATTTTTTTTAAAATGAAGGGCCGAAAGGATTTTAAGACCATCCTAGATTTTGATCGTTGGGGAAAATTTGATAGCAGTCTCATAATCGGTCGAAGGATGGGCCAGCGAGTTATTGCTGATGAAAGAAAACATACGGTGCTCAATCGGGTTCTAATCTGAAGGCTCGCGAGGATAATTGCACAACTTACCACAACGCATAAAGGGATCAGCAAAAGGAACTTGAAGCTGATGTTTCCACAATTTAGTACGATAGCTGTTGGTTCCGCCGCAGTATCAGTCAAACTAACGGGACCACATGCTCGAAAAGGAAGATGTACGCATGGTGCGGAACCTTAGGAGAACTTCAGGCGTGTTGACTGGAAACGGATAAAGTCCGGAGCGTGCAAATCTAGATGTAGGATACCAGCCCGGCCGCAATGCGTAAGGAGATAAAACAATGGTTCGTGCCCTTCTGAATTTTACGCCCGCCCTCTCTAAAGGGCTCATTGCAAAAGGGGTGGCTACCCTGCCCCAGGTGAGGAAAGCCTTTGAAAACAGCAAAGTAGTGATTTCCACAGGCAGCACTACATCTCATATCTATCGGGAACTTGTCGGCAAATGGCCTGAAGGGCCTCTTGCGTGCGGAATGGTTACAGGAAAAGGGCTTTGTGTGGGACGCGGGATGACCGATTTTCTGGGTGCCTACGGTCACGCAAAATATTGGTACTTTGAAAAGGGCGCACCAGTTCAAACCGAGAATCTGGACGAGGTGCTTGCCGGATGCACTGCTCAAGACGTTTTCATTAAGGGTGCCAATGCTATCGATTTCCTGGGCCATGCTGGTGTTCTGTTGGGGATGGAAAACGGAGGGACCTTGGGAAAGGCTGTCGGCCATGTTATGGCCAAGGGCATGCATTTTGTGATCCCGGTCGGCCTCGAAAAAACGGTGAAGGGTTCTGTATCAGACCATGCAAGGGAGATGGGAATCCATCGGCTGGACTATTGCTCGGGTATGCCGGTAGGGCTGATGCCCATTGCTGGCAAGGTGGTCACTGAGATTGAGGCTATGGTGCAGATCGCCAGTGTGGAAGTCTACCATATAGCCGCCGGAGGGGTTTCAGGAGGCGAGGGATCCGTTGCCCTCTTGGTGAAAGGAGAAAAGAATCAGGTGGGAATGATCCTTGATGTTTATGATCTTCTAAGAAAGGAAGTAGTAGAAGAGAAGGTCGCTGGGCCGGCCAAGTGTGCAGATCACAGATGGGAGCACTGCGCCGCGAAGAATATAAACTATGCCGAGAATGTGAAAAAAGGGAAATAGAGCCATCATCCTTGCTTACGGAAAATAAGTAGGGACTCCTTCACAGATATTTGTTTACCATCGACAGGAAAGGACGATTTCGACTAACCGGATGAACCTTTCACCCTGCGTTGTTTTTTTACTATTGCAACGAGCAGGTAGACCGATACCGCGATCCAGATTTGAGTCTTTATGACTCACGTCAATTATTTTTCCTGGGCACGGGAATTTTAATTGTCGCTGATCATTTCCCCGCTCGAATATATAAACTGGCAGACTCTTTTGTGGGTGGGTATAGCCGGGTTCGTTTTAATGTCTTAACTACAGAAAAAATGCTTGACAAAAAAATGAGAATACAATACGAAAATTTGAAAACCATTTTCAAGATATGAAAATGAAGCTTCTATCCCTCGAAAAAAGTCTTTTGGTTATCGATGTTCTAAGTAAACACCCAAGGGGCCTTAGCCTTTCCCAACTGACAGCACTACTTGGTTTTCCGGCTGGTACAATTCATCATATTCTGGCTACATTCTGTTCCTACGGATATATCGATCAAGACCCTGAGACTAAGAAGTACTATCTAGGGTTCAAATTCTTGACAATTAGCAGCGGTATTTTAATGGGCTTTGATGTTCGTAGCAAAGCTTATAATCATCTCCGTGAGTTGCATCAAAAATGGAATGAGACGGTGAACCTTTGGATTTACCGAGATGGTAAAGTAACTATCCTCGACAAGATATCCAAAGTCGGAGGACTTTCACTCGATACTTACATTGGTTTCAGTACGGACCCGCATGCAGCTGCTGCCGGAAAAGTTTTGCTTTCCGAGCTTGGTGAGAAAAATGTGCAGTTAATTTACAAGGATAGACCGCTTAAACTCCATGGAAAGAATACCATAACGAGGTTGGCCCATTTAATGGATGAATTGGATAATGTTAAAAAACAGGGATATGCTATTGATAATGAAGAACATTATGTTGGGGTGAGGTGCGTGGCGGCTCCTATCCGGTTTAGGGGCAAGATCATAGCCGCTGTGAGCTTAACTGGCTCAATTTTTTCTATGACCATGGAGCTGATCAACGAACAATTGATAGAATTAGTCAAAGACACTGCTGAAAGAATATCTTCGGAAATTAGCTAAGATTTTCATAATACGAAAATAACTTTATAAAAGTATTTGACAAAGAAAATTTTTTAGAAATAGCGAGGCAGGCTTATCCATTGGCCTGGAATATTAAACGCAAAAACTTTAGATGAAAATTAAGACGGAGGGCGGAATGATTGAAAAAATCGGTTTCATAGGCCTAGGCATCATGGGACAACCCATGGTTGGCCATTTGTTGAAGGCTGGTTACAAGGTAGCTGTCTATGACGTACTAGAGAGCCTGATAGAAAAGGCCGTGACCAAGGGTGCCGTGCGGGTCGGTTCACCCCGCGAGGCTGCCATCGACTCCGATGTCATTATCACCATGCTTCCCGATTCCCCTATTGTCGAGAAGGTGGCGTTGGGACCAGACGGGATCTTGGAAGGCATGAAAGAGGGAGCCGTTTTTGTGGATATGAGTACGACTTCTATCACTACCACAAAGAAGGTGGCCGCGGCCCTTGCAGAAGCGGGCAGTATGGCTTTGGATGCTCCCGTGAGCGGGGGGGATGTTGGTGCTATTGAGGCCACGCTCTCCATTATGGTGGGAGGGTCTGTAGAGGCCTTCCACAAGGTATTGCCAGTGCTTCAAAAAATGGGGAAAAATATTACGCATGTGGGGGATAATGGTTCCGGCCAAATAGCTAAGGCCTGCAACCAAGTGGTAGTCGCTATTACTATTGAGGCGGTCAGTGAATCCCTCGTTTTTGCTAAGAAAAATGGGGCTGATCCGGAAAGAATTCGTGAGGCCATGATGGGTGGCTTTGCCCAAAGCCGTGTGCTGGAACTGCACGGTAAGCGTATGATAGAACGCAATTTCACTCCCGGCGGTAAGGTTAGGTTGCACAAGAAGGACATCGACATTGTTCTGGAAGAGGCGAAGAAAGTGGGCGTTTACATGCCCGGCTCGGCTATGGTCAGCCAGATATGGAATTCTTTGGCAGCCATGGATGGTTTGGATTGGGATCATTCTTCCATAGTCAAGGCCATCGAATTACTTTCACAGACAGAGCTGTAAAAGCCCGGTCGGCTTAGTAATTTGAGATTGTATAGGGGTCTGAGCAATGATAACTGTTTTAGGTGTCCTAGTTTTTCTAAGATATGGGAGCGTGTACTGGACAAAAATTTCTAAAGAGGTGTGATATGGGAATTTTACAGAGGAGTAAGAAAGTACGTGAGGACTGGATTCAAATCGATGCCCTTTCCTGCGGAACGGGTTGGGATGAGGGGGACCTTAGGGCTCCGCAGATATTGATCGAAGATGCTTATGGAGATAGTCACCCGGGCAGCGTGCATTTGAATGAATTGGCTGAGGAAGTGAAAATCGGTGTGTATCAGAAGGGAGGTAGACCAGCGAACTTCCATGGCACCGATATTTGTGATGGTTGGGCTATGCTGCACGACGGAATGAATTATATTTTGCCTGCTAGAGAGGTTTACTGCGACTTATTCGAAGCCCATGGTCGAGTTATTCCATGGGATGGCGTCGTGGCTGTTTCCACCTGTGACAAGATAATTCCTGCCCATCTTATGGCTATGCTGCGACTGGATATACCTGGGTTGCACATCCCCGGCGGCAGCAACCGCATAGGTCCTTGGATGAGTCACAGTGTTTTCACCGGTCAGGATGCAACACTGATGCGCCGAGGGGAAGATGTCTCCGGCCCTATTCGCAACTACAAGCTCACCGGATGTCCAGGAACTGGGGGAGCGTGCCAATTCATGGGTACGGCAAGCACGATGCAATGTATGTCCGAGGCCTTGGGCATGGCGTTGCCAGGGTCTGCTCTCGCTCCGGTCAGCCTTCAGGACATCAGAAGGCTGGCCCGACAGGCCGGGCGTACAGTCATACATTTGGTTGAAAAAGGAGTAAAACCATCTCACATCATGACGAGAGCTGCCTTTGAAAATGCTATCAAAGTTCATGCCGCAATTTCCGGTTCCACTAACGCTCTGATCCATCTACCGGCCATCGCCTTTGAAGGCGGTATAGTGGTGGATGGGGGACTGTTCGATAGGGCCAATAAAGACATTCCGCTCCTTATGGATATCCAGCCATCGGGTAAATATTTGACTGAGTTGGTTTGGTACGCTGGGGGCATTCCTAGGGTGCAGTGGGAATTGCGTGATATGCTGGATGTAAGAGTGTTGACAGTCACAGGCAAAACTCTGGAAGAGAACCTGGAAGACTTATGGAAAGATGGATTCTTTGAGCGGGGCGCTGGTTATTTGGCCAATTATCAGATCACACCCGATGAAGTCATCCGGCCTGTAAGTTCGGCCAAGGGGACAGGATCCATAGCGGTATTGACCGGGAACTTAGCTCCGGAAGGTTCAGTGGTGAAATTTTCAGCTGTGTCTGAAGATATGCTGGTTCATGAAGGACCTGCCCAGGTTTTTGATCGGGAGGAGCAAGCCCTGGCTGCTTGTTTAGAAAACAAAATCAAGCCCGAATCGGTCGTCATCATCCGTTATGAGGGACCCCGGGGAAGCGGAATGCCTGAAATGCTGGCTACTACCGAGGCCCTCGCCAGCATGCCAGAGCTGAGCCGGGTGGCGTTGGTTACTGACGGTCGTTTCAGCGGAGCTACGCGAGGACCCTGTATCGGTCATGTTTCACCTGAGGCCCAAGCAGGCGGTCCCATTGCCTTAGTTGAAAATGATGATTTAATAAGGATAGATATACCGGGCCGGTGCTTGAAGCTGGTGGGATGCGGAGGTGAAAGAATGTCTCCGCAGGAGGTAGAGCGTGTTTTATCCAAGCGCCAAGCCGGTTGGCATCCACCCAAGCAAGGACATCCAAAGGGATTGCTGAGCCGCTATACTAAGTATGCCGCTTCGGCCATGAAAGGCGCATTTATGGACGAATAACGCTTTTCTCCTTTAAATCAAGTCCGCGACACAGTGGGTCAAAATAAGCGAAATGAAAGGAGGTGATGAAAGGAGGTTCGAAGACTTAAGGCTTTTTGTGTATCGTGAATTTGTTATCGGTTAAAATTAATTTCTGATGGAGGTATTTGTGATGAAAAAAGCCAGCATTCTGATGCTAATAACGGCCATTATTTTGGTATTTGCTGCAGGCACCAAGGCCCAGGGTCCTGCCGATGTCGGCTGGGTGTTTCCGTTGACTGGTCCTTACGGCGCCTACGCGGAAGAAATGAAGCGCGGGGTGGAAATGGCGGTTGAGGAATACAACGCCAAAGGCGGCATACTTGGGGGACCCATTAAAGTGTTAATAAGGGATTCAGAATTGAAGGCGGATGTCGCCCTCCGCCGCATGAAGGAATATGTGGACTCCGGTGTCCCCATTGTGGGCGGCAACCTGTCCGGCGGTATTTCCATGATTATCAATCAGTGGGCTAACAAAAATAAAATTCTCTATATGTCCACCTGCCACAATAACATCGGGCAGGGGGAAGCGGATCGAGGCCGTTACGGTTTCACTTCCGGTATTCGGTCTTATATGACTGGAAATGCACTGGCGGAATATGCCTTTGATAAACTTGGGAAAAAATGGATGGTTATTGCTGCTGATTACCGATGGGGCCACGATGAGGTTGCGGCTTTTGTAGTAAAGAGCCAGGAGGCGGGCGGTAAATTCCTTGAGGCTATTTACACTCCTATCGGCACGCGTGATTTCTCCTCTTATGTTCCAAAGATCCTTGCTCTAAAACCCGACTTTGTAGTCCTTGCGGTCTTTGGATCGGATCTTGTGGCCGCAGTGAAACAATTCAACGAACTAGGCTTGACAAAGAGGACCAAACTCGTATTGCCCAAGACTGCTGTGCCGATTATGAAAGAATGCGGCGCCGCTTACGATGAGAGCATTTATGGCGCAGTGACTTGGTACTGGAAATTGTATGAAAAGTATCCAAATGCCAAGCCATTTTATCAGAAATACGTTGCGAAATATGGAGGTGTACCGGATGCCGATGCCGATTCCGGATATGTTGGCGCCTGGACCCTGTTCAAGGCGATGGAAACGGTTGGCAGCAAAACAGATACC
Source organism: Deltaproteobacteria bacterium (assembly GCA_016932115.1). Taxonomy (GTDB): domain Bacteria; phylum Desulfobacterota; class DSM-4660; order Desulfatiglandales; family HGW-15; genus JAFGDM01. Next base: position 28,820 of record JAFGDM010000152.1, on the reverse strand, counting down.
GAAAAGATCATTGACACACTGGAAACCATGACATGGAATCTCAACCATGGAACTGAGAAATATCGGGCTTGCGACCATGTTCGCGAGCAAACAGTGGTGATTTTGCAGGGGATGGGCGACAAAGCTAAGAATTGGGATCTGGCCACTGTTGTGGCCGAAGTTGGTCCGGATAAGACTTTACAGTCTTGTGAAAACGACTTAAAAGACATCCCTTATGGCCCGGTGCTGAAAAACCTGCCTGGTAAATAAAAACCCGTCGTCCTGAGGTTGGCGGAAGCCACCTCGGGATGGCAAGCCTAAAGGTGACCAATGGAGTTGACCTGGGAAATAATAATTCTGCAAATTATCATGGGGTTGGCTTTAGGGGCTATTTATGTCATCTTGGCCAGTGGTCTGTCCATAATTTTTGGTCTCCTGGATGTGCTCAATTTCGCCCATGGAACTTTTTACATGTTGGGGGCCTATGCTGTTTTTGTAGCCATATCGTTGTGTGGCAATTTTTGGATAGCCATGGTATCGGCCATTGTCATAGTAGCTCTTCTTGGAGGCCTCTTTGAAATAACGCTACTCAAACGCCTTTACGGGACAGAACCGATTTATCCTCTTCTGCTTTGCTTCGGGTTTTCGATCTTTATGCCGGACGTCATCAAGCTTATTTTTGGATTGGTCGGCAAAGTAGTGGAGTACCCCAAAATTTTTCAAGGGGCCGCCTTTGTGGGTACTCTAATTTTGCCCAAATACAGGATATTTCTGGTGGTGCTGATGGGCGTAGTTTTACTGGCTCTGTGGCTTTTCATGAATAAGACCGATATTGGAATGATAATACGGGCTGCCACGCGGGATCGGCTGATGGTTAGCTGCTTGGGGATCAACGTTTCGAGGGTCTGGACTGTCGGCTTTATGTTAGGGGTTGGACTAGCCGCGTTGGCCGGGGTCATTGCGGCGCCTATGGTTCAGACCATCCCCAACATGGGAGACGAAATGACGGTGGAATCGTTTGTGGTGGTAGTCATCGGAGGTCTGGGCAGTCTAGGAGGGGCTGTTCTCGGTGGACTGCTTCTTGGACAGGTGGTCAGCTTCGTCTCCTTTTTATATCCGGACTGGTCGAATGTAGCGATTTTTATGGCCATGGCCGTAATCCTTGTCGTCAGACCCCGAGGGCTTTTTGGAGAGGAGGGAAGGGCGTAAATTATGCATAAATCAAATGGTAGCAATAAAAGCATGATCAATAGGCAGGGAGACTGGCGTACCCGGTTTGAATTCCGTGCTATGATCGTTGCATTTATTTTCGCCCCTTTCTTGCCCTTTATTATTTCCAAACCTTTGGCCACGGAAATTATCGTTTATGGACTGTTTGCCTTGGGATTTAATCTGCTGCTGGGGCACACCGGAATAATATCCTTTGGACATGCGGCTTATTTGGGAGTCGGGGCGTATTCCGCAGCCATGATTGTGTTTTATGGTGAAGTGGGAGTCTGGCTGGCGCTTTTAGCGGCAACTATTGGTGGGCTTCTGGTGGCAATCATGATAGGCATTCTGGCCATAAAGCGAAAGGGAGCCTATTTCGCCATGATCTCCCTGGCCATAGGCCAAATGTTTTTCTTTTTGACACTATCCCCGTTGACGCGCTGGACCGGCGGTGAAGACGGGCTAAAGCTGCCGCCCTTGTCTATCGATTTTCCGCTGTATGTGAATTTGTCCAACCAACTTCATCTGTATTTTTTCATACTTACCATAGGGTGCTTGGCCACGCTGGCCCAATGGCGTATTTTGAATTCACCTTTCGGTCATGTCCTTAGAGCGATTCGGGAAAATGAAGACCGCATCAGGGCCTGCGGTTACAACGTCAGTAGGGTCAAATTCCTTTCTTTAATCTTTTCCGGGCTTTTTTCAGGCCTTGCCGGAGGACTTTTGGTGGTTTACTTGGGAGCTGCATCCATTAACCTGCTTTTCTGGATGACCTCGGGCGTCATCGTGATGAAAACGGTTTTGGGTGGCACACACACTTTTTTCGGTCCAGTGATCGGGGCGGGCGTTTTCCTATTTCTGCGCAGCACTATCAGTGAGTACACGGATCGTTGGGAACTGTGGCTTGGTGCGTTGTTTATGGTTCTGATTTTGCTGTTCCGAGAAGGGATTTGGGGAAGCCTTTTAAATTTAATCGAAAAACGTTTCTATCATTCAAAACTATAAAAAGGGCGCTCATGCTATTGGAGACAAAAAGCATCTGCAAATATTTCGGAGGGTTGAAAGCCGTAGACGATGTTGATTTCCGGCTCGAGCAGGGCCGACTCAAATCTATCATCGGCCCCAATGGCGCTGGCAAGACCACCTTTTTCAACTTGGTGTCGGGATTATACGCGCCGACACATGGCAGTATTCTTTTTAAGGATAAGGACATCTCGAATATGTCCATAAATGACCGCTCACAACTGGGAATAACCAAAACCTATCAACTTACCCATATATTCCCGCGGTTGACCGTTTTCGAAAATGTTCGTCTGGCAGCTCAATCAAGACACACCATTTTCAATTTCTGGCGCAGGGCGTACAGCCTGAGCGAGGTTAATGACAAGGCTCTGGCCGTCTTGGAGCACTTGGGTCTGCTGAAGGTTCAGTCGCGCATTGCTGCAGAACTGAGCCATGGGGAGAAGAAGTACCTGGAGATCGGGATTGCACTAGCCACGGAGCCCGAAGTCCTGTTGCTGGACGAACCTACGGCCGGCATGAGCCCGGCCGAAACAATTGAGGCGACACACATAATTAGTCGTCTTGCCAAAGAGCTGAGTCTGAACATCATTTTGATCGAACATGACATGAGCGTGGTCATGGAAATTTCAGACGAGATCATGGTTCTTCATGAAGGGCGAAAGCTGGCCGAGGGAACACCAAATGAAATAAGCGCGAACGAAATCGTCCAGAACGTTTATTTGGGGAAAGGGGCTTCTAGGGATGCTTAAAGTAGAGAACATTAATACCTACTACGGCGACAGTCATATCTTGCAGGACGTATCTCTGGAAGTTCACCTTGGTGAGATAGTCGTTCTTCTAGGCCGCAATGGGGTGGGGAAGACAACCACTTTAAAATCGATCATGGGTATTGAACCTCCAAAGACCGGTAAGATACTGTACAAAGGGGAGGAGATTACCGGCAACCAGCCTTATCAGAATGTTCAAAAGGGTTTGGCAATTATCCCCGAAGACAGGCGTATCATACCCAATTTAACGGTCGAGGAAAATTTGAAGCTGGGCATTTTACACAAAAAGAAAAAGCTCAATGTCGCGGAGCGGTTTGACATGGTCTACCAGTATTTCCCCAAACTGAAATTGCGAGTCAATCAGATGGGAGAAAGTCTCTCGGGTGGTGAGCAACAAATGTTGACCATTGCCCGAGCTATGGTATCAAAACCTGATTTGATGATGATAGATGAGCCCACGGAGGGGCTCGCTCCTTTGATAGTGGAGGAGATAGGCGAAATACTTCGGCGCTTACAAAGGGACGGCGCCACCATTCTCCTAGTCGAACAGAATTATCAGGTTTCTTTGTCGCTAAGCGATAATCTCCGAGCCTACATCCTGGAGAAAGGACAAATCAAGTTGAGCGGCACATCAGAGGAATTGCACGCCTGTCAGGATGAAGTCGAGCGTTGCTTAGGAGTTAAGTTGTAGAGATTGTTTAGGAAGGTCTAATGGCGACAATTGATCAATATGAAACAGGAAGCACACATTTTCTTCTTGGCAATGAGGCTATAGCAAGGGGCGCGCTGGAGTCCGGTGTGAATTTCGTTACCGGATATCCCGGTACGCCTTCCTCGGAAATCGTTGCGACCTTAGCTCAGGTAGCTGCAGAGGGTCGTCTTCATGTAGAGTGGTCCACCAACGAACTGGCTGCTGTGGAAGGAGCAGGAGCAGCGGCCACAGCGGGTCTGCGAAGCTTGTCAGCCATGAAGAACGCTGGCTTGAGTGTGGCATTGGATTTTTTAACCCATTTTGCTTACACGGGTCTGGGGAATCGTGACGGTGCCATGGTTACCGTGGTCTGCGACGATCCTCACGGGCACTCCAGCGGCGATGAAACAGACTCCCGCTGGTTGGCCCGGTTTGCCTCTACTCCGATGCTGGAGCCCCTCACCTGTCAGCAGGCCCTGGACCTGGTAAAATACGCGTTCGACCTTTCGGAACGACACGGGCAACTCATTTTTTACCGCGGTTATACCCGCCTTTGCCATTCCAGCAGTCCGGTGACCATGGGTAGGACTCGCAGGAAACAAAATCAGCTGTACTCGGACACTTCCATAAGCCTAAATCCTTACTTGGCGATTACCAAACACACAGCTCTATCGGAAAAGCTGGACAAGATCCGGCGGGAGTTTGAGGCTTGCCCCTTTAACAGCTATGAAGGGCCGGAGAAGCCCGATCTGATCATCGTTTGTTCGGGTGCAGGATATCTCTGCGCGCATGAAGCGGCTGAGCTATTAGGGCTGCAAGACCTGATTGGGTTCGTAAAACTTGTCACGCTTTGGCCCTTTCCGTCCAAGTTTGTGCGCAAACACCTAAAAAAAGCCGGCAAAGTTCTGGTCGTTGAGGAAGTCGACTCATTTGTTGAGTCTTTGGTTAAAGAGAGCATCTTGGACGGCGGCATGAGCGGTATAAAAATCTATGGGCAGGGTTCGGGACATTTGCCTTTGGTAGGCGAGATCGCCCCGGACCCGGTTGCCAGAGCGCTAGCCGACATTACCGGCATCCCTTACGAGTCTTTCAGCCAGGATTATCGAGACATAATCGAGAAAGATTTGAATCCCTTGATCATCAACCGCGGCCTGACCTGGTGCGCAGGATGTCCTCATCGCGCCAGCTTTTGGGCCCTTGACAAAGCGGTCAAAGCCGACGGCCGGGACGCGTATGTGACCGGCGAAATAGGCTGCTCAACTCTCGATGTTTTCCCTGAGGGCAAGGAGCAGATCAAGCTCCTTCATTCCATGGGCTCGGGTACCGGTTCTGCAGCAGGTTTGGGACAATTAGAACCCTTCAAATACCTTCAACCAGTCATAGCGGTGTGCGGAGATTCTTCATTTTTCCATAGCTCCGTGCCACGACTGATCAATGCTGTTTACAACAATTCTAAGATGCTGCAAATCATACTGGATAACTCCGCAACAGCCATGACCGGGTTTCAGGCACATCCAGGAACAGGTAAGAATGCGTTGGGGGATGAGGCTCCCCGCATGGATATAGCCGAAATCTGCCGGAGCTTAGGATGCCAAGTCACAGTTGCTGATCCTTTCGAGATCAAGGCTTCCGTCAGAACTATTCGAAACTTGCTGAAACGAGAAGGCGTTCAAGTTCTAATTATGCACCGAAGCTGCGAAATCGTACGCATGAAGGCTGAAAAAACGCATCCCTTTGATATAGAAATTGATGAATTGGCCTGTAAGGGAGAGGAGTGCGCCATATGCAGCAGTTCTTTTCGCTGCCCGGCTATATTCCAAAATCCGGTCACCGGCAAGGCTGGACTGAAGCATGAGCTTTGTGCCGGCTGCGGCGTTTGCGCGGATATATGCCCCTTTAAGGCCATCATAAAAAAGAAAGATGTTCGGAGATGATTAGGCCTGATCCTTTCAACTTGATTGTATCCGGCATCGGTGGACAAGGTAACATTCTATTGTCGCGCATAGTAGGCCGCCTAATGTTCAAAGCCGGATATTACGTGAATATAGGGGAAACCTTCGGAGCCGCACAGAGAGGCGGATCCGTATTTTCCGCAGTTAGGATCTCTAAAAAAAGGATTTACGGACCCATCGTACCTGATGGTCACGCCAACGCCATAATAAGCCTGGAAGCCCTGGAAGCTCTCAGGGTGCTAAGCCGTTATGGCAACCCAAAGGTGGCAGCTGTTGTGAACACAGAGCCCATATACCCGGTGGCAGTATTATCGCGAAGGGCCGAGTACCCAGGAGAGGATGACATCCGCAGGGCTGTGTCCAAGGCTTCGGGTCGGGCCTTTTTCTTCAATGCTACCCGCATGGCCTTGGATCTCGGAGCCCCGATAGTAGTCAATATAGTCATGCTGGGCGGTCTGGTGGGTGTGGGACTTTTGCCTTTGGAGGCCTCCTTAGTGGAGGAAGAGATTAAAACCTCGGTTCCTGGCAGCAAGACGGAACTGAACCTGACCGCTTTCCGAAAAGGTATATCGGCGGTGGCAGTGTGACTCGAGGAGGGCATCTATTAACATGGACTCTGATTCCAAGGTTTTCGTTGTATCCAGTGACCTTTGCAGCGGATGCCGCAACTGTGAAATTTGGTGTGGGTTCATAACCGGTAAGCGTAGGGGGTTTGCTCCGGATGCTGGTCACATCCATTTGCATTCTGACATGGAAGGCAAATTGAATATCCCTGAACTGGATTGTTCAGGAATATGCGAAAGGAACGAAGTTGGAGAACCGATTTGCGTGGAAATGTGCCCTACCGGTTGTCTGATTTTTACCAACCGAGAGGATTTTGAAAGAAAAAGGACCTCGTGGGAGAAGGCCCGGAGGGTTCAGCCTGTCTTTAAATTGATTGTACCTTGGAAGTATCCTTATCCTTGGCGCGAACTGAGAAAGGAGGAGTTATGACTTGGCATGGTTGGACAGGGACAATACTCCGGGTTGATCTAGCTGCGGGTAAGGTGACCAAGGAAGAGCTTTCCCGCACAATGACTCGCGATTTCATAGGTTGTCGCGGTCTCAATACAGCTTACCTTTACAGTGAAGTCGGACCTGAGATAGGACCGTTCGATCCGGAAAACAAACTTATATTTGGGGCTGGGCCCCTGGAGGGGACCCCCATCGGCATGGGGCGAGTTTCCATTCTCACTAAGCATCCCAACCGGTTTCTTGGAGAGGGCGGGGCAGGGGGGCACTGGGCGGCTGAGCTGAAATTTGCCGGTTACGACGTGATCATTTTGGAAAACAAGGCGGCCAGTCCGGTCTGGTTGCTTATTGTGGATGACCAGGTGGAACTTCTGGATGCCGCTTGGCTTTGGGGTAAAGACACCAAGGAAAAGCACAAGCTAATCCGGGCAAAGACAGGTATCAGCGGAATTCATGTTGCTTCAATTGGACCGGCTGGAGAAAATCTGGTGGCCAATGCCAAGGTGCAATTTACGTTAGACCATTCTGGCGGTAAGGGTTGCGGCACGATCATGGGGGACAAAAAACTGGCTGCAATCGCTGTAAAGGGATCAGGCATAGTGTCCCTTGCCGATGGAACACGCTTTCTGGAAACTTACAGGAAGTTTAGGCAGACTTTTGACTTGAAAAGCACCAAGGATTTGTTTGTTCCTTCCTGGTCTTTCAACAGCGCAAATATGCTGCTTGAACTATTCAATGAGAACGGTTGGGTTCATGCTCACAATGGGCAAAGGGGGTTTTTTGAACCCATGCTCAATGACGTAGAGTACCTTGACCGCTATGTGGTTAGGCCCGAGTCCAGTTTTTGTTGTCCATTTCCGGCTTGCGGGCGGCGCTACGAGATCAAGGAAGGACTTTTTGCGGGCACCGGTGGGGATGAGCGTGAAGTCGGATTTGCCCAGGCTGCACCAATAGTTGGAATTGCTTCTTATCCCCATGTGATAAAATTCAGGGACATGTGTAACAGAGCAGGGCTGGATGAGGATCAGGCCATGTATTCAATTGCCTGGGCAATGGAGTGTTACGAACGTGGCATCATCAGTCGCAAGGACACGGATGGATTAGAACTTCGCTTCGGCAAGGCCGATGAATTTCTAACCATGACTGAGCGCATTATTCAGCGCAAGGGGTTTGGAGACGTGCTGGCCAAAGGAGTAGACGAGGCAGCGAGACTTGTGGGGCGAGGCTCAGAACGATATACCTTGAGCATCAAAGGCAAAGAAATTGAGAGGATGCCCCAGAGGAACGGCTACCAAATGGCTTTGGCATTGGCGGTGTGTGAGTGTGGCCCGGACCATACTCGCTGGTATCCTCCCTATCCCCCCAATCCGAAGTCCATTCCTTCAGATATGGAGTTGCCATTTGATCCTTATTCGGCTTTTCAGACTAGGTCGGTCGAAGATAAAGGGCGGCTGGTCAAGTGGCTATACGATAGCCGCGCCATTGTTGAGAGCTTGCCCAGTTGTGTGTATATGATTAGGGGCTTATTGGGCATAGATATGAGCTTGTGGTTGGACCTTTATAACTCGTGCACTGGGGAAGAAGGCGATGTCCAGGAATTTCTAAAAATTGGTACCCGTATCGTCAACTTAGAGAGGGCGTATATTGTGCGGGAGGGTTTCCGCCGCGAACATGATACCTTGCCCCGCAGGATGTTGGAAGATCCCATAGTAGAACACGGCATACCGCCAATCGGAGAAAACCTGTCAGTGATGCTGGATCAATATTATGAGATTCGCGGGTGGGATCAGAAAACAGCCATTCCCAAGGAAGAAACTTTGAGGAATTTGGGCTTGCAGATTGTTGCGGATGATCTGAAGCAACGCGGGTTGCTGGCATGACCAGGAGAGGATTTATGTCCGAAGAGCACAAATCCCCCCGAAAATATGTTTATGTCAAATACGTCGGCCGGACGGCAGTTATGACTGGTCGCGTGCGGGAGGCTCTGGATATCACCGGCACGCAAGATATTGCAGGCGTCCTAGATCGTCTGGAGGCAGCGTACCCTGGGTTTATGAATGTATATAACCCGCCGGATGGCATGTTCAATCAGAATACGGCTATCATTTGTCGACGCAAAGGATACCCAAGCTTCAGCATCGTTGACCCCGAAACCTTAATAAAGGAGGGAGACGTGCTGACATTTTGGTGAGAAAGATCTGACCGGAGGCATGATTATGACGTTTCCGAAGTCAGCATAAGGAAAAAGATTATTTAAATGAAGATTGCCTAGAATAATTGATCTGCAGGAGGGAAAAATGAGTGAAAAGGTCGTCAAGTATGATGAACGAGGAGTTATGGACGGGGGCACCATTGGTTTGCCCCGCGAGATGAATCGAGACATCTGGCTGAAGGAAGTTTTCCCTGAATGGGGAGCTTACCTCAATTATGAAATAGACCAATTTGAGGTAAAGCCCGGCACCGGAGCTCTGTGGTATTTTGGGGCTATGTCCTGCGCCATTAAGAGCCAGGCTGGGGCGGTTTTTCTGATTGACAACTATGCCGGTCCCAGTCTCTTTACCGATCGGTCCTACTGCGGTGTCTGCCGGACCAGCGGGGCCGACAAGCTGTGGTGGATGCGTATTCACCCCATGGTCATAGATCCCTGGAAATTCAAGAGGATTGATGCGGTTTGCGTGACCCATCATCATCAGGACCACATGGACTTCTATACTATCAGCGCGGCCCTGCAAACCTCCAAATGCAAGTTTATTGCGCCGCCCGAAGCAGCTCGCCGCATGAAGAAGAACATGGGTATCCCTGATGATCGACTCATCGTGGCCAAAGTCGGAGAAAGCGTTCAGATCGAAGATATGAAGATCGATTTTGCTCCAAATTATGACATCATAGCAACCAAGACCGGCTTTGATACCCCGCCTCCCTTCTCGGAAGTGGCGGTAGCATATATTTTCAACACGCAAGGAGGCAACATCGCCTTTTTGGGGGACTCGCTTTACGATAACGCTTACAAGATGGTGGGCGATAAATACAAAATCGACGTCGTTTCCATGGCTATGGGTAACAACGCTCCCGGCTATACCGACAAGATGTCTCCCTGGGACCTGTGGCGAGTGGCCGAGGCTTTGGGAACAAAAGTAATACTGCCCATGCATCATGACAATTGGGCCAATTGCTATGAAGATCCGGCATACCTGGAGGACATAGTGGAACGTAAGAATAAGGAATCAGGCCGCCCCAAGATGAAGGTTGTCAGCTTGCTGCCGGGAACCCGATATATCCATCCGGATGATATGGATGCAGGGCGGTGCCGGTACCCGGATAATAGGGAGCGTGTGGATTGGCGCACCAGTTTGGAATACGGACCAGGCACCAAATATCAGATAGACTGACGGGAGAAGTCAGAGCAATACACCTCAATAAGGGCGCTGGCGGTTTCTCCGGCTCTCAGCAAAGTTCCTTGCCAACATGGAGGGCAAGAGGCGTTACATGTGCCTCGGCTCTTTATGCGGAAACAGAGGCTTGTTTTTTACTTTATCCATGGGTGACGAGTAAGTCAGTTGGGCTATTACGTAACTAGCCGGAAAGTGGAGGAGTAGCTGATGCTAGGCATTCGGATACATGGTAGAGGAGGTCAAGGTGCAGTAGTCGCCTCCAAGATACTGGCTAAGGCGTATTTCCGTCAGGGGCTTTTTGTTCAGGCTTTCCCTGCTTTTGGCATGGAACGTCGGGGAGCACCTGTGGCCGCTTACGTTCGGGTGGATGTTACGCGGGCTCGCGCCCGGGGGGAAATTACTAATCCGGATGTTTGTGTGGTCTTGGACCCCAAACTTTTGGAGCTGGTGGATGTGACCAAGGGATTAGCTTCCGAATCTATTTTGATACTAAACTATCCTGTGGCCTCTAATGCTCCGACCTTTAAAGCAGTGGGGATTCAGGCTGTAGTTAATGCAAACGAGATTGCGCTGACTCACGGTCTTGGTTCTAGGCTGGCACCAATTGTAAACACGGTAATCCTTGGTGCATACGCCAAAGTGGTTCGAAAACCGTTATTGGAGATGCAGAATCTGATTGAGGCCATTAAAGAGAGCGTACCCAGCAAACAGAAACAAAATGCGGCGGCTGCATACCAAGCCTACGAGCTAGTTGAGATCCAGGAGAAGATCTGATGGAGAAATGCAAGATCGAATCGATCAAGCAACTACCGGTGATGCCTTTGACCATTGAGGATATGACTTGGAACAAGACGGGGACATGGCGCCTCTTAACCCCGGTGTGGATGAACAAGATCGCGCCTTGTATAAGAGGTTGTCCCATAGGTCAACCCATTCCCCAATTTATTCAAGCCGTTCTGGAGGGTGACTGGGGAACGGCCTTAGTCAGGCTGCTTGAGGTCAATCCTATGCCCGGCATAACGGGGCGTTTGTGTTATCACCCCTGCCAGACCGCATGCGTGAGAAAAGATCTGGATAGTGCCGTTTCGATAAAGGATTTGGAACGTCTTACGGCGGATAAGGGCGGGATACCCAGGCTAACTAGACGAGCTGCCAAGGGCCGAAAGATTGCTGTTTGCGGTTCCGGGCCAGCCGGGCTTTCCGCCGCATATTTTTTGGCTATGAAGGGTTATTTGATCACAATCTTGGAACCTTCAGACCGTTTGGGGGGTTTTTTGAGAGATTTACCGGAAGGGAGACTATCCTCCGAAGTGCTGGAAAGAGAGATAAGGAGGCTGATCTCGGTCAGTGGCCTCGACATAGAAACAAATGCCTCGGAAGTGAGAGCTAGGAAGTACGATCTGGTGCTATTGGATCGGACAGCTTATCCAAGCGAGAGTCCAGAGGCTCGGGCCTTGGAAAAGTTTGCTAGTTCAGCTGGCCAGTACCTGGATGTTGAAAATAAAGAAGGCGGTGCCGGTTTCAAGGTAGTACAGGTGGCAGAAGCTGTGGCTTTGGGAAGGTGGGCGTCCAATCAAACTGAGCAGATCCTTGGCACTGCCTTTACTGAAGAATCGCAACCATTTACTGCTTTGGATAAAGGAGAACTGAAATTCAGCAGGTTGCCGGACCAAAAAACTATTGATTTGCTGGAAAGGGCGAAAGGCGGTCCTGATGAAGCCGCTGCTACCGAGGCCGCTCGGTGTTTGTCCTGTGGAACCTGCAACTTATGTCAAAGCTGCATTATAGCCTGCCCTGATGCGTGCTGCCGGTTGGATGAAGACGAGGGTAAAATAATAATCGATCTTTATCATTGTAAAGGTTGCGGGATATGCTCTTACGAGTGTCCCCGAGGAGTAATGAATATGGAGTACTTGCCATGAAGAAAGTAATCATGGGCACTGAGGCAGCCGCTTTGGCAGCTGTTCTGGCCAGGGTGCAGGTGGTGGCTGCTTATCCAATTACGCCACAAACCGTAACGGTGGAGGAATTATCAAATTACGTGGCTACGGGCGAATTGGAAGCCGAATTTTTGTCTGTTGAATCTGAACATTCAGCCATGGCCGCCTGCGTGGGAGCGTCAGCCACCGGTTGCCGGACTTTTACGGCCACCTCTTCGCATGGTTTGGCCTTGATGCACGAGATGTTGCATCACGCTGCCGGCGGACGACTCCCGATAGTCATGTTGAATGCCAACCGGGCCTTGTCGCCACCTTGGAACCTTTACTGTGACCACACCGACTCGTTGTCCCAGCGGGATACGGGCTGGATACAGCTCTATTGCAGTGATGTTCAGGATGTTTTGGATAGCATCCTGATTGCCTACAAAGTGGCCGAGCAAGCGATGCTTCCGATTATGATCAATCTGGACGGTTTCTATCTGACCCATACCTCCGAAATTGTGGATATACCCTCTCAAATGGAAGTAGACCGGTATTTGCCTGCTTACCAACCTGCCGAAAAGGTGGACCCTGATGCTCCAAGTACATACGGCGCGGTGTGCGGAGCGGATCTTTATGCTTCTCTGAAGTGCCGCCGTCAGAAAGACATGCTGGCTGTGGAAGAAGCCTGGCTGGAAGCTGCGAATGATTTTGCCAATGCATTTGGTAGATTACACCCAACTGTTGAAGCCTATATGTCTGAAGATGCTGAGGTGGTCATCGTCACCATCGGTACTGCGGGAGGGGCGGCGCTTCTAGCGGCACAAAGTCTGCGGCGTGAGGGAGTGGCCGCGGGTAGTCTAAGGTTGGGGCTGATACGACCTTTTCCCAAGCGCAGTTTTACCGAAGCGGTCAAGGGGGCCAAACATATTGTGGTTCTTGATCGAGATATTTCCTTTGGAGCTGAAGGCATAGTTGCTCAAGAAATAAAGGCCTGTTTGTACGGACGTTCTTTTGCCCAGGTGCATGGGTTTGTGGCGGGAATCGGCGGCAACGATATAACTCCTGAAAAATTGATTGAAATGGTACGCCAAGCCCTTTCCGGAACGGGAGATAGTGTCTTTTTGGGCGAGTCTACTTGGGTGGAGGTAATCGTATGACCAAAAGTGTTTTTCAAAAGGATCTTTTGACTCCCGGACATATGGGTTGTCCCGGCTGTGGGGCATCCCTAGCCATGCGCTATGTCCTGGAGGCTTTGGGAGAAAACACTGTGGTGGTTATGCCTGCCGGGTGCTGGCCGACTTTTGTTGGGCTGTATCCCAGCACCACACTTAAGGTGCCTGTGATGTCGGTTCCCTTCGCGACTACCGCTGCTACCGCTTCTGGTGTTAGGGCTTCCCTGGACAGGCAAGGCCGGAGAGATACGGTACTGGGTTGGGCAGGTGATGGCGGGACCTTCGATATCGGGTTACAAGCTCTTAGCGGTGCCGCCGAAAAAGGCGTAGACATGATTTATGTCTGCTATGACAATGAGGCCTATATGAACACAGGTATTCAGAGATCATCTGCCACACCCCGGGGTTGCTGGACGACTACTACTCCGGCTGGAGCCCTGAAACGGGAGCCCAAGAAGAATATCATGGAAATAATGGCCGCTCACCGGATAACCTATGCAGCTTCAACCTCTTTAGGCTATCCCTACGATGTCATGAACAAGGTTCGTAAGGCCAAGGACTTGAGCGGGATGCGTTTCATCCATCTTTTAGCTCCTTGCCCCACCGGGTGGCGTCATGAAACCCAGCTTACCTTAGAAGTGGCGCGCAAGGCGGTGGAAAGCCGTGTATTTCCTTTATATGAGATATTTGGCGGTCTGGAGTGGAAAATCAACCCGATGCCTGTTAAAATACCGATAGATGAATATCTTGATCTTCAAGGCCGGTTCAAGGGACTTTCTTTGGAAGGAAGGGTTGATTTTCAAGAGTGGGTCGATCGCGAATGGGCCGGAATTCAAGATAAATGCGCGCACAGCCAAGCTGCACTGTCGGTATAATCATGTTTTTTGAAAGGCGGTTACACCATGCCGTTGATGACTGCTGAAGAGTACCTTGACAGCCTGAGGAAACTTAACCTGAAGGTATACATGTTCGGCCGACGGGTATCAAATCCGGTGGATGACCTCATTATCAGGCCGTCGGCGCTGGCGGTGGCCAAGACCTATGAACTGGCCCATGACCCTGAACACGAGGACCTGATGACAGTCCGGAGTCATCTGACCGGAGAAAAGATAAACCGTTTCACTCATATTCACCAAAACCGGGAGGATCTCCTTAAAAAGAGTAAAATGGGCCGCCTACTTGGGCGGGAGACAGGGTGTTGTTTTCAACGTTGTGTGGGCATGGATGCTTTAAATGCCTTGTCGATAATTACTTACGACATCGACTTGAAATACGCTACGAAATATAATCAACGTTTACTCAACTATTTGAGATATGTGCAAATCAATGACCTGACCGTGGATGGTGCCATGACCGACCCGAAAGGCGACCGCAGTCTGCCTCCCCACAAGCAGCCTGATCCCGATGCCTTCCTGCACGTCGTTGAAAAGCGCAAGGAAGGTATTGTAGTCCGAGGGGCCAAAGCACATCAGACCGGAGCGGTGAACAGCCATGAGATCCTAGTTATGCCTACCCAAGCCATGGGGCCGGATGACGCCGATTGGGCTGTTTCATTTGCCCTGCCTTCAGATGCCGAGGGCATCACTTACGTCATGGGGCGGCAATCCTGCGACACCAGAAAGCTTGAACCGGGGAAGAGAGACCAGGGGAACATAATGTTCGGCGGCCATGAAGCTCTTGTTATATTTGAAGACGTTTTTGTTCCCTGGGAACGACTTTTTATGTACAGGGAATACGATTTTGCCGGCCGCTTGGTGGAACTGTTCGCCGCCTACCATAGGCAGAGCTATGCTTGCAAGGTCGGAGTAGGGGACGTACTCATAGGCGCCGCTCAGGCATCTGCGGAATATATCGGAGTCGAGAAGGCATCCCATATCAAAGACAAGATTGTTGAAATGAACCATTTAAATGAAACGCTGTACTGCGGATGCATTGCCTGTGCTTCGGAAGGGCATCAGGAACCAAGCGGCACTTACTGCGTGGACATTTTATTGGCTAATGTCCACAAACACAATGTCACCCGGTTTCCATACGAGATCTCGCGACTGGCTCAGGATATCGCCGGTGGGCTCATGGTGACCATGCCCGCGGAAGCGGACTTCTCGTCTGGGGAGGTAGGCCATTTGCTGAAGAAGTACTTCAAGGCCAAAGACGGCATACCGATGGAGAATCGCCTCCGGATTCTGAGGCTTATAGAAAACCTGACCCTAGGGACCGCAGCCGTGGGTTACCTAACTGAATCTATGCATGGAGCCGGTTCACCTCAAGCTCAACGGATCATGATCGGTAGGCGGATCAACATGCGGGAGAAGATCCGGGCTGCCAAGAAGCTAGCCGGTGTGGAATAAAATCGCACTGAAATACTGCGGGGGATGCAACCCGCAGTATAATCGGAGAGAGGCGACAAATGAGTTGAAAGAAAAGTTGGGAAACCGTGTGGAATGGGTCACGGTGGATTCGGGTGAAGCCGAGGCGGTTATAGTTGTCCAGGGATGCCCGCGGGCTTGCGCCGACTTATCTGAATTGCCTGATGTACCCATGTTCATGCTTACCAGCGTGGAGCAAATTCAAACGGTGGTTGCGGATTTGATTCAGGCATATAATCAGCCAGGCGACGACCAAGAGTAGAGTAAACCCCATCATGACGTCCTTGATTACTCAGACCATAAAATTTCAGTATCACACAGAGACATTAGCTTCGTACTCTCTCAATTTTCGATAAAGGGAAGTGAGGCCTATATTCAATTTGCGTGCTGCTAATCTTTTGTCGTTTTTTGTAATTTCCAGTGTCGCCAAAATATATTTCCGTTCAAGCTCTGAAAGAGGATAGATATCGTCATCGCTCTTGGGTTTGGGTATGCCCTTCCGGAGGGCTTTAGGTAAATCCTCCAATTGGATTTGACTTGTCGAACACAGGGCTACAGCCCGTTCGATCACGTTATGAAGTTCGCGCACATTGCCGGGCCAGTTATAAATCAAAAGATGCTCGATGGCGGCTGGAGAAAATCCATTCACCGGTCGCCCCATTTTTTCGGTAGTTTTACCCAGGAAAAAGCGTGCCAGTGGTAAGATATCCTCAACCCGATCGCGAAGCGGCACGACTTCGAGCTCGATAACGCACAGACGGTAAAATAGGTCCTGTCGGAATCGACCAGATTCGATCTCTTTTGCTAAATCGCAATTTGTGGCGGCGATAACTTTGGTGTCAACAGGACGAGTCTTGCTCTCCCCCACGCGCCTTATTTGTTTTTCTTGCAGAGTTCGCAAAAGCTTTGTTTGGGTGCCTGTAGGCATCTCTCCGATTTCATCGAGGAATATTGTACCGCCGTTCGCAGCTTCAAAAAGGCCTACACGGTCACGATCTGCACCGGTAAATGCTCCTTTTATATGCCCGAAAAACTCACTTTCCAAAAGTGTCTCCGCAATGGCACTGCAGTTGACGGCCACAAAGGGTCGGCCCGCTCGCGATGATTCATCATGAATGAATCGTGCAATCATTTCTTTTCCGACACCGCTTTCCCCGGTTATCAGAACAGTAGAGTCGACTTTTGCAGCACGTTTCGCAATACCCAGGACATGCTGCATAGCCGGGCTATTTGCTATTATACCCGGTGGGTATATGTCGCTGTCGATAAGCTTCTTGAGCTTTGACAAACGCCTCTCGGAACGGCGAAGTTTAGCGACTATGTCCCTGAGTATGCCGTCTATAGTTTCTTCTTGGAAGAAGAGCAGTTGATCATCTATAGCTTCTCCCCAATCCTCCCTAGAACGGCTTTCGATGTGACAGAGCGCATCACCTTTTCCTCGGCACTTGTGCTCAATACAATAGGTCTCTCGACCACTAATGCGACTACTGTATCCACTGACGTAGCCGGTCAGAGTCCAACATACCGGCTCGTTTGCTATGCCAAATTGAAGGACATGCTGCTCTGCTTCGTAGGAATTGTCCCAGATAGAGGTCACGTGATAAAGTGGATCACCGATCACAGTGGACTTGAATTCCTTGACATCAACCACTCCTTGCAACATGTGCAATACAGGTCCGTATGACGGTTCTTTAGCCAGATCCGGATAATTGGTGGCCAACTTGTCGGCGATGAGCCATCCGTGTGCGTATCCAAAACGCGTCAGGATGTTCCGTGCCGCAGAGAAGCCGAGGCTGTTAATCAGTTCTCTGCGAAAGAGGCCCATAGCAACCACATCAAGCAAAATGACACGATCCCCCATCAATTGAATAATACCGCCTCCGGGATTAAAGGATAAAAGATTCCGGAGATCAAGGTCGCTTGCTTTCATCAGATCCAATCCTCCCTTTTCTCGAAATGGGTATATCAAAACCTTTGTTGCAAACTATCAAGGTATTTTCCAAAATGGAAATTAAAAATGCCAAAATGGAATATAATAATCGGGAAGAAGCAGTTTATTATCAATATTCCAGTAAGTTAACAATTTGCTGTGACTTGGCATAAGTGTTGCATCTTACCTAATTATTCATGTCTTTTGTATAAATCTTCCAAGGTTGATGTTTTCGAATAAGGCCGAGTAGGCGTTTTCGTTATTCCGTTAGGCATATATCGTCGAACTGAAAACAGAATACTTGTTACTTTTAAGAGTTCATCCTGAAGTATCGAAGGGTGGACGGGATTGTTGAGAAAAGCGTCAACTTATCTGTTCGATCAATCTGGTCGCACTGCCGGCCACTGGCTGGACTGTGTTCAAAATCCCAAACGTAAGAAACACACCTCAGGGTTAACTGTTAGGAAAAAACACAGATTTATCAGCGCTAATAAGAAAGGAGGAGCAGGATGTCAGACAATAATGCGTTAGAAGACATTGTGGGTACTGGAAATGTCCTGGATGGTATAGACATTCTAAGGGAGTATTCGTCTGACCTGAGTTTCGTTCCCAGTAGGAGACCAAGATGTGTGGCAAAACCCAGCACTGCGGATGAGGTTCAGGGGATAGTAAAGTGGGCTAATGAAACGATGACTCCTCTTGTTCCGGTGAGCTCAGGGCCCCCTCACTTTAGGGGTGACACGATTCCCGCCATGGGCGGATCGGTCATAATCGATTTGAGCAGAATGAAGAAGATCATCCGCATTGACCCCATAAACTGGGTAGTCATGGTAGAACCCGGAGTGACATTTGGTGAACTTCAGCCGGAACTGGAAAAGGCAGGCTTATCTACCTATACGCCCTTGTGTCCCAGGGGGTCTAAGTCGGTTGCGCTAAGCATGCTGGAAAGAGAACCCATCACTATACCCGCCCATCACTGGGACGCCCTCGACCCCTTCCTTTGTGCTGAGATCATCTTTGGAACCGGAGACAAACTCCGAAGCGGAGAGGCTGCAGGACCAGACTCCATTGAAGATCAATGGAAAATCGGCAAGGCTCAAATGGTCCCTTTTGGTCTAGGCCAGTTTGATGAGAGCAGGCTCATATCAGGCGCTCAGGGAACGATCGGGATCATTACCTGGGCAACAGTAAAGTGCCGGCCTTCGTCAACCCGTACCCGGACTTTCCTCATTTCTTCTGAAACCATCGAGCCTCTTTTAGATCTCAGCTATCGTCTGATACGGGTTAGACTTGGTGAAACCTGCTTCATCGTCAATGATCTGAAATTTGCTTCCCTGCTAGGGAAGAATCAGGAGGAGATTAGGGAGCTAAGGGCCGCGCTTCCCCGGTGGATTCTTGTGGTTACGTTGGAGGGGTATGGCCCATTGCCGGAGGGGAAGGTAGAATACCAGGAGGCGGATTTCCGGGACATGCTCAAACAGGCCGGCAATTTAAGACATTTACAAAATGTCTTGAGTTTCAGTGAGGACGATATAACAAAGCTCCTGACAAAACCTTCTGATGAACCCTACTGGAAGCTACGCTACAAAGGAGGTTTTTCAGATATCTTCTTCCTCAACACACTCGACAATTCCCCTGCTTTTATCGGAGCAATGCATACCCTGGCTCATTCCCGCCGCTTCCCATCAGAAGACATAGGCGTCTATATCCAGCCCATTGTCCAGGGCACAAGCTGCCACCTGGAATTTGACCTTTTCTATGACGCGACCGATAGCACTCAGACGGAGCGAGCACAGTCACTGGTTACTGAAGGGGCCTATGACCTAGCCAACATGGGAGCCTTCTTCTCCCGACCTTACGGAACCTGGGCGAAGATCGCCTATAGTCGTGCTGCAGAGACCAACATCCTGCAGAGAAAGGTGAAAAAGATCTTCGATCCTAACAATGTACTAAACCCTGGAAGATTATGCTTCTGAGAAAGGAGGGACCGCGATGGCGATAGAAGAATACGAACACGATTCCTTAAGATGCACGAGGTGCTCCTTCTGCAAATGGATACCCTGGGAGAGTATGCGTCACCCGGATTTCATGCAAGGATGCCCATCGGCATCAAGATACAATTTTCATGCCTATGCTGCAGGTGGAAAGTTCAATCTTGCCCTGTCTCTTATGAAGGGCAGGATAGACTATACAGAGGGCTTCTCAGATGCGGTCTTCAGGTGCCAAATGGATGGTAGTTGCGACGTCTCGTGTAAAGCGGTTCAGGAGATAGAACCTCTCCAGAATATGCAGGAATTGAGGATTAGATGCGTTCAGGATGGTCAGGGCAACCCTTCCCACATGCTCGTTATAGAGGGTCTTAAAAAAGAAGACAACATGATGCAGGCCAAGAAGGCAGATCGAGGGAAATGGGCAGAAGGTATACCGGTAAAGGACCTTACCAGGGAAAAAGCCAAGGTTCTCTACCATGTCGGTTGCCGATATTCTTTTGACGAAGAGTTGTGGCCCACGGCCAGAGCCGGTCTTTCCCTGCTCATGAAAGCAGGCGTAGATGTAGGTATCATGGGACGAGATGAAGCTTGTTGCGGGGGACGCGCATACGAGATGGGATACCTGGGTGAACTCATTAAGTTCGCGGAGCATAACAGGGAAGTCTTCAAGGCAGCAGGCGTAACAACGCTTGTTACCCCCTGCTCTGACGGGTATCAGACCTTCAAGGTGCTCTATGACAAGGTAGGCCAAAAGCTCGATATTGAAGTGCTCCATATTACCGAGTACATCCATCGGCTGATCAGGGAAGGAACCATCAAGTTCACGCAAAAGGTCCCCTTGACCATTACCTATCATGATCCATGCCATCTCGGCCGCCTTGCAGAACCATGGGTACATTGGAAGGGCAAGGAGGTAAAGGTCCTCGGCCAAATGATCATTCACGATCCGCCGAAGAAATACCGGCGTGGCGCCAATGGTGTTTATGATATCCCCAGGGAAATCTTAAGGAGTATCCCAGGCTTGAGACTTATCGAGATGTACCGAATAAGAGAATCTGCTTGGTGCTGTGGTGCCGGTGGCGGAGTTAAAGAGGCATACCCTGATTTTGCCATCTGGACCGGCGCAGAGAGGCTGAAAGAAGCAGAGGCGGTGGGAGCCAAGGCAATCGTAAGCGCATGTCCTTGGTGCACCAGGAATTTCATTGATACGGTGAAGGAAACCGGGCGTAAAATGGATGTCTACGACATTGTGGAACTTGTAAGTCAAGCAGTGTAGTGAGCAAAAAAATTGAGGAGGTAAAAATGGATTTGACAAAGGACGCTTACGGGGCATTAGAGGATATCGTAGGTCCAGAAAATATATCCCAAGACTTGGCAGTAAGGGAGACCTACAATCAGGTATGGGGCAATAAGCTGGTCTTTGATGAGAAATGGTCTACGCGACCGGCTGCCATAGTTATGCCGGGGAGCACCGGGGAGGTCCAGGCTATTGTGCGAGCGTGCAACAGATACAGGATCTCCTTCAAACCCTTCTCCTCAGGATTTGAGATTATGTCTACAGCACTGGCTAGCGAGAATGCCATCATTCTTGATCTCAAAAGGATGGACAGAATCCTGGACATCGATGTGAAGAACATGCATGCGTTAGTGGAACCTTATGTTTCCGTGTATCGGCTCGAGATGGAGCTCGCAAAACATGGCCTTTACATAGGCACGATCTCAGCTGGTCCGGAGGCCGGCGTAATCGCAAGTCACTGTTGCCACTTCGGATCGGGTACTACCCAGGTCTACGCTGGTGGCCTTGGTCGTAATGTTCTCGGCTGTGAATGGGTCCTTCCAACAGGGGAAATATTGAGGATGGGATCCGCTGAGGCGTGTAACGATTGGTATTCTGCTGACGGGCCGGGGTTCAGTTTGAGAGGGATTCTAAGAGGCCATTCAGGAGCAAACGGAGGACATGGCGTTATCACAAAATGCAGTGCCAAACTCTATCACTGGTATGGACCTCCAGAATGGGAACTGAAAGGCTCACCGCCTGCGTTGAAACGGCTTGACAAGGTCCCTGATGGTTTTAAGGCATTTGGCGCTACATTCGATACCAGGGATGACGCCTATGACGCATTACGCGAAGTCGGGCAGGCAGCGATAGGGTTTTCCGTCTGGATGTTGATAGGGGGTGAGATGTGTGAGGGTAATGACGAGTTCTGGGAGATGTTTCAGAAAATGGATCCGGCGGAGATGCAGCGCCTTGCACAATCCCTGTTAGTGGTAATTGGTGCGAACAGTGCGAGAGAGATGGAATATCGGGAGAAGTGTCTGCGCAAAATAGTTGATAAATGGCGCGGCCACTTTTTACCACAATTGAATGACCCTATGTATCTCGCTCTTAGATCTGCTGTCATGCTCTGGAGCATCGGCACGGTCAGAGAAACTTTCCGGCCCTGCGGTGAATTTTTTATAACACCATGCACTGATGCTACCGAGGACATGATTAAACACCAGAACACGGCAATGCTGGAAGGAATAATGCCTTACGTACATAAAGGTGCAATCATGCAACCCGGGGCATCCCCATTCCACCTTCCCTATGAGAATTATTCCGTTGGTTCACACATAGAGAGTATATTTATGTTCGACCCTTACGATGATAACTCCCTTCAGGGCGTAAGAGAATGGACAGCCGAGACGTTCGATCCTAAGGGAAAATTCGGCAAATTTGGGGTTCCCTGTCTTGGCGGAGGTCTCCAGATTGAGCCTGTGAGCCACGTCGTTCAAAATTGGGGCCCTCTCTATGATAATTACGATGTGTGGCTGACGAAAATAAAGGACGCATTAGATCCGAATAATTTAGGTGACTGGTCAGCCTACGTACCGCCGGTATTTCCATAATTGGGCAATGCTCCGCAAGTCCGGCGAACGGGCGCATGGACTTGCGGGGGTAAAATAAAAATAGAGGCTATGAGGGTCGTGACAAAGGGAAGAAAGCGAATATTCGTCGTTGTACAACAAAAGCCAGATGGGCAAACTGATTCCATTACTTTTGAGTTATTAAGATCAGCAACAGAGCTCTCAGTGGGGGGAGGCGAGCTTGTGTGCGCTTGTATCCTAGGTTATAAAGTACGCAAGCTTCCCGATACAATCAGCTACTATGCCGACGAGGTTTACGTCATTGACGACGTGCTTCTCTCGGAATTTCATGCGGATCTCTCTGCATCAGCCCTCGAAGGCTTGTGCCGGGAGCTCGGTCCTCGCACAGTGCTAATGGGACACAACTATGAGAACCGGGAAGTGGCCCCGAAACTGGCATGCAAGATGAAGAACGACCTTATCACGGATTGCGTTAAGATAGAGAGGGACTCAGAAACAGGGTGTCTTTTGTGCACGAAGCCAATCTATGGCGGCAACGCATATGCAATATTTCAGCTTGACACAGAGCCGCAGATCGTGACCCTGAGGCCTAAGTCTACGGAGTCCTTGGAAAAAGGCGTCTCCGCAGGTCAAATTATACCCTTTTGGCATAAGGTTTCCGAAACCGATGCGCTTTCGAAATCGCTTGAGATTGTTCCCGAAGGGCATGTGGTAAGCCTTACCCAGGCGGATGCCATTGTTGCCGGTGGCAGAGGTGTAAAGACCGCTGAGGGGATAGGAGAACTCCAAAAGCTTGTGGAAGTCTTGAAAAAGTATTTTAGCAAGGTTGAATTGGGAGCAAGCAGAGCGCTTGTGGATGAGGGACTAGTGTCGCATTCGCACCAAGTCGGTCAGACAGGAGAGATAGTAAACCCCCAACTTTATATTGCGGTCGCCATATCAGGCGCTGCACAGCATATGGCAGGAATAGCGGGTGCAAAAAAAATTTTAGCGATAAACAAGGATCCTGATGCATCTATCTTTGGAGCCTCTGATTATGGGGTTGTCGGACGGTATGAAGATATTATACCTGCTTTGATAAAGCAACTGATGGAATTGCAATGAATCCACCTACAATTATTGTGTGCATAAAGGATATTCCGGATCCAGAAGGGCACCGCTCTTCTTACGAAATACAAAGTGACATCAAGAGGGTGGTTGCGGTAGGGATCCCCCCGGTCATCAATCCCTATGATGAGAACGCCCTTGAGCTGGCATTGCAAATAAAGGATCATTGGGGCGGGAAGGTGATCGCTCTCAATATGTCCGAAAAGGCCACTAGTCCCATTCTGAAAAAGGCACTCAGTGTGGGGGCTGACGAGTTGATTATTCTTGAAGATCCTGTATTCAAAGACCTTACCAGCTTTGGGACTGCGGAGGTTCTTTCGGGGGGAATAAGAAAGATTAAATCCTTCGATCTGATTGTTACAGGACGGCAGTCGGCGGACTGGGATTCTGGACAGGTGGGCCTCCTCATTGCGGGAATACTGAAAATACCGGGCATAAGCCTCGTTCAGAAAGTGGATATGGAGGATGGCTCAATTATCGTGCAGAGGTTACGGCGCAATGGCTACGAAGTGATGGAAACGCACCTCCCTGCATTAGTCACGGTAAGCAGCGAGGCAGGAGATCTCAGGCTGCCGACCCTCAAGGCTATACAGGAGGCCCGGAAAAAACAGGTGACTGTCTGGAGACGTGGAGATCTTGGTGTCGACCCGGCACTGCTGAGGAAAAGAGCAATTCGGGCCATAACACCTCCTCCTCTAATGGCGAGAAACTGCTTTTTTATCGATGGACAATCAGCCGAAGAGAAAGTCGGGAAGCTAATACTCAGGCTGCGACAGGATAGAGTGGTATGAAGCCGTGTTGAGAGTTCAAAAAGAAGGGATTTGAGATATAAAAGCGCGAACATGCCGAGTGATTTGAACTAAGCACAAACTGATTATATGTGGCGAAGTGTCAAATGTGCATTTCAGTATGGTTTCTCCGGGAGTCAACTATATAGGGCATTGGTAAATTTGGTGCTTTTTTAAAACAGAAGAGAATGCTGTCCTTTTTATGCAACCAAAAAACGGGGGGTGTCTTATGAAATACTTCCACAAAATCCTTATATTGTTGGTGCTCATGTGGGGAGTTGTAGGACTAGAGCGCATGGTGATGGGCTTCGTACTCCCTGGCGTGCAAAAAGATTTTGGATTAAACTACTCCCAGTGCGGCACAATCATCGCTATTTTTGGGTTAGCATGGGCAATAGGTACATGGGCTATGGGTAGTCTTTCCGATTACATTGGAAGGCGACCTGTTATAGTCGGTCTCCTGATAGTCGGCGGGCTCTGCAGCTGGATTACGGGTATTGCCGGAAGTTTCGCTTTCTTATTAGCTATTCGGGCTATCATGGGATTTGCCGAGGGAGGAATCTATGGTCCTGCCGCGGCTACCGTCACTGAAGAGTCACCTCCTGAAAGCCGTGCTCGGAACGCGGGTTTACTGGCTGGTTTCTTTGTGCTTTTTGGCGGCGCCATCGGGCCCGTGCTTAGCACCCAATTGATGGTGCACTACGGATGGAGACTTGTCTTCTATGTGTATGCTCTCCCGGCCCTTGTGTTGGCCATCCTGATATGGTTCGTGATGAAGGAGCCGGCCTCTACGCGGGCAGCCATCGATGCTCGAAGCCGGGGATTGCAGAAGCAAAGACGATTGGATGATCAAGGAAACGAAATTGGCTATTGGGACGTGTTCAAATCGCGTAACATAGTCCTCATGATGATAACATGGATTTTTAACATGGCCTGGCTTTATATTTTTACGTCCTTCGGCGTACTCTATCTGGAAAAAGTGCACCATATGCCAATGACTTCCATCGGGTTGGTGATGTCTGGTTTTGGTGTCGGCGTCTTTTTGGGTGCTCCTATTGTCGGCATGATCTCCGATCGTATCGGCCGCAGGAAGACGCTTATCCTGTGCCAGGTGGTCGGAGGCATTCCTGGTCTCATCTTTGCGTCCCTTAGCCCAGGCACCGGCATGCCTGTCCTTTTCGCTTTCATATTTGCAGCAGCGTTTTTCTCCAGTGGATCCTCTCCTATACTCATCTCGGTCGCTGCTGAAACAGTCGGATTTGCGTTAGCGGCAACGGCAATAGGTGCCGCTATCGGTGTGGGGGAACTTATCGGTGGGGGCATTCTGCCAATAGTGGGTGGCAGCATTGCGGATAGCCTTGGGTTAACAGCAACGGTTTATATGGGGCCCGTTTTCCTCATAGTAAGTGGTTTGTGCGGTTTTTTTGTGCGAGAAACTGCTCCAAGATTGGTCTCTAAGGCTCAACCAGCCTAGTCGCAACAAACATGTAAAAATTTAGAAATCGCTAAGGGAGCATTTTTAGAAATGCAAGCGAACCTAGGCGGATATTGTATTGCTTTAGGGCAAAATCGAGAGGAGGTCATATGAAGGACGACAATAGGATCAAAGATAAAAATGGCACGGTGCATATCACAGAGAAGCAGAGTGTCTATTTAGGGGATTCCATTAGATACAACATTAAAGATTACAGGCCTATCCCTGTGCGCATCCCTTATGGGGCTGAAGTAGAGGGTAGCCTTTTTGACGGGTATCCTCAATTGGTGAAGAATGAGGGATCAAAACCTGTTTACAATGTGCGCATTGAAAAGGACATCATGGTCGCCATGCGTGATGGGGTTCGGCTTGCGACTGACGTATACCGCCCGGATGTCGAAGGGGAAAAGTTCCCTGCCCTTCTCGCCTTTGGTATGTGGGGCAAGGATGCACAGGAGGCAATAGGATGGCTGGCCGACAAGCCGCAGAAGTACTATCACAGCCCCTTTTGGGATGGGAACATGGAGGCCATGAATTACAATTTCACAGTTCCCAGGGGGTATGCCCATATCATTCCCGATCCACGAGGGATAGGAAATTCTGAGGGCTTCGGCTCAGTTGGGATGTGGGACATCTATGACATGGTCGAATGGATTGCAGTTCAGCCTTGGTGTAATGGGAAGGTCGGCATGATGGGACCTTCATCTTATTCGGTTAATCAAATCCATGCGGGTATCATGAAGCCTCCACACCTAGTAGCCCTTCATCCAGATGAAAACTGCGCAGGCTCTGGAGACTATTTTAAGGGTATTTACGATCTGCTTGTGTACCATATCTTCATGGGCAGGCACGGAAATGACAGCGCTTTTCCCGCCCCAAACTACGATTTCACGCCATTGCCGCCCATGTTTCTCAACCACCCCGACATCAAGCGACGGCTTGAGGATGCATTGAATCACCCTGACATCAGATACAACAGCAAATGGTACTCCTATCTAAGATATCCGAGGAAGTTCCCGCTTTTCTTCGATAACCTTCTGTCGTCCTTTCATCCCAAAGCTGAGTTCGACAATTTTATTGACGCGGATTTGCATCCTGAGGGCATCAACAAGATAACCCTTCCCATCTATCAGGGTGCACCCTGGATTACGAGGTTCTATATCTTTGCCACCTTCGACGTATGGGAGAAAACAGGGACCTCTAGAAAGAACAACAAGTTAATTCTTTACCCGCCTAACTTTCCTGATAGGCCTTATGTGGAGTACCACGACGAACTCGTGAGCTGGTACGACTATTGGCTTAAGGGGATTGACACCGGTATTATGGATGAGCCGCCGATAAAGATGTTCGTTATGGGTATCAATAAGTGGCGCTTCGAGAACGAATGGCCACTTGCCCGGACTCAATGGACTAAGTTCTACCTCCAGCCTGGAAAAGGTCTAGGGATAGACGCACCGACCTTTGCTGCGCCGGACTCCTTCACTCAGCCGGCCCCTTATCTCGACCCCACCGTCTACTGCCTGGTGTATAGTACAGGGCCATTGGGAGCTGATATGGAGGTGACAGGCCCTCTCGCCCTTTACCTTGAAGCTTCCATTGACATAGATGATACCAACTGGATGGTTGATCTAGTGGATGTCGATCCGGATGGGAAAAGGCAATTAGTGAGTGCAGGTTACCTCAAAGCGGCGCACAGGGCGCTTGACACCACAAAGTCTTTGCCCTATCAACCCATACATCCGCGCCAGGATCCTGTTCCTGTCCCTGCAGGGGAAGTTGTCGAGTACGCTATTGCCATGATGCCAACATCGAACGTTTTCCTTAAAGGTCATTCGATAGAACTGATTATCAGAAACCAAGATGACCTCCTCTCTAGACTGGGAACCTGGGGAGTGTACCACTTGCCGTTCATGCGCACGGTTACCCATCACATTCACTTTGGGAAATCCCATGTGCTTCTGCCCGTGATTCCACTTGCTCGCTAACGTGACTTGAGTAAGTAATATCACGCTTTCGAAGAAGTCTGACGGGTTGATTTAAGAATCTGTGTAAGCAGAATCGCCACTTCAGTACAAACTAAGCAAGGGAGATTCGATACGCTTCCTCGTGCGCATTTTTGGCGTAAGACGATAAGCAGATCAGGCAGGCTATTTTCCGTTCTTTTGGGAAGATAGGTATTTGATGATCGCTTTCTTATAGTTTTGAAAGTCCCCCAAATTTCGGTGAAGAATTGAGACAACAATCGTGGGATCGATGGTTTCGTATTGATGAACAACGACATTTCTGAATCTCGCCATTTTTTCTAATGTTCCGCATAAATTCTTACCAATCACCTTGTTTTCCATCAAAACCTTAAAAGTATCGGCATACCCAGTTGGTAGCCTAATGTCCTGATCAGAAATAATGTGATTCGCAATGTCGACACAAGCCTCGATAAGAATATGTAATGTCCTCTCAACGATCCGCTGAGTTTTCCAATTGACTTTGTATTGATTCAGAGAAATTTCGGAGAAATCCCCAATCTGTTTAAGATAGGTATCTATCTGAGCAATCTTCCTCCCTATCAAGAGCTTATCAACCAATGCCGTACCTCCTATGCAGGATTTCTCTTTCTTTTATGGCAAAATCAAAAAATTCTCTCAGTATTCGAGATTCATATTGGTGTCTCAGAAAAGGATCTTTATCAATCAAGGTTTTTCTTTTCCGCAAAATCCTTCCAGCAAGGCTAATGGGCGCGGAATTCAGGACTACCAAGTCGATCTCATCGGTCCCGAGAATTCGTGAAATTTCACTGAATACCGAAAGAAAGTCTAATCTCTTTACATCCCTTATGTATATCCCCAGATCGACATCACTCAAGGGTCTTCTTTTGTCTTTCGCCATGCCCCCAAAAAGGTAAACGAAGATAATATTAGGGTCTTCCATGAAAAGATCGGCTAAGAGATCGAGCCGTTTATGGATGTCTTCCGGTATCCTTTTGAAGCGTATCATGTATAAACCATATCACAAAAGGGCGCAAAGTCCAATCGGGATTGCTTCAGAAGTTATCTGTTGCCGTAACTGTTACCAACGCTAAATAAGAAGGACATAGGTTCTTAAAGCAACTTGGGGAAGAAGGATGAGGAGGCAGCCTTTCTAATCCCTTGATATCACTGGAACCAAAAAATTACTTGACAGG
>JAFGDM010000151.1 GCA_016932115.1 Deltaproteobacteria bacterium | reverse complement strand
CCATCTTGAGTACCGACGACAAACCGCCGGTCCTCCTGATCGATGAAGTGGACAGATCGGACGAGGAGTTTGAAGCTTTCCTGCTAGAGGTCCTTTCGGATTTCCAGATCACCATTCCGGAGATCGGCACGCTTCGCGCGAAAGAAAGGCCCATGGTCATAGTTACCTCCAACCGGACACGGGATGTTCACGATGCTCTGAAGCGGAGATGCCTGTACCACTGGATTGACTATCCCTCTTTTGAGAAGGAATACGCCATTGTGAAGACACGTCTTCCGGGCATTGAAAAAGGGCTGGCAAAACAGGTCTCTCATTTTATGAGGAAGATCCGGAACCTCGACTTTCTCAAGAAACCGGGTATCTCAGAGACCCTGGACTGGGCAGGCGCTCTGATCACCATGGAGAGAAAAAATCTGGACGAGGAGGTGGTCCTGGAAACCCTGGGCTGCATTTTCAAATATCAGGATGATATCAAGCGATTTTCAGAAGAAGTCTGGTCGGATGCTCAGAGACGGCAGGAATACCTCTTCGCTGATGAATAAGAACGGACTCACAGAGCGGATTATCCTTTTCGCTCGTTTCTTGAAGCATCATGGCTTCAAGGTCTTTTCTTCCAGTGTAGTGGATGCCCTTCGGAGCCTGGAACAAGTGGGCATTTCAGACAGACAGGATTTTTTCTACATTTTGAGGGCGAACTTTACCAGCACGGACGCGGAATGGGGTCTCTTCAAAAATCTTTTTGAAGTTTTCTGGAGGCAGGGGCCGAGGGAGGAGAAAAAAAAGACAGACAAAGGAAAAGAGGATTTACCTGAATCCTTGGAAAACTTGATTTCAGAGCGGATGCCACGGCATGAGGGTGAAGAAACGGCTGATCGGGGTATGAACCGTGATAAAGAGTGTCTGGAAAGGGCATTTTACAGTCCTGTGGCTGTCCTTGAAAAAAAGGACCTTTCCTCCTTTGATCGCAAAGATATCCAAATCGCACAGCTCATTATAAAGAACATGATGGGTTCCTTCAGGCTTTCTTATGCAAGGCGGTTCGGACGATCCAGGAGGTCCGGCGACGTTTATTTCCGCATGACTCTAAAAAAAAGCCTCAAAGCCGGAGGCATTCCTCTTGAACTCTGCTTTAGGAGGAAAAAGAAAAGGCTCAAAAGAGTGGTCATCCTTGTGGATGTGAGCGGCTCCATGGAACGCTACGCCCGGTTCGTAATGCCGTTTATTATGGGGTTGAAAGGCGTGGGGTCGCGCGCCGAAATCTACGTTTTTTCAACTACCCTCACGCCCATTACCCGATTTGTGCGAAAGCTTCCCATTGAAAAGGCTCTGGAAATGATTAGCGAGGCCGTTCCCGACTGGTCGGGAGGGACAAGGATAGGCGAATCCCTGAAGCACTTCAACGAGCACTATGGGTCGAAACACCTCAACAAGAGAACCATTGCGGTCATCATGAGCGACGGCTGGGACCTTGGGGCAAAGAAGGTCCTGAGAAATGAGATGGAAGCCTTGGCAAACAGGGTTCATGCCGTGCTGTGGTTAAATCCGCTGGCTGGTGATCCGGAGTATGAGCCTTTATGCAGGGGCATGCAAACCGTGCTTCCTTTTGTGGACCACCTGCTTCCTGCCGACAGCCTAAGCAGCTTGAGAAGAGTCGGCAGGACTATTTCCAGGGTTATGGCGGGGTAACTAATTTTCGATGACCCTTGCTCCTTCCGGGATCCTAAAGCGAAAGAATTCCTCCTTGAAGTTTCCCTGGTTGATCGTGGGGTCGAGTTTGAAGCGCGTAAGACCGCCCATGATGTTGTAAATTTCAACTTTTTCAAGGGTGCAATCAGGCGCCGTCACGTGCAAATCGATTCGGGAGATATCCGGCCACGGGGGATTGGGCAAGAGCTCGAGCTTGATAGATTTTCCGTCCCCTTCCTCTTTCAAAGACACCACGAACCCTTCTTCAACGCCCTTGAGCCCCCTAAAGACATCACTCAAGAGCCTCAGTTCAGGGCCGAGATTTTCCGTAGGGTAACGGTGAACCTGGTTCTTCTCAGCGATGTACCACCACAAGGTTTTTCCGTCGGTGGTGAGAATTTCCCGGTTTGGTGCCTCCTGCTCGACTCTCAGAAAATAGGGGGGCATATAATGGAGTTGCCCGGAGGCCGGATCGGATTTGACCGCATCGCCCATCAAGGCCATGGACTTGGTGATTATTTCCCTTTCGTATTTCACTGTTAGGCCGGCCTGAGTACCGTAGTTATTCCTGATGCCTTCGAGGATCTCACTGAGCCTAGCCTCGCCGTGACACGGGTCGGCCCACATCAAACACAATACAGATAGAAGAAGAGACAGATAGTTAATCATGAAACAACACCTCTCATACAGGGTTTCCCGATCATACTATTTCGGCTCCGCACAGACTATGCTTCCCTCCTCCCGTAAACATCTCTGGGCCTTACACCGTCCGACGGACCGACAACACCGCTCTTTTCCATGGCTTCAACCATTCGGGCGGCCCGGTTATAGCCTACTCTTAATTTGCGCTGAATCATGGAGATGGAAGCCTGTCCACTCTGAATGACAAGTTCCACTGCCTTTTCGTACTTTTCGTCCATCTCGATATCCTCTTGCGCCTCCGACTCATCGTCTTCGGCAACCTGTGTCATGATGGTGGAGTCATAGTCCGGTTTCATCTGCTCTTTAAGAAAATCCGCCACCTTCTTGACCTCCTCTTCCGAGATGAAGGCGCCGTGAATCCGCACAATGCGAGAAACGCCGGGCGGGAGAAAAAGCATGTCTCCTTGGCCCAACAGATTTTCTGCGCCTATGCCGTCCAGAATCGTTCTGGAATCCACCCTGGATGAAACCTGGAAAGAAATGCGGGCCGGAAAATTGGCCTTGATAATGCCCGTAAGCACGTCAACGGAAGGTCTCTGGGTTGCAATGATGAGGTGTATGCCGGCCGCTCTAGCCATTTGGGCGAGCCTGGTGATGGCTTCTTCAACGTCCCGGGATGAGGTCATCATGAGGTCCGCCAATTCGTCGATTACCACGACAATATAGGGCAGATTTTTGTCCACACCTTGAGAGGGGTCCCGGGTTGCAACGGGCTTTTTATCTTTTACGATTTTGCGGTTATAGGCATCGATATTCCTGACACCTCGATCCGAGAGAAGCATATAGCGCCTTTCCATCTCTTCCACCGCCCACTTAAGGGCCTTTGTGGCTTCCTTCGGCTGGGTAACCACAGGATGGAGAAGATGGGGGATTTCATTATACATGGTGAGTTCGATTCTCTTGGGGTCTATCATGAGAAAGCGAACCATGTCCGGGGAAGATTTAAAGAGGAGACTTATTATCATGCTGTTGAGACATACGCTCTTACCTGTCCCCGTTGCCCCGGCTACGAGGAGGTGGGGCATTTTGGCAAGGTCCGTGACAAAAGGCGCACCCGTGATGTCTTTGCCGAGGGCAATCGTCAAACGGTGGGGTGAGGACTTGAAAACCTGGGAGGAAAGGATTTCCTGCAGGTAGACGGGACTCCTCTGGTTATTGGGGATTTCTATGCCGATTGCCGCCTTGCCGGGAATGGGTGCGACGATTCGTACGCTGGGAGCTCTTAGGGCAAGGGCCAAGTCGTCTGAAAGTCCTGCTACCTTGCTGATTTTTACTCCCGGCGCAGGCTTGAGTTCGTACATTGTAATGACAGGCCCGGGAAGGATCTCCACAACCTCCCCCTCCACTCCGAAGTCGCCCAGTTTCCTCTCGAGACGCCGGGCATTTTGTTCTAGGCTTTCTTCCTGGATTTCCACGTTCTTTTCGGAAGGCGCTTCGTTCAGAAGGTCAATGGGCGGAAGCTTGAACCCGCCGGCCGGAGTCATGAAGGGGAATGCTTCTTGCTCCGGCTTCTTGGGAGGCTCTTTTTTGGGTTCAATAATGGTCACTTTTCTCCTGGGCCTTGTCTTTTCCTTCCACATATAATCTTCGCGCACCTTTTTCTTTCTCCTGCGCTCCTTCTGTTTCAGCATGAATTCCTTGCCCTGTCTCAGCAGAGCCGCGAAACAAAGGCGTAGTATTGAAAAGACCCACCCAAATGTAATATGAGTGCAAATCATTAGAGCAATAATGAAAACAGCGAAAAGAAGAACATAGGAACCGAAGTCGTTGAAAACCTCTTTCGCGAATGTGCCGACATAGTGACCCACCAGGCCTCCGCCCGGAACTTTCCCGCCTCGGTACGGCACATCCTTGGACAGGTAAAGATTAAGAATGCCCGAAAAGGAGACGAGGAGGCAAAGGGTTGCCCCAAGGCTTTTGAGCGGAGAAAAAAGAGGTCTGCCGCGAAAAGATAGAACGGCCATGGCAAGGAAAATGGCCACAAGCCAAAACGAGGAAAAACCAAGAACCTGGAAAACCCAACCGGAAAGGTGGGCCCCCAGCTTTCCGAAGAGATTCTCTATTTCCAATGCTTGGGAAGTTTTGAGACCGACCACGGGATCGGAAGGGTGGTAGGAAAAAAGGCTGACCCCCAACATGATCGCAACCAGGACGAACAAGATTCCTCGAATTTCCTTTGCTAAGGGTATGGTATGCTTCTTTGCTTTTTCCAAGGTCTTTGATCGAGGGGCCAACTAAAAGTCCTCCAGTGAATACGACGCGCGGCACACGCGGCAGGGAAAAAGAAAAATTAAGGTTTTCTCCGATTCAAAGCATCGCGTCTTGTCTCTTGCCGTCAACCTCGCGCCGTGCGCCTTTAAAGGGGCATAATTATCGGAAGAATCAGCGGTCTCCTGTCCATGGTATTCCGAATAAGACGTTTCAGACTTCTCTTTATTTCCGGAGCCACTTCCGTCCAATCAATGTGGGCGCGGTTTTCAATCTCTTTTAAAACCCTCATTACGGATTCCTTTGCCTCCTCCAGAATCCATGCACTCTGTCCTTCGAAAACAAATCCCTTTGAGACGATTTCCGGGCCGTAGAACACCTCACCGGTTTGCTCGTCAAGGGCAAGGAGAAGGATAACGATACCATCCGCCGAAAGTTTTCTTCTGTCCCTCAAAACCACATCATCCACATCGCCTACGCCCTTACCGTCAACAAGAACCCGGCCTGAACGAACCCTGCCGCCCGTGCGAGCTTCACCCTTTTCAAAAACAATACTCTCGCCGTCTTCGAGAATCTTGATGTTCTCTTCAGGCAAACCGGTATCTATGGCCAGTTGCCCGTGCTTGACCAGATGACGGTATTCGCCATGAACCGGGATGAAATATTTGGGTTTAACCAGGTTCAACATGAGCTTGAGTTCTTCTTGATAGGCATGGCCCGAGGAATGGATGTGGGAGACCTTTTCGTAAGTCACCTCCGCGCCCATACGGTAGAGGTTGTTGATGATGGCGGTGATCGCTCGCTCATTACCGGGAATGAAGCGCGAAGAGAGAATGATCATGTCCCCTTTTTTCACTTTGATGCTCTTGTGCCTGTTTTGAGAGATCCGTGTCAGAGAGGACAAAGGCTCGCCTTGACTTCCTGTCGTGATCATGGCAAGGCGGTCGTCCGGCAGTAGCGCGATTTCAGATTCCGTGATTTCCATGGCGGGATCCAGGTCAAGAAGCCCCTCTTCTCCGGCGATCCGAACGTTTGTACGCATGCTCTTTCCGCTGAAATGCACTTTCCTTCCAAACTTTTGTGCGAGTCTCACAATCTGCTGGATCCTTGAGATGTTGGACGCAAAAGCGGCGACAATAAGTCTTCCTGTGCAGGATTCAAAAAGTGCTTCAAGGGTTTTCGTCACCTGTTTTTCACTGAGTGTGAAACCCTCCTTTTCCACATTCGTGGAATCTGAGAAAAACGCGAGGACTCCTTGTTCGCCGTGGCGAGCAAAGCTTAATAAGTCTGTACCCTGATTGTCCAAAGGCGTTTGGTCAACCTTGAAATCCCCTGAATGAATGATAAGCCCCTCCGGAGTTCGGATGGCGAGGCCCACCCCGTCAGGTATGCTGTGGTTGACCCGGATGAATTCAACCTCAAAGGGACCAAGGGTGATTTTTTCACCGGCCTTCACCTTGTGTAGGGACGCAGATTCCAGGAGGTTGTGTTCCAGGAGTTTTTCTTTCACCAGTTCAATGGTGAAGCTCGTGCCGAACACCGGAATATTGAACTCTCGAAGAACAAAGGGCAAGGCACCGATATGATCTTCGTGGCCATGGGTGAGGATAATATTCCTCACCTTCTCTCTTTTTTCCCTCAGATACTGGATGTCGGGGATGACCACGTCCACGCCCGGCATGTATGCTTCAGGGAACATGAGGCCGGCGTCAACGACCATTATGTCGCTGTCGTATTCGAAAACCATCATGTTCAGCCCGATTTCTCCAAGTCCCCCGAGGGGAATCACTTTCAGCATTGCTTGTTTTCCTGTCTCGAACGTTGGTTTTTCATGTGTTCTGATTTTCGGGCATCTATAAAAGCTTATCTTTTCGTATTTCGCACGTCAACCCGGAAATCTTCAAAGGCCGTAACAATTTAGCTGTTTGAAATGCTGAAGCCGGCGGCCTGATGCTTGCGATTTCTAAAACAGCTAAATTGTTACATAAGGCCTTGATCGCGCGGAAACATCTATGATAATAAAAACGAAACACTCCCTTTTTCCAAGGGGAGTT